>JBDSLP010000129.1:0-3919 GCA_039916325.1 Nakamurella sp. | reverse complement strand
GGGTCCGGGTACCAGCCCGAGGTCGGCGCACCGAACGATCCCGCCGACGTCGCCGCATCCGGAACGTCGCCGATCGCGGCTGTGTTTGCGGTGACCGCATGGCTCAGCTGGGTCCATTCCCGTCCGTCCCACCACCGGGTTTGGGCGGAGTTCAGCGGGTCCGGGTACCAACCGGCCGCGCGTGCCTCGTCCATCGATGTCATAGGATCCCCCCGCGTCTGCGGGAACCGCCGACGGCGTTCACCCGATCCAGGCAGTCTGCCATTCGAATCCCGACAAAGCGACCGCATCCGACCCACAGGCGGAGACGCATTCACTCACGCGAGTTCGACCAGATCCAGGTATTCGTCGTTCCAGTGGTCCTCGGTGCCGTCCGGCAGCAGGATGACCCGCTCGGGGTGCAGAGCCGCGACCGCGCCGGCGTCATGTGTGACCAGGACGACCGCGCCGGCGTAGCTGCGGATGGCGTCCAGTACCTGCTCGCGGCTGGCCGGGTCGAGGTTGTTGGTCGGCTCGTCCAGCAGCAGCACGTTCGCCGCCGACGACACCAGGCCGGCCAACGCGAGCCGGGTCTTCTCGCCGCCGGACAGCGTGCCGGCCTTCTGCTCGAGCTGCTCGCCCTTGAACATGAAGGTACCGAGCAGCGTCCGCAGCTCCTGTGCACCGGTGTCGGGCGAGGCATGCCGGATGTTCTCCCAGACGGTCGCGTCCGGATCCAGCGTCTCGTGCTCCTGCGCGTAGTAGCCCAGCTTGAGTCCGTGACCGGCCTCGATCTGGCCGGTGTCGGGCTTCTCGCGGCCGCCCAGGATCTTCAGCAGCGTGGTCTTGCCGGCTCCGTTGAAACCGAGAACGACCACCCGGGAACCCTTGTCGATCGCGAGGTCGACACCGGCGAAGATCTCCAGCGAGCCGTAGGCCTTGGAGAGATTGTTGCCCATCAGCGGCGTTCGACCGCAGGCGGCCGGCTGTGGGAAGCGGATCTTGGCGACCTTGTCGGCCACCCGGATCTCGTCCAGTTCGCCCAGCATCTTCTCGGCACGCTTGACCATCGAGTGCGCCTGCGCGGCCTTGGTCGCCTTGGCGCCGATCTTGGCCGCCTGTGCGACCAGCGCGGACGCCTTCTTCTCGGCGTTGGCACGCTCGCGACGGCGACGCTGCTCGTCGGTGCTGCGGGCGTCGAGGTAGCGCTGCCAGGTCATGTTGTAGGGGTCGAGCTCGCCGCGGACGGCGTCCAGGAACCAGACCTTGTTCACCACGGCGGCCAGCAGTTCGACGTCGTGGGAGATGATCACCAGACCACCCGAGAAGCCCTTGAGGAAGTCCCGGAGCCACACGATCGAATCGTGGTCGAGGTGGTTGGTCGGCTCGTCCAGCAGCAGCATGGTGCCATCACCGGAATCAGCGGCGGCGAACAGGATGCGCGACAGTTCCACCCGGCGGCGCTGCCCACCGGAGAGCTCGTGCATCGGTTGGGTCAGGATGCGGTCAGGCAGGCCAAGGTTGGAACAGATCCGCGCCGCCTCGGACTCGGCGGCGTAGCCACCCAGGTCGGAAAACCGCTCCTCGATCTCGCCATAGCGCTTGATCGCCGCATCCGATTCGGGGCCTTCGACGAGCTCGCTCATCTCGATCTGCACTTTGGCCAACTGGTGGGCCAGCACGTCCAGCCCACGGGCGGACAGCACCCGGTCGCGGGCGGTGATGTTGAGATCACCTTCGCGTGGGTCCTGCGGGAGGTAGCCCAGCGGACCGTTGTGCACCACCGAGCCGGCGTAGGGCGAACCCTCACCGGCCAGTACGCGCAGGGTGGTGGTCTTGCCGGCGCCGTTACGGCCGACGAAGGCGATGCGGTCGCCTGATTGGACGCGCAGATGCACGTCGGAGAGCAGGATCCGCGAGGCGGCCCGCAGTTCGAGGCCGGTAGCGGTGATCACGTGGAACGAGTCTACCGGGGATGGCCCGAGATACCCGTGCGTCGCCCGTCGAGTTGGTCACCCGGCCGGGAGCTGCCCACGATGGGCGGACATCTCTCACCTGCAAGAGTTATCCGCCCATCGTGGCAGGGACGGTGGAGTCCCGGACGGTGACCTCGACGACGGTCATCCGCTCGGCCAGATCATCGAGGATCGTGCGACGCGGCTCGGGGATGTCGCCGAACGTGCGGCGCGGCAGCCCGGCGAGCACCGCGAGCCGCTTGTCGGCCATCACGGTGCGCAGCGCCGAGGCGTCCCCGGCCAGGACCAGCGCATCCAGCACGGAAGCCGATGGCACCAGCACCCGGTTCGCAGCGTCCGCGGCGTCACCCAACGACGCGGTCAGCTGGTTCCCACGGCGCCGGGCGTATCGCTGCTGCGACCAACCGCCGGCCGCGGTCCGACCCTGGACGTAGGCCCGGTCGGTCTTGGACGACACCACGACGCCGTGGCGGGCGATACCCACCGAATGCGCGCCGGCCCGGACTGCGACGATGCCCACGGCGCCGATCCCGGCGAGGTGGGAAATCAATGCCTCCAACGGTTCCCGCTCCCCCGCGGCCATGGGCGGGAACGGCACGGCACAGGTCGCGGTGGTGCCGTCGCCGGCCGTCAACACCACCTGCGCACCGTCCGCGGCGATCGACCGGAGCCCGTCGTTGCGGCCGCTGAACCGGTTGACCCAACCCGGCAGCCGATCGAGCGGTACCTCGACCGTGATGCCGCCGCCGGCGGCGTGCCGGGTCCGTGCCATCGGCCCTCCCCGGATCCGCCGCGTGCTGCCCGTCAGCCGTCGGTCACCTGTCCCGCGCAGCCTAGTGCTGCGCGCCGACCGGCCGTGGCAACCGCGCGAACGGCGCCCACGCCACCGGGAGCAACTCATGGTCCACGTCGGCCAGTAATCTCCAACGTGCGTCCCGCAACTCCACCGCGCCTCGGCCACCAGGCTGACGCCCCTGGCGTCACCGACCACGGAGAATCGACCGATGCCGACCAGCCGCGCATCAGGTGCCAAGCGCGCCACCCGCAGGCCCCGCCGCACCCCCGCACGCCACCGGGTGGCGTCGGCCGCCCTACCGAACGACCCGGCCGACGGTCGCCTGTGGTTCCTGGCCGTGCCGTTCCAGCAGCAGGTCGACGGCGCCGGCTGGGACCCCGTCCGCAGGGCCCACACTCACCTCGCACCCCAGCTGCCGCCCCACCTCCTTCCGTACCGCTCGCAGCCGTACACCGTGCTGCGGTGGCGAGAAGATCAGGAGAACGGCGCGCCCGGGCCGCCGCCGACGCCGGTCGCGCCGATGACCCCACGGCCGCTGCAGTTCGACGGCGCGCAGGCCATCGTCACAGCCGCCGCGGTCGAAGTGCACGGCGCCTACCCCCGCGGATTCCTACTCACCGACGACACCGGCGTCGGAAAGACCATCACCGCGTTCCTGGCGCTGCGCGAGATCGCCCGACACCGTGGCCTGCACCGACTGCTGATCCTGGTGGACAGGCCCAAGGAGATCACCATCCCGCACTGGCGGCGCACCATCACCGCCCTCGGCGACGGCGGTCTGGACATCCTCATCGCCTCCCCAGACGAGCTGCCACACCTGATGAAGGCCGGCCGTCCGAAGTGGACATGGGACCTGCTCGCCGTCGACGAGGCCCAGCTCTACCGCAACGCGGACACGGCCCGGGTCAAGCGGTTCCGCGCGGTGTCGCGATTCGCCGCACCCCACGCCACCGCGCCGTTCACCCTGATGATGACCGCCACTCCGGCTCAACATCCCGCCGAGTTGACCTATCTGGCGCCTCTTCTCGCCCAGGTCCACGGCGAGCCGACCGCGGCTTGGACCGATTTCGGGCCGCGTCTGCTGGCCGCCGGGCTCCCGTTGCGGAAGGGCCCGTACGGGAAGTGGATGTGGGCCGAGCATGTCGCCACGAACCCGGCGGGTCAGCAG
>JBDSLP010000128.1:0-3188 GCA_039916325.1 Nakamurella sp. | reverse complement strand
CCGGAACCGGAGATGGTCGCCGCCTCGTCGGTCCACAACGACACGTACCAGGAGTTGATCAGCCCGAGCACCGCGGTGAGCCCGCCGATGGCCACCGGGACCACGGCGTGCGGCGGCGCGGCGCGGCGCGGCATGGGAACGGCAGTGACGGTTCTGTTCACGGGACGGTCTCCGGCGGCGCGGCGGCAGGGTGAGAGCTGAACATAGCGTCGATCCCGGACGGTCGACGGCGTTCCGCGGAACGCCGTCAGTGGGTACCGGCAGCCCCGCTAGCCACCTGCAGTGATGCGGTCAACGAGGGGAGAGTCCGGCTACTGCGGTGGGCAGGGCAGACACCCGGGGTGTGGGCAGGACCGGCAGCCGCTGCCCACCCGACCGTCGGACGAGTTCGTCGGCGTCGCCGACCCGCATCGGCCGGCCGTAGTAGAAGCCCTGGCTCGCGTCACAGCCGAGGGCGACGACCTGGGCATGCTGCTCGGCGGTCTCGATGCCCTCGGCGACGACGGTCATGTCCAGGGCGTGTGCCAGTTGTACGACGGCGGTGGAGATGATCTGGCTGACCCGGTCGTGGGCCAGATCGGCGACGCAGCTGCGGTCGATCTTGACGATGTCGACCGGGAACTGGTCGAGGTGGCCCAGTGACGAATACCCGGTGCCGAAGTCGTCGAGGGCGATCCTGACGCCGAGGGCCTTGAGGTCGTTCAGCACGATCAGCGCACGCTCACTGTCCTGGACGAAGACGCTCTCGGTGATCTCCAGGGTGAGCCTTGCGGGCTCGGTGTCCTCGGCCTCGAGAGCGGCCACGACGGTGTCGACGAAGGTCGCCGACATCAGCTGCTGGGTCGAGATGTTGACCGCGATATCGAGGTCATCGAACGGGTTCAGCGACTGCCAGCGTCGGCGGTCGGCGCACGCCCGACGGAGGATCCAGGAACCGATCCCGGCGATGAGACCGGCACTCTCGGCCAGCGGGATGAACGTCGCGGGCGGAACCGTTCCGGCGACCGGATGGGTCCAGCGCAGCAGCGCCTCGAAGCCGAGGATCCCCCGATCTCCGGTGTTCACGATCGGCTGGTAGACGGCGTGGAGCTGACCCTGCACCAGTGCGGTCCGGAGGTCGTGCTCGAGGTGCAGGCTGGTCGTGGCGATGTGTTGGTAGCGCGGATCGAAGACGTGCGGCAGGCCGGACCCGCGTCGTTTGGCCTGGTACATCGCCGCGTCGGCGTTTCGCAGGACCTTCTCCGGATCATGCAGATCGTGATCGGCGAAGGCGATCCCGACGCTGGCGCTGATGGTGATCGTGGTGTCGGGCAGCCGGAACGGCTTGGCCATCGCCGCGGTCAGTCGGGCCACGATGGGGGCGGCCTGGTCCGGATCGTCGAGATCCTCGCAGAGGATGACGAACTCGTCGCCGTGCATCCGGGCCACCGTGTCCGGTGGTCGCAGCAGGCGCTTCAGACGCATCGCGACCGCGACGAGCAACTGGTTCCCCACGGAGTGTCCGTGCGTGTCGTTGACCCGTTTGAACCCGTCGAGGTCCACGAAGACGACGGCAGACGTCTTGTCGGACCGGCGGGTCCGCTGGAAGGCGTGCTCGAGGCGTTCCAGCATCAGAGTGCGGTTCGGCAGCCCGGTGAGACCGTCATGGAGCGAGAGCTCGCGTGACCGCTCGGTGGAGTCCTCCAGGGCCTGCCGGGCCTGGGCGTTGATCAGGTAGGCCGACACCACGTCGGCGAGCGTCTGCGCGATGGCCATCTCCCGGGCCGACATCCCGCCCGGGGTGTCCCGGTAGAGGTCCAGCGCCCCCAGCTGCAGCTCGCCGTGCCGGAGCGGGAACGTCAGGACCGCCCGCATGCCCGCGGCGAGGGCGCGGGGGGCGAACCGGGGGAAGCGCGGGTCGTCGCGGAGGTCGGTCACGACCACGGCCTCGCCGGAGTGGTAGGCCAACAGGCAAGGACCGTCCCGGAGTTCGGTCTGGAGCTGCTCGTAGGCGAACGCCGTCGGGTCCGACGCGGCCACGTAGCGCGGCAACGTGTCGGGGCCGATCAGGGTGACCCCGGCCGCGGTGACCGGCAGCAGCAGCACGATCCGGTCGATCAGCTGATCCAGGATCGCCTGGATCGGGAAGTCGGTGACCATCGTGCGGGCGAATTCGCTCAACACGTCGGACAGCTGCTGTTCGTGGGGCAGCTCAAAGTCGGGCATGGCCGGAGCTCCATCGTCGTGTCTTCAGGGCGGGAGCCCATGAGCGGCGGGAGGTGGACCGGACGCCCGGAGAGCGGCAGGTCCACGACCGACGGCGGGAGCTACGGACAGGCTGGTCTGCAGGTCCGATCGAGCAATCTGGTCAGGTCAGGCACCGGGTGGATGTCCGGCGTGCGTCGCTGCGGCGTCACCAGACACGCAGCGGAGTGCCGGAATTCGGTGCATCACGTGAATTGCTGCAGCGTACCGCCCACCGGATCGGATGACCCTAGGTCCTTGCTCCTCGAAAGGATGAATCGTGACGACGAATGATGGCCTCCTCGTACGACGACGGCCGCCGCCCCGAGAGGTCGGGACGACGGCCGCTGAGGCTGGACCAGCTACAGCTTCGGTCCGGGGACCGCGACCGGCAATTTCTCGCCGCGGGCCTGCAGGGACAGCGCCAGGAAGTAGACCAGGGCCAGCGACAGGATGAGTGACGCCCAGATACCGAAGCCGGGGCCGGCACTCACCGAGGCGCCCAGGTCGCCCAGGTTGTCCAGGCCCAGGCCCGACGAATAGGTGAACAGATCGATGAGCGAGATCAGGTAGAGCACCACGGCGGCCACTGCGGCGTAGAGCAGCCAGAGCGGCTTGACCTCCTTCACGAGCAGACCGGTGAGCAGCTGGGCCGCCCGGACGAGCGTCACCGCCAGGATCAGCAGCGGCGCGATCCACCAGAACCGGTGCCAGGCGCCGACACTGTCACTCTGCGAGACGCCCATGAAGTTGTACGACACCGACCACCAGCCGAAAAAGCTGAAGATCAGCAGCAGCAGGCCCAGGCCGAGGACGATCCAGTCGCCGTTGCCGACCTTGGAGACGTCGATGGTCGGCAGATTCGGGCTACTGCTCCCCTGTTGCGGCGGCGGGAATCCCTGTGGGGGGCCGTATCCGCCCGGCTGTTGCGGGGGACCGTAGCCCTGCTGGGGCGGCGGCGGGAA
>JBDSLP010000127.1:0-10834 GCA_039916325.1 Nakamurella sp. | reverse complement strand
TCATGTGGGACCTCATCCACGACCGCACCCACATGCACGGCGACCTGCCGTTCGACCCGTTCATGATCAAGCAGCGGATGCCCTACTTCCTCTACTCACTGGAGGAACTTCGGTGCGACCTCACCGCGTTCCGCGCGGCGGTCCGACTGGAGGGCACGGGCATCGGCCAGGCCCGACTGGTCCAGTACGCCATCCTCTTCGACCGCATCTTCCGCTTCGCCATCACCGGTAGCCGGGTGCGCAACTACGACGGTCTCGGCGGCCAGCTGCTGTTCGCCTGGTTGCACCAGCGTCGGGTGTTGCACTGGACCGACAACCGGCTCACCATCGACTGGGAAGACGTGGCCGGCGCGGTCATCGCCCTGTCCGACGCCATCGATGACCTGTACTGGCGCTCGATCGACCGGCCGAAGATGTCGCACTGGCTGGCCGCGTACGCACTCATCAGCACCACCCTGACCCCGCACCCGGCGTCGCTGTGGGCCCGCGGCGCCGCGGCGCTCCCGGTCGAGGGCCCCCCCAAGGGGCTCACCGACGCGGTCCTGCCGGACGAGTTCCCGCTGTCGATGTTCTACGAAGCGCTGTCGCGCAAGCTGTCCGACGTGATCCAGGGCACCGCCGGCATCACCGCAGGTGGCGTCGTCCCCGGTGGCACGGACGGGGGCGCGGCGGCCCCCGTCGTCCTGGAACAATCGGCAGCGTGACGACTCTCCACGACCAGACCCGCCGCGGCTTCGCCTCGGACAACTATGCCGGTGTGCACCCCGAGGTGCTGCAGGCCCTGACCGACGCCAACCTCGGGCACCAGACCGCCTACGGCGACGACGTCTACACCGCGCATCTGCAGACCGTGATGGCCCGCCACTTCGGTGCCGGCCTCGAGGTGTTCCCGGTGTTCAACGGCACCGGCGCCAACGTGCTGTCGCTGCAGGCGATGCTGCCCCGCTGGGGTGGCGTGGTGTGTGCCGAGACCGCCCACATCAACGTCGACGAGAACGGTGCCCCGGAACGGGTCGGCGGCATCAAGCTGATGACCGTGCCGACCCCGGACGGCAAGCTCACCCCCGAGCTGATCGACCGGCAGGCCCACGGCTTCGGTGACGAGCACCGGGCCCAGCCGCTGGTCGTCTCCCTCACCCAGTCCACCGAGCTCGGCACGCTGTACACCCCCGACCAGATCGGCGCCGTCGCCCAGCACGCGCACAGCCTGGGGATGACCCTGCATCTGGACGGGTCGCGGATCTCCAACGCCGCAGCCGCGCTCGGGGTGCCGATGTCGGCGTTCACCACCGACGTCGGGGTGGACGTGCTGTCCTTCGGCGGCACCAAGAACGGCCTGCTGGCCGCCGAGGCCATCGTGGTGCTCAACCCGGACGCCGTGGTCGGGATCAAGTACCTGCGCAAGATGAACATGCAGCTGGCCTCGAAGATGCGGTTCTTCTCCGCCCAGCTCATCGCCTTGCTGGAGGGCGACCTCTGGCTCCGATCGGCGTCCCACGCGAACGCGATGGCGGCCCGTCTCACCGCGGCGGCGGCCGACATCGACGGGGTCACCGTGACCCGCACGACCGAGGCCAACGCGGTGTTCGCCGTGCTGCCGAGAGCGGCGGCCGACGTGGTCCGGGAGCGCTACAAATTCTACGACTGGGACGCCGCCACCGGGGAGGTCCGCTGGATGTGCGCCTGGGACACGACCACCGACGACGTGGACGATTTCGCTCAGTTACTCAAGCAGGCGCTGGCCGGGTATGATGGGCGGGTTGCCTTCTAGAAGTACAGCCTCGGCGAGGGCGGCCCGTACGCAGGATTTCTGCTGGGGTCAGCCGTGATTCGACGCGGTGGGATCCGCTCCCCCGTGCCGTTCGCCGGGGTCGAGCAGTTCGAGCCCACCATGTCAGCTGACGGTCCGGTACCGCGCCTGCACCACCTTTGAAGGAGTCCCCCGTGTCCGAGAACCGCATCGAAGCCGCCACCCGCACCGAGTTCGGCAAGGGCGCCTCACGGCGCATCCGCAAGACCGGCCAGATCCCGGCTGTCCTCTACGGTCACGGCACCGATCCCCGCCACCTGAGCCTGCCCGCCCGCGAGTTCGGTCGCGCACTCAAGGGCGGCGGCGCGAACACCGTGCTGACCCTGGCCATCGACGGCGGCGAGGAGCTGGCGCTGCCCAAGTCGGTCGTGCGTCATCCGCTCCGCGACTACGTCGAGCACGTCGACCTGATCCTGGTCCGCCGCGGTGAGCGCGTCACGGTCGACGTCCAGATCTCCGTGGTCGGCTCCCCCGCCCCGGGCACCCTGGTCGGCGTCAACCAGAACACGCTGTCCATCGAGGTCGAGGCGCTGGCGATCCCCGAGTCCCTCGAGGTCTCCGTCGAGGGACTCGCCGCCGGCACCCAGATCTCCGCCGCCGACGTCACCCTGCCGGAAGGCGCCACCCTGGCCGGCGATCCGGAGTCCCTGATCGTCGGTATCTCGCTGGCCCCGACCACCGAGGAGCTGGAAGCCGACGGCGCCGGCACCGAGTCGACTGGTGCGGAGGCCGCCCCGATCGACGGCCAGACCGAGGATGCCGACGAGAGCTGAGCTCGCGGCTGTTGATCCATCCGCAGTACGGCCTGTGCTCTACCGAACGACCCCGAAGGATGGCCGAGCCCGATGCCGCGTTCTGATGTCTGATCAGAAGCTGATCGTGGGGCTCGGCAATCCCGGTCCGGGCTACGCCGGCAACCGGCACAACGCCGGGTTCATGGTGGCCGAGGTCCTGGCCGCCCGCGGCAGCGCCCGGTTCGGTTCGCACAAGGCCGGCGCTGATGTCGCGACCACGCGCATCGGTGACACCCGTATCACCATCGCTCGACCCCGCTCGTACATGAACCTCTCGGGCGGCGCGACGGCCGGCCTGGTGCGCTTCTTCAAGTTCGATCTCTCCGACGTCATCGTCGTTCACGACGAGCTGGATCTGGACTTCGGCGTCATCCGCCTCAAGGCGGGCGGCGGCGAGGGCGGCCACAACGGGCTCAAGTCGATCTCGAACAGCCTGGGCAGCAAGGACTACGCCCGGGTGCGCTTCGGGGTCGGGCGCCCACCCGGCCGCCAGGACCCGGCCGACTTCGTCCTCAAGGACTTCTCCTCGACGGAGCGCAAAGAGCTCGGTCTGGAGCTCGAGCGGGCCGCCGACGCCGTCGAGGACCTCATCCGGCTCGGCCTGGTGGACGCCCAGAACCGCTGGCACTGACCACGGACGACCTCGGCGAAATCCTCGTGGTCCCGTCCACCCCGATTCGGGCAGCGTGCCGGTGGCTCAGCAGGCAGTGAGCTCGGTGGGCGCGCTCAGCCGGCCGCCCGGCGCTCCAGCCACTCCTTGGCCGCCGATCTCTTCAGCTTCCCGGACGGCGTCTTCGGGATGGACCCGACCGGCAGCACCAGCACCTGCGCCGGCCGGACCCCGAGCGCGGTCGTCACAGCTGCGCGGACCTGCTGCACGATACGGGCGACCTCCGTGGTGTCCTCGGCCTGCCGGGACTCGCACGCCACCACGAACGACTCCCGGCCGCCGGACGCCGTCCAGCGCACCGCGATCGCGTTGCCGGCCCGAACCCCGTCCACCGAGGTGGCCACCCGCTCGATGTCGGTCGGGTAGATGTTGCGCCCACCCATGATGATGACGTCCTTGACCCGCCCGCAGACCACCACGTCGCCGTCGACGAGGTAGCCGACATCGCCGGTGTCCAGCCAGCCGTCGGCGCCCTGGGTGTCGACGTCACCGTCCACGGTCAGGTACCGGTCGGTGACCGCCGGTCCGCGGATGTACAGCGTGCCGACGCCACCGTCGGCCAGTACCGTGCCCGCGTCGTCGCGGACCTGAACCTCGATGTCGTCCAGCGGCTGCCCCAGCCGAGGGAACGAGCGCACGGCGGCGTGCTCCGTCGTCGGCGGGCGGGCGACCCGCTCCTCCTCGAGCGCCACCGCGTCGAGAACGTCGACGGTGAAGGGTCTTCCGGTGTGCTGGATGCTGACGCCCAGCGTCGTCTCGGCCATTCCGTAGGCCGGCACCATGGCCGTCGGCGGTAGCCCGAAGCGCTCCCCCGCGGCCAGGAACGCCCGCACCGCGGTGACGTCGATCGGCTCGGCCCCGTTCAGGGCGAACCGCAGGGTGGACAGGTCCAGACCCTCGGCGCGGTGCAACGCCCGGGCGGCGAGCGCGTAGGCGAAGTTCGGTGCGGCGGTGTGGGTACCGCCGTAGCGGGTGACCAGCTCGAACCACAGCAGCGGCGACCGCAGGAAGTCGGTCGGGGTGACCGTGACGACGTCGACCCCGAAGACCATGGGCAGGGTCAGGAACCCGACCATGCCCATGTCGTGGAACAGCGGCAGCCAGCTCACCATCACCGACGCCCCGGGCACGATCTCGGCCCGGACGCGCATCGCGTTCAGGTTGTTCCAGGCGTTGGCGTGCGAAATACGCACGGCCTTCGGGGTGGCCGTCGAGCCCGACGTGAGCTGCAGCAGCAACGTCGACTCCTCCTCCACCGCAACGGGTTCGGCGAGCTCGTCGCCGTCACCGGTCAGTACGGCGGCGTGGTGAACGCCGATCCCGGCGGCGCGGAGCCGACCGTCGAAGGCCGCGAACTGCTCGCCCAGCAGCACATGATGAGCCCCGATGACCCCCAGCACCTGCGCGGTCTCGGCCGCGAAGTGACCCGGATCGGTGCGGGCCGTGGGCTGGTGGAGCATCGTCACCGAGGCGCCGGCCCACCAGGCCGCCTGTACCAGCGGGGCCACTTCGGCGGGGGCGGCGGCCAGCACGGCGACCGTACCCCCCGGTCGCAGTCCGGCGGCGACGAGCCGGGCGGCTCCGCGACGGCCGGCGGCGTGCACCTCCAGCCACGGGGTCCTCACGGGGGCGGTCGGTTCACCGGTGATCAGGCAGCCCGCCGAGCGGGCCGCGGCACCGAGCGCGGTGATGAATGCGGTCATGATGGCAGAGTATGGGTCCATGACCGAGCCTGCCGCCACCGGCGCGACCCCGTCCCTGCGCGACCCGGCGATCGTGGTGCTGGGGTCGGTGAACATGGACCTCGTGGTGACGACACCGACGCTTCCTCGACCGGGACAGACGTTGCTGGGCAACAGTTTTCAGACCATCTGCGGGGGCAAGGGGGCGAACCAGGCGATCGCCGCAGCCCGGTGCGGCGGCCGGGTGCGGTTCATCGGGGCGATCGGCGACGACGCCTTCGCGGATGAGCTGGCGACCCACCTCGAGTCCTGCGGCGTGGACATCGCCGCGCTGCGGCGGGTCGCCGGGCCCAGCGGGATCGCCGCCATCACGGTCGACGATCACGCCGAGAATTCGATCGTGGTGGTACCCGGGGCGAACGCCGCGGTGACCGAGCTGACCGCCGCCGAGCAGCAACTGCTGGCCGACGCGGCAATGGTGGTCTGCCAACTGGAGATTCCGGTGCCGACCGTGGTGCACGCCGCCGCGATCGCCACCGCGGCCGGAAAGCGCCTGCTGCTCAACCCTTCTCCGATGCAACCCCTGAGCTGGGCGCTGTTGTCGAACACCACCCTGCTGGTACTCAACGAGCACGAGGCCACCGAGGTGGGCGCCGCAGCCGTCAGTGAGGTGTTCCACGTCGTCACGACCCTGGGTCGTGCCGGGGCACGCTATCGCGGGCCGGACGGCGAGGAGTTCACCGTCCCCGCGCCCGAGGTCACCGCTGTCGACACCACCGGGGCCGGCGACGCCTTCACCGGAGCGCTGGCCGTGGCCTGGACGGAGGGCCGACCGCCGCTGGCGGCCCTGCAGTTCGCCTGTGCCGCCGGTGCGCTGGCTACCACGGTCGTGGGGGCGGGTACCTCGTCGCCGGACCGCGACACCATCGAGCGCCTGGTCGCCCGCGCCTACTGAGACCGCACCCGTCCGTCGGGTCCCGCCGGGGTCAGGCCTCTTCGAGCTGCTCGGCGACGGCCATCCACTCGAGTTCGACGTCGTCCTTCTCGCTGCGCACCGCGGCGAGCTGGCCGTCCAGATCGGCCGCCTTCTCGTAGTCGGTGCCGACCTCGGTGAGGGAGCCGGTGAGCTCGCGGTCCTTGCGGTCCAACGATTCCAGCCGCTTCTCGAGCCGCTGCAGCTCCTTGCGAGCCAACCGCTTGTCCACGGCCGGACCGGCGGGTGCCGCGGCGGGGCCGGGCTTGCCCGCCGCCCCGGTCGCGGCCGTGGGCGGGGCGGCGAGAGCGGCGGCACGACGCTGCAGGTACTCCGGGACCCCGCCGATGACCTGGCTGATCTTGCCGTCGCCGAACAGCGCGACCACGTCGTCGCACACGCGCTCGATCAGGTAGCGATCGTGGGAGACCACGATCAGCGTGCCTGCCCAGGAGTCCAGCAGGTCCTCCAGGGACTGCAGGGTGTCGGTGTCCAGATCGTTGGTGGGCTCATCGAGGATCAGCACGTTGGGCTCGCTCATCAGGATGCGCAGCAGCTGCAGCCGTCGGCGCTCCCCGCCGGACAGCTCCTTGACGAAGGTCCACTGCTGCTGGGTGCCGAAGCCGAACCGCTCGCAGAGCTGTCCCGCCGTGACGTCCTTGCCGCCAAGGTTGATCACCCTGGCTACCTCGGTGACCGCCTCCAGCAGCCGCAGCGTGCCGGGCAGCTCGGTGACGTCCTGTGAGAGGTAGCCCAGGCTCACCGTCTGACCCCGCTTGACGGTGCCGCTGACCAGCGGGTACTCGCCGAGCAGCACCTTGAGCAGGGTGGTCTTCCCGGAGCCGTTGACCCCGACGATGCCGAGCCGGTCCCCGGCCCCGATCCGCCACGTCACGTGATCCAGAAGAGTCCGGTCCGTCCGGTCAGCCGCCACCACCTTGGCGGTCACGTCCTCGATGTCGAGGACGTCACGTCCGAGCCGCTTGCGGGCAAAAGCCTGCAGCTCCACGCTGTCCCGCGGTTCGGGGACGTCGGCGATCAGCGCCTCGGCGGCCTCGATGCGGTACCGCGGCTTGGAAGTCCGGGCCGGCGCACCGCGGCGTAGCCAGGCCAACTCCTTGCGCGCCAGGTTCTTCCGGCGTTCCTCCGCCGCCCCGGCCAGCCGCAACCGCTCGGCTCGGGCAAAAACCCAGTCGCTGTATCCACCCTCACGGATGAAGACCTCCCCGTCGACGACCTCCCACGTGAGGGTGGCCACGGCGTCGAGGAACCAACGATCATGGGTGACCACCACGACGGCGCCGCGGTGGGCGACGAGGTGCGCGGCGAGCCAGGCGACGCCCTCGATGTCGAGGTGGTTGGTGGGCTCGTCGAGGATCAGCAGATCAGCGTCGGTGACCAGCGCGGCGGCCAGGGCCACCCGGCGGCGCTCACCCCCGGACAGGTTGTCCACCAGGGTCTCCAGGCCGATGTTGCCAAGGCCCAGACCGTCCAGCACCGACCTCACCGACGAGTCCGACGCCCAATGGTAATCAGCACCGTGGTCTTCTCCGCCGGTCTGGCCGAAGTCGCCCAGCGCGATATCGCGGACGGTGAGACCTGGTGCCAGTTCCGACTTCTGGGCCACCACGGCAACCCGGGTGCCGCGCCCGGTAGCGATCCGGCCGGCCTGCGGCTCCCGGACACCGGCGAGAATCGAGAGCAGGGTGGACTTCCCGGACCCATTGAGCCCGAGAACGCCGATGCGATCACCGCTCTGGATGCCGAGGGAGATCTTCTCCAGCAGGTTGCGATGGCCGACGACGACCGTCACGCCCTCCAGGTTCACCAGGTTTGCCATGTGGAGCCGTTGTCCTATCGATGTCGTGTACTGGGTTCGATGTCGGGTGATGGGTTCGATGTCGGGTGATGGGTCTGTGCTGTCCCGCTGTCCGGTCGGGGCGGGTTGGAGAGCTAGTGGATCCGCGCGCCCGGGACCGGACCGTTGACCACCCGCACCGTCCGGCAGACCCCGAGCCCGGCGATGCGCGCCGCGACGTCCGCGGCGTGATCGGCGTCGGTGCACAGCATCGCCACGGTCGGCCCGGACCCGCTGACCAGGCAGCTCAGCGCGCCCTCGGCGGTACCGGCGTAGAGCACCCGGCGCAGCGAGGGCTGCAGCGAGATCGCCGCCGCCTGCATGTCGTTGCCCAGCACCGCGGCCAGCGCCGCCGCCTCGGGCCGGGCGAGTGCGCCGAGGACGTCCTCGACCGGTCCGACCCGCGGTCCGGGCGCCTGCGCGCGCAGCCGGTCCAGTTCGCCGAAGACCGCCGGGGTGGACAGTCCACCGTCGGCGATGGCCAGCACCCAATGCCACTGATGCCGGGTCAGTATCGGCGCGATGCGCTCACCGCGGCCGGTCCCGAGCGCGGTACCCCCGGTGAGGGCGAACGGCACGTCGCTACCCAGCTCAGCGGCCAGCTCGACCAGCTCGGACCGGGGGAGGTCGAGGTGCCACAACTGGGCACAGCCCAGCAGGGCCGCGGCGGCGTCGGCGCTGCCGCCGGCCATCCCACCGGCGACCGGGATCTGCTTGGTGACCTCGACGCGGACCCCGGGGTGGCGACCGGCGTGCGCGGCCAGCAGCAGCACGGCCCGCCCCGCGAGGTTGTCCGCCCCCTCCGGTACGCCGGTCGCGCCGCGCGTCACCACCGACAGCTCGTCGGCCGGGGTCAGCGCCAGCTCGTCGAACAGACTGACCGACTGGAAGACAGTGACCAGCTCGTGGTATCCGTCGTCGCGCAGATCGCCGACACCCAGGTGCAGGTTGATCTTGGCCGGGACCCGGACCCGGACCGTGGCACTCGGCAGCGCGCCGATCATCGCGGCACGGCGGAGATCGCGACATACTCTCCCAGGTCGAGGGTCTCGCCCCGTCGGGTGGGATCGACGCCGGCCCGGTCGAGCAACTCCTCCGCAGCCGAGCTCGATCCGGCCCAGCCGGCAAGAGCGGACCGGAGCATCTTGCGGCGCTGCGAGAAGGCGTGGTCGACCACGGTGAAGACGGCCTCCCGGTCCCCCACCGTCGGAGCGGCGTGACGGTCGATGGCGACCAGCGCCGAATCGACGCGCGGCTCGGGCCAGAAGACGTGGCGCCCGATGGAGCCGGCCCGGGCGACGGTGCCGTACCAGGCCGCCTTCACCGACGGCACACCGTACGTCCGTGACCCCGGTCCCGCCGCGAGCCGGTCGGCCACCTCGGCCTGGACCATCACCAGCACCCGGCGCAGGCTGGGCAGTTCGGCGAGCAGGTGCAGCAGAACCGGGACCGAGACGTTGTACGGCAGGTTGGCCACCAGGGCGGTGGGCCGGCCCACCTCCGCGGACCCGACGTTCAGCGCGTCGGCGCAGACCACGTGGAGGCGGTCCGCGCGGGACGGTGCGTGTTCGGCGACGGTGCGTGGCAGCAGCCCGGCGAGCCGCGGGTCGATCTCGACCACGGTGACCCGGTCCACCTTCTCCAGCAGTCCCAGCGTCAGCGAGCCCAGCCCCGGGCCGACCTCGAGCACGTGGTCGTCCGGACGCAGCGCCGCGGCAGACACGATGCGGCGCACCGTGTTCGCGTCGTGCACGAAATTCTGGCCGAGGGTCTTGGTGGGACGCAGGTCCAGTTCGGCCGCCAGCTGGCGGATCCGGGTGGCCCCGAGCAGGGAGACCTGCTCGGTGCCGCCCGGTGTGCTCATGTCCTTCATCCTGACACGGAACGCAGGTCCCACTTCCGCACGTGACCAGCAGGTCCTGCCGCCCACCTGCCGGGGCAGGTCCTACTTCGCGGCCGCGCGGCAGGCCCACGGCTCCAGGCCACGGGACTGGAACAGCAGCTTGGCCCGCATGATCTGCTCCTCGGGCGTGGCGTCGATCGGATTGCCACTGCCGCCGACGGACTGCCAGGTCGGCAGATCGAACTGGAACAGGCCGTAGGTCGGCAGGCCACGGGACGGGTAGGCGTTGATCGCCTTCGGGTTGTGGGTGGACTCGCAGAACGCGAGGCCGTCCCAGTTGACCCCGAACTCGGTGTCGTTGAAGAACACCTGGTTGCCGACCCGAGTCAGCGTGGTCTTCGTCCCGACCGACACCTGGGTGGCGATCGGCTCGACGGAGGTGGTGCGGCCGACCTCGGTACGCGCGGTCTCGGTGCCGTTCACCGTGGTCACCGCGTAGGTGACCGCGGAGGTCCCCGGCGCGCCCTGGACGGTGACCGCGGTGGTGCCGCGGTCGAGGTTCGGGTCCTCGGTGGTGACGTCGGCGGGCTGCGCGATCGGCTCGTCCGCGACGACGTCGGCCACGACGGTGCGGGTGATGGTCACGGCGGTGCCGTCGGCGACGGTGGTGTCCAGCGCCGGAGTGACGGTGTCCAGGGCGCCCAGAGTGATGCCCTGCTCGGTGAGCAGCGCGGCGACGGTGGTGGCCGGCGTCGCGAGGGTGATGGCGGGACCGGTTCCGTCGGTGAGCGAGGTGGTGTGCAGGGTGGCGGCGTCGACGGCGAAACCGTCGAGCGGGATGGAACGACCACGGTCGGCGGAGAGCGCGAAGTCGGAGCTGTTCTCGCCGAGCTGGGCCATTGCGTCGTCGACGGTGAGCGCGGTGGTCCACACCTGCCGGGTCTGGCCGTCCACCGTCAGGGTCAGCAGCCGGCCCCGGTTGAGCGAGATGTTCGTACCGTCGGTGATCGACGCGTCGGCGGCGGGTACGAGAACGTCGTGCTCGCCGGCGGTCAGGCCGGCGGCCGCAAGCGCACCTTCGACCGAACCGGACCGCGTGCTGACCTGCTGAGCCTGTCCGTCGACGGTGATGCTGACCGACTTGGTCTGGGCGACCAGCGTGCCGCCGCCGGCGGCACCGACCAGGACAACCGCGGCGGCGCCG
>JBDSLP010000126.1:0-8294 GCA_039916325.1 Nakamurella sp. | reverse complement strand
GCCGCGACCGCCTCGGGCGAGATGCGCTGCATCGACGGCGGCACGCCCGCGAGAATCTGATCAGCGATGGCGTCGCCGTCTTCGCTGCGCGGGTTGTCGTCGGTGACGATGACGAGGTCGGCGCCGGTCGCGGCGGCGGCCCCCATCATGGGGCGCTTGCCGCGGTCCCGATCGCCACCGGCCCCGACGACCAGGATGATCCGGCCGGCGGTGTCCGGGCGCAGCGCGGTCAGGATGGCGGTGAGCGCGGCCGGTTTGTGCGCGTAGTCGACGACGGCGAGGAACGGCTGCCCGCAGTCGACGCTCTGCATTCGGCCCGGGACGACCACCGAGGTGAGCATGGGGGCGGCGAGTCGGGGGTCCAGGCCTGCGGCGCTGAGGCAGGCCAGCGCGAGGACCGCATTGGAGACGTTGAACGAACCGGGCAGCTCCAGTGCCATCGGGATGTCCCCCGACGGGCTGCGCACGACGAGATTGGTGATCCCGGCGGTACCGACGGCCAGCTGCGGCGCCGTCCAGTCGGCCTGGTGACCGCCGAACACCGAGACGGTGGTGACCTCGGGATGCATCTCGGCCAGACGGCGGCCGTACTCGCCGTCGACGTCGACCACCCCCACTGCGGACCGGCCGTCGAACAGCTGCGCCTTGGCCTGGAAGTAGTCCTCGATGTCGGTGTGGAAGTCGAGGTGGTCCTGCGAGAGGTTGGTGAAGGCGCCGACCGTGAAGGCGACGGCCCCGACGCGGTGCAGCGCCAGCGCGTGGGACGAGACCTCCATCGCCACCGCCTGCACCCCGCGCTCGACCATCACGGCCAGCAGGGCCTGCAGGTCCGGCGCCTCGGGGGTGGTGAAGGCGCTGGGCAGCACGTCCGCACCGATCCGGGTCTCGACGGTGCCGATGACCCCGGTGCGGAGACCGTTGCCGGCCAGGCCGGCCTCGATCAGGTAGCTGGTGGTGGTCTTCCCGGAGGTGCCGGTGACACCGATGATCAAAAGGTGCTCGCTGGGCCGACCGTAGAGCTCCGCCGCGATCGGCCCGAGCACCGGGCGCGGCTGGTCCACGACCAGCACCGGCACCGGGGCGGCCAGGCCGGCCGACCGGATCAGTTCCAGGCCGGCCGGATCGGTGAGGACGGCGACCGCCCCCGCGTCGACGGCTGCGGCGACCGCGCCGGCCCCGTGGCTACGACCGCCGGCCAGCGCCGCGAAGAGGTCCCCAGGCTGCGCCTCGCCGGACCGCAGGGTGATCCCGGTGACGATGACGTCGAAGGCGTCCGGGACCGGGGGATCGTCGTCGGCCCGGGGATCGGCGGTCTCGGGATCGGCGGTCTCGGGATGGATGGGGGTGGTCCGGACCAGCTCGAGCCGGGCGTCCGCCAGGTCGGCCAGCCGGACCAGGGACTGCGCCACCGGACGGGCGGGACGCGGACTCGGGCTGCTCGGCACGGTGGCAATCTACCCGCGGAGCGGGCCCGGGGCCGCCATCGGCGCGGTCGTCGGGGTCACGGTGTGGAGTTCAGGTACAGGTCGTAGACCGGGGCCGGCACCGCCGAGGGGGCGACGTCGAAGGCACGCAGCGCGTATGCGGCGATGTCGTGGAACAGCGGCACCGCGTTCTTCCCGCCCTGCGGCGCGTCCAACATGATCGCGACGACGAACCGGGGGTGGTCGGCCGGGATCAGTCCCGCGATGGTCGAGTTGAACATCGTCTTGGAGTAGTCGTTGGTGGCCGGGTCGACCTGCTGGGCGGTGCCGGTCTTGGCGGCCACCTGATATCCGGTGATCGCGGCCGCCGCGGCGGTACCGCGGTGCGCGATGTCACCGTCCTGGGTGGTACCGCGCAGCATGCCGACGAGGGTGTCCGCTGTGCCCGGGCTCATCACCGAGGTACCGGAGGGCGCTGCCGAAGGGCTGAAGGTGCCGTCGGTGGTGGTGCCTTTGATCAGCGTCGGCGGCAGCTTGACGCCGTGGTTGCCGATCGCCTGGTACATCCCGGCCATCTGGACGAGGTTCATCGACAGCCCCTGCCCGATCGGCAGGTTGGCGAACGTGGTCGAGGACCACTGGCCCTGCTCCGGGACCTGACCGCCGGACTCGCCGGCCAGCTCGATGCCGGTCTTGCGGCCCAGACCCATCTTCTCGAGCTCGGCGGCGAACGCGTCCGGACCGACCTGCTGGGCGATCTGCAGGGTGCCGACGTTGGACGACTTGGCCAGAATGCCGGTGGCGGTCATCGTGATCGGGCCGTGCGCCCAGGCGTCGTGGATCGTGCGGCCGCCCATCTGGATCTCCCCGTTCACCGTCGACGCGGTGGTCGGCGTGATCAGCCCGGCTTCCAGCGCAGCGGCGAAGGTCACCACTTTGTTCACCGAACCGGGCTCGAACGGCGCGCTGACGGCGATGTTGGACTGGGCCGCCGCGTCGACACCCGGCTGGTAGGTGGCCAGCGAGTAGATCTCGCCGGTCGTGACGTCCTGCACTATCGCCATCCCACGCTTGGCGCTGGTCTGGTCGACGTAGCGCTGCAGCATGTCGGAGACGCTGTACTGGAGATCGGAATCCAGGGTCAGGGTGACGTCGGAGCCGTTGACCGCGGTGGTGACATCCCGGGCGCTGCCCGGGATGACCCCGCTGGGCGAGACCTCGACGATTCGCTTGCCGTCCGAGCCGGCCAGCACGGAGTTGAAGCTGTTCTCGATGCCCATCGTCCCGGCACCGTCCCAGCTGGACGTGTTGCCGACCAGGGACGCGTTCGCACCGCCGTCGGGGTACTGGCGCAGCGCCTGAGCCTCGGTGGCGATGCCGTCGAGGAAGTGGTCGGCGTAGACCGGGTCCAGCTCGGCCTTGTGGGCCTTCAGGATCGGCTGGATGGCCTTGACAGCTTTGTCGGCCTCGGCCGGCATGAGACCGCGGACCAGGTAGACGTAGTCCTCGTGGGACTGCAACTTCGCCATCAGCTCAGCGGGGTCCACCCTGGTGCCGAAAGCCGCCACCAGCGCATCGACGACCTGCTGGCGCTCGGCGTCGTCCACGAACAGGTAGGGCCGGCCCGCGATGGCCTTGCCCTCGATGGTGAAGGCGAGCGCTGTGCCGTTGCGATCGAGGATGGTGCCGCGCTCGGCAACGACCTTGACGTCGCGGCTGCGCTGGTCGAAGGCCCGCTCCGCATAGGCCGTCGACGACCAGCCCTGGATGAAGGTGAGCTTGACGACCGCGACCACCAGCATGATCAGCAGGGTGATCAGGACGATCTTGATCCGGTTGTCGGGGCGACCGGGCGCCTGCCGCATCGCCCGCTGACGCCGACCGCGCACCGACTTGGCTTCGGGGGTCTTCGCGGTCGGCCGGGGCGGGGTCAGCTGCGGCACCGAGGTGGTGCGCGGGTAGAGCCCGGGTCCGGGCCGCCGGCCACGCAGCTCCTCCCGATCGGGCTGGCTCGGGGGTCGGGTGTCCTCGGGCCCGCGGCCGGAGCCGGCGCGGCGGGGAGTCGGATCCCAGTCCGGGCGCTGGGTGCGCTCGGTCACTACAGCGGTGTCGGTCCGACGCCCGGTGGAGCGGGCGGCTGATGCCGGCGGAGTGCGGCGGGGCCCGGCCTCGGCCCATTGTCCGGTCGGCAGGCGACGGTCGACGGCGCGGGCGCGTCGCTCGGCGTCGGTGGAACCGGACGGCGTGGTGGCTCGGCCGCCACCCGTGGGCGCGTCCGCGGCGCGGGGGTGCCGGGCGGCACCACCGGTCGGGAGGTCGGACGGAGCAGTGGAGCGAGCGGCAGCGCGTCCCGTGCGGTCGGTGCTGGATCGGTCAGGACGCTTCACTGGGGCACTCCCGGAGTCGTGGCGGTGGCAGTGTCGGTAATGGCGGGGGGCGCGGCGGCTGCCGGCTCGGCCGCCGGGGACACCGCGACGGGTGGGGCGGCGGCCGTCGGGGCCACAGCCGACTCGGGGGAGGGTGCGCCGCCGGCGGGCGGCTGCGTCGCCGCCGCGTTCGCGGCTTGCTGGGCAGCGACCTGCTGGGCAGCGACCTGCTGGGCGGCAACCTGAGCCGCGGCTTGAGCTGCGGCTTGAGCTGCGGCTTGGGCTGCGGCCTGTTGAGCGGCCTGATCGGCGGCGGCTTGGGCAGCGGCTTGAGCGGCGGCGGCTTCGGCCACCGGATCGACCACGGCCCTCGGGGTGCCGACCACGGTCGGCGCGGCCCCGTCGGTCGGCACCACGAGGATCGTGGTGTCGCCCGCCGGGACCAGGCCCAGCCGTCGGGCGGCCGCCGCCAGCGACGGCGTCGCGTTCTTGGTCGCGATCTCGGTCTCCAACTCCTCGATCCGCAGCTGCGACTCGGCCGACACCGCCCTGGCCCCGTTGGTGCGGATGCCGGCCTCGTCGGTGAGGGTGTTGAGCCACAGCACCCCGGCCAGACCGACACCGAGCAGCGCGACCAACACGGCGACGAACGGCACCTGGCGCGCCGAGAACCGGCGGAGCTCGACCGGGGCGCCGCCGTGCAGGGTGCTGCTGATCCTCGCGTTGCGGCGGGACCGGCGTTGCCGGGCCAGTTCCGCTGCGGTCGGCGTGGGAGCAGCGGATCCGCCGGCGGTCCGCCACGGGGTCCGCGGTCGGGGTGCCGAGCTCCGGGAGGTCGAGGCGGTGGCCGTGTGTACCGAGGCCGGGGACACCGAGTCCGTGGCCACCGGGTCCGTCGACACCGAGGCCCTGGACGGCACGGTCATCGTCGTGGTCGCGGCGGGTGCGGCGTCGCGGCGTGATCGCCGCCCAGCGTCCTGCGGCATGCCGGGCCGACCGCTCCGGCGCGGCACCGCACCGTTGGTCGTCCGCCTCGGGGGGACGAAGTTGGCGGGGTGGTTCACACGGCCTCCCGGGTTCGTTCTGCGGCTCGGAGTCGGGCGGACGCGGCTCGCGGGTTGGCCGCGACCTCCGCATCGGTGGGGGCTTCGGAACCGCGTACGAGCCAGCGCCAGCGCGCGGCGTGCTCGGGCAGGTCGATCGGCAGGTCGAGGGGAGACGTGGACCGGGTCAGCGGGGCGAGCGCCTGCTTGACGATGCGGTCCTCGAGGCTCTGATAGGCCATCACGACGATGCGACCGCCGAGGTTGACCGCATCGACCGCGGCCGGTACGGCCCGGCGCAGCGCGCCGAGCTCGTCGTTGACCTCGATCCGCAGTGCTTGGAACGTGCGCTTCGCCGGGTGTCCCCCGGTCCGCCGGGCCGCCGCCGGGATCGCCGTGCGGATCAGCTCGACCAGCGGTGCGCTGGTGGTCCACGGCCGCAGGTTTCGCTGCTTCACGACCTGCGACACGATCCGGGTGGCGAACTTCTCCTCGCCGTACTCCCGCAGGACCCGGACCAGCTCGCCGGGCTGGTAGGTGTTCAGTACATCGGCGGCGGTCAGACCCACGGACGGGTCCATCCGCATGTCCAGCGGCGCGTCCACGGCGTAGGCGAACCCGCGGTCGGCCCGGTCCAGCTGCATCGACGAGACCCCGAGGTCGAACAGGATGCCGTCGATCGTCGACACGCCGAGATCGGCCAGCACTTCGGGAATCTGGTCGTAGACGGCGTGCGCGGCGTCGAAGCGATCGCCGAAACCGGCAGCGTCGACCCGGGCCCGGGCCAGGTCCAGGGCGGCCCGGTCGCGGTCGATCCCGATGACGTGCAGTCCGGGGTGTCGCTCGAGCATCAGGACGGTGTGCCCGGCCAGTCCCAGGGTCGCGTCGACGAAGACCGCGCCGTCGCGCTGCAGGGACGGATCGAGCAGGGACGCGACCCGATCGGCCAGCACAGGTACGTGCTCGTCGACCATGTCCGTCGGTACCTCTCGTCGGTGCGCCACTGATGTCGATGGGGTGAAGCGTCGAAGCGGCTGTAGCCGATCAGATGACGGGGCCACGCCGACGGGTCCCCACCCGAGAAGGCGGACCTGGCGCGGGGGAAGTCGCTCCAGGGCTGCCTCCGCCCTGGTGCGGGGGAAGTCGCATCAGGACGGATATCCGGCCGGGCGCGGGGGAAGTCGCTCCAGGACGGGCATCGGGTGGAGGCCGGACGGCGTGGCCTCGGGTACTACAGGTGGTGCGGTGAGACAGGTGGTGCGGTGACACAGGTGGTCAGCCGGCGAAGATCCCGGCTTCGGGTGAGGCGTAGGCGGCTTCCTGCTCGGCCTCGTAACGGGCCCATGCCCCGGCCGCCCAGATCTCCATCCGCAGGCCGGCACCGTTGATCACGACGTCCTTGCCCAGACCCGCGTATTCGCGCATCTTGGCCGGGATGGAGATCCGGCCCTGGGCGTCGGGACGCTGGTCCTCGGTGTTGGCGAGCATGTAGCGCTGGAAGCCGATCTGCTTCGCGTCGGTGATCTCCGCGTTGATCGCCCGGTCGGCGAACGTCTCGAAGCCCTCGGCGGTCAGCACGTAGAGCGTGTGGTCCTGGCCGCGCATCAGCACGACCCCACCGGCGAGCTTGTCGCGGTACTTGGCCGGCAAGGTGACGCGCCCCTTGTCGTCCATCCGAGGGGTGTACGTACCGACGAAACCACTGAAAGCCACACCGGCACCTCCCCTCCTACGTCCCGCGCCAGGGGGTGATGCCCACCGTGCCCCAGTTTCTGACACGCTACCCCACTTCCACCCACAAACAAGCCCCCACACCGCGCCGGAAGGGGATGTCTTGCACTATCTGTGCTGGTCGTGGGCGGTGGGGCGGGGTGGGGGGGATTTCGGTGACCACGCGCTCGGCGTGGCGCGCGATGCCCGCACCACGCTGCGAAAACCGGTCGTACCGGACAGAATCCGGCGACTGAACCCGACTCCCGACCGGTACGTGTCAGAGAGTGGGAGGTCAGGGGTGCGACGGGGGGCGACACGCAGTTGGACGGCCGGACGGCGGGGCCGAGCGCCCGACCCGCGAACGCTGCGCAACCGCTCAGTCACCCATCCTGGCGACAGTGGCAGCGCTCCCCCCGGTCCGGCGGGAAACCCGCCGCCCCCGCACAGCTTTTGGCAGACTGACGTTCGGACCCGCGCACTACCGAACTCGATCACCACGAGCATGATCACCACCGAACTCGATCACCACGAGCTTGATCACCACGAGCTTGATCATCACCACCGAACTCGATCACCACGAGCTTGATCACCACCGAGATTGATCACCACCGAGCTTGATCACCACCGAGCTTGATCACCACCGAGGCTGATCACCACCGCGCTTCATGACCACCGAAGGAGCCTCGTGACGCCCGACCTTGGCGAGCTGCCGTCCCGCGAGCAGACGAATGCGAACAGCAACCGCGCCGTCGGGGACGTCGAGTGGGGGGCGGCCGAGGTCGCCGCCATCGGTGGGCAGATCGCCACCGCCGTCAATCGGGTACTGCTCGGCAAGCCCGAGGTCGTCCGGCTCTCGGTGATCGCACTCCTCACCGGCGGGCACCTGCTGATCGAGGACGTCCCCGGCGTCGGCAAGACCCGGCTGGCGAAGGCGTTGGCCCGAACCGTGGATGCCACCGTGAACCGGGTCCAGTTCACACCGGACCTGATGCCGTCCGACGTCACCGGCGTCTCGGTGTACGACCGCCACTCCGGACTCTTCGACTTCCGGCCGGGTCCGGTGTTCTCCAACATCCTGGTCGCCGACGAGATCAACCGCGCCTCGCCGAAGACCCAGTCCTCCCTGTTGGAGGCGATGGAGGAGCAGCAGGTCACCGTCGACGGCACGACCTACCCCCTGCAGCACCCGTTCCTGGTGATGGCCACGCAGAACCCGGTCGAGATGGAGGGCACGTATCCGCTGCCCGAGGCGCAACGCGACCGCTTCCTGATGCGCACCGCGATCGGATATCCCGACCGGCGGGCGGAGGCGGCCATGCTCGGCGAGCAGGACCACCACGACCCGCTCGACGATCTGACTCCGGTCACCGATGGCGAGACCGTGCGTCGGCTGATGGCGGCAACGTCCCGAATCCACCTGGCGCCGGAACTGCAGCACTACATCGTGGACCTGGTGGGCATGTCACGGACGCTGCCCGACGTCCGACTCGGGGCATCCCCACGAGCAGCCCTGCACCTGTCCCGCGCCGCGAAGGCCAGTGCGGCGCTGGACGGACGTCCTTACGTGATCCCCGACGACATCGGCCGGATGGCGATCCCGGTCCTCTCGCACCGCATCCTGCTCACCGTCGAGGCGCACGCCGCCCGGCGTTCCGAGATCGACATCGTCGGTGGACTGCTGTCCGCGGTGCGGGTACCCCGCGGTCAGAGCGGCTGAGCGGTTGGCCACCCACATCGCGCCGTCCGGG
>JBDSLP010000125.1:0-4461 GCA_039916325.1 Nakamurella sp. | reverse complement strand
CCCCCCTGGCGGGGGGCGCCCTCATCTCCGGCCGGTCCCTGCACCGTTGCCACACCCCCGTGCCCGCGTTGCCGGTCAGGCGACGGCCGGGGCTGGTCGTGGAGGTCGGGACAGGTCACGGTCGGTCGGGACTGTCGTGGTCGGTCGCGGCTGGTTGCCACTCTGGCCTATCTGCTGCCACCGCCGGCGGAGTTGTCCACAGGACCGGTCTCGAGGTTCCTCGTGGGCGAGTCGGCTCAACCACGTTGTCCACAAGCCGCAGAATCCGGGGATCTGTCCACGGCCCCCGGTGGCCCCTCGCCGGCAGCGCGCGCGACCGGTGAGCTGACCGGACCGGCCCACCACCTGGTGGGTCGCGAAGGGGGACAGATGGACGCGCGGCCGTTGGTGGTCACCGACGACGAGGACCTGCTCGACGACCTGTTGCGGATCGCCGCGGCGGCCGGCGTGGAGGTTGATCACGCGAGACATGTTGACTCACGGGCTTCCTGGCGAGCGGCGCCGGTCGTGCTGCTGGACGCGCGTCAGGTCCGCCGGGCGGTGCTGGCCCGGCTGCCGCGTCGGTCCGGCGTCATCGTGGTCGCCGCTGCGGAGCCTGACGGCAACGTCTGGGAACACTGCGTGCTGCTGGGGGTCGAACGGACGGTTCTGCTGCCCCAGGCCGAGGACCTGCTGGTCGCGATGCTCTCGGACAGCGTGCATCGCGGCCCCGGCGGCGGTCGAGTGGTGTCGGTGATCGGCGCCCGGGGCGGCGCCGGAAGTTCGATGCTGGCCGCTGCGGTGGCGGTGGCCGGGCTGCGGTCGGGGGCCGGGGTGGTACTGGCCGACTGCGACCCGTGGGGCGCCGGCCAGGACGTCCTCCTCGGTCTGGAGACCGATCCGGGACTCCGGTGGCCCGATCTGGCGACGCCGGCGGGTCGGGTCCCGGCCGACGCCCTGCACGAATCGCTGCCCTCGGTCGGGCGAGGCCCCGGTACGCCCAGCGGTCGACGATGGCGCGGGCCGGAACCGGGAGTGCTCTCGGTGCTCTCATTCGGCCGGGACACCGACGACGTGCCCTCGCCGGATGTGCTCACCGTCGTCCTCGACGCGTGTCGCCGGGCCGGGGAATTCGCCGTGCTCGACCTCGCCCGGGCCCCTGATCCACTCGGCGACCTCGCCCTGGAGAGCTCGGACCTGGTGATCGTCGTCGCCTCGGCCGACCTCTTCGCCTGTTACGCCGGGCGGCGGGTGGTGGACCGCATCGACGCTGCCGGTGCCCGGGCCGGTCTGGTGGTGCGGGGACCGTCCACGGCCGGCCTCGGGGCCGACGATCTGGCCCGCTCGCTGGAGCTCCCCTTGATCGCGTACATGCGACCCCAGCCGCGGCTCGCCCACGATGTCGAGCACGGGCAGGCGCCGGGCGCGGACCCGCGCAGTCCGCTGGGCCGGGCGGCCGAGGCCGTCCTGGCGGTGCTCGGCGGTCCGGATCCGTTGTCGTGAGAGCGGTGGGCGACACCGTCTCCGCGGAGCTGGTGGCCCGTGTCCAGCAGCGGTTGTCCGCTGATCCGGGCGATTCCCGGGGTGAGCCGACCGCCGCGGCGGTGGCCGCGGCGGTCCGTGCCGAGGCGGGTGTGCTGGTCAGCGACGCCCAGATGCTGCGGTTCATCCGGGCACTCCAGGCGGAGCTCGTGGGAGCCGGACCGTTGGCCGGCCTGCTGCAGGACGTGGCCACCACCGACGTCGTCGTCAACGGGCCGAACGACGTCCGGGTCGATCGGGGGCACGGCTGGGAAGCGACCGGCGTGCGGTTCGCCGATGACGCCGCGGTTCAGCGACTGGCCCGGCGTCTGGCCGCCGCCGCCGGCCGTCGCCTCGACGACGCCCGACCGTTCGTCGACGCTGCACTGGTCGACGGCACCCGGCTGCACGCCGTGTTGCCGCCCATCGCCGCGGACGGCACCTGCCTGTCGCTGCGGGTTCTGCGGCCCGCGCAGTTCGACCTGGCCGCACTCGGCCGACGCGGAGCTTTTCCGCCGGTGGTCGAGACCCTGTTGCGCCGGATCGTCGCCTCCCGGTTGGCGATGTTGATCTCCGGTGGCACCGGAACCGGCAAGACCACCCTGCTCGCGGCGCTGTTGGGGGCCGTCGATCCGGCGGAACGGATCATCACCGTCGAGGACGCCGGGGAGCTGCGACCGTGTCACCCGCACGTGCTCCGGCTCGTCGCGCGGACCAGCAACGTCGAAGGGGCGGGTGGGATCGACCTCCGTGACCTCGTGCGTCAGGGCCTGCGGATGCGACCCGACCGGCTCGTCGTCGGTGAGGTCCGCGGACCAGAGGTGGTGGACCTGCTCATCGCGCTGAACACCGGCCACCGGGGTGGGGCCGGCACCGTACACGCGAACAGCGCCGGCGACGTCCCGGCCCGGCTGGCGGCGCTGGCCGCGCTCGGCGGGATGTCGGACGCTGCGTTGGCAGCCCAGCTGCCCGGGGCCGTACAGGTGATCGTGCAGGTGGAGCGGCGCACCGTCGGTGGTCGGGCGGTCCGACGGGTCTGCGAGCTGGCTGTGCCGGTGGTCGACGGGACGGGGCGCGTTCGGGTGACGACGGCGTACCACCACGATGGGTCACCGGGACCGGGTGCCGGTGTCCTCGTGGCGCTGCTCGACGGCTCCGAGCCCGGGCGTCGGGATGTCGACCGGTCACCGGTGGTCGCGCCGTGACCGCGCTGCTGCTGTCACTCGGGATCGTCGCCTGGCCGACATCCCCGCCGAAACTGTTCCGGGTGCCCCGGCAGGCGCGTTTCCGCCTTCCGGTGAGCCTGCTGGTCAGCCGGGCGGTGGTCCCGATGGCTGCTGGTGGTGCGGGGGGTGTGGCCATCGCGTGGCTCGGCTCGCCGGCGGCCGGAATCGCGGCGGCTCTGCTCAGCGCGACCATCGGTGCGTTGATCCGGTCGGCGCTGCTGACGCGCGCGCGGCAGCGGGATGCGCTGGCGACCACGAACACCGTCCGTGCATTGGCGCGCGAGGTCCACGCCGGGGCCGATCTGGCGACGGCGATCACGGCGGTCCGGGTCGCTGCCGTTCCCGAGGTCTCCGCCCTGCTCCGGAGGCTGCTGGTCGATACCGAGGACACCGGTGGACCCGGTCCGCCCGCGGGGGAGACGGCCGCGAGTCCGGTCGGCTTCGCGTTGGTGGCGGCGGTGCGGCTGTCCCGACGGACCGGGGTCCCGCTCGCCGGGTTGTTGGCCCGACTGGCCGAGGGGCTCGACGACGAGAGGCGTGCCGCCGACCACCGTGCGGCGGCTGTGGCCGGGGCTCGGCTCTCAGGCTGGGTGCTGGCCGGACTTCCCTTGCTGGGGGTGGTGCTCGGCGCCGGGATGGGGGCCGATCCACTGCCGGTGCTGGTGTCGGACGGCCTCGGCGGGGTCCTGCTGGTTGTCGGCACGGTGCTGCTGTGCGCCGGCCTGCTCTGGTCGGCCCGGATCGCGAGGTCATCCGGGTGATCCTCGCGCTCTGGTGTGTGGCCGCTGCGCTCGTCTGCTGGGTTGACCGGCCACGGCGGCTGCCGGCCGCTCGGTCGGTCGCGCCTGCGGCGGTCGAGAAGCGGGTCGGGATCGGTCGTGTCGTCCTGGTGGGGCTGGCGGCCGGTGCCGCGGTACTGGTCGTTCGGCCCGGTGGAGGCGTGGCCACGGGGGTGGCCGCCGGTGCAGTCGGGCTCGGTGTCGGGGGGCTGGCGGGGTGGGAAGCCCGCCGCGGGGGTTCCCGCCCGGTGCGGGTGCGCGGCGAGGTCGCGCTGTTGTACGACCTGTGGGCCGCCGGTCTGGACGGCGGAATGCCCACCGGAAGCGCCCTGACGGCTGCCCTGGACGTGCTCGCCCGCGCCGGGCCGGTCGACCCGACCGTGCAACGACTGGTGCAGGTCGCCGGTCTGCTCCGGGTCGGCGCCGACGTGGATCGGGCTTGGCAACCCGCCGATGGCGACCCGTGGCTCGAGCCGGTCGCGGCGGCCTCCCGTCGTTCGGCGCAGGCGGGTGCTGATCTCGCGATCACCGTGCGCGAGCAGGCGCGGGCCGCCCGCCGGGCCGAGGCGGGGGCCGACGAGAGACGCGCCCAACGGGCCGGAGTGCTGATGACCGCGCCGCTGACGCTGTGCTACCTGCCGGCCTTCGTGTGCCTGGGGCTCGCTCCGGTCGTCATCGCCCTGGTCGGGACCCTCGACTTCCCACGGTGATTGTGGGGGGTCGGGCTCCCCGCGAACCGAGATCCCGGCCGTCGCGGGCTCGACACTCCTGTCCACAAGGCGGTTCTCATCCACACCACGCAATCCGCCGGCCGGGATCGAGCCGCCCCGGGTCACAGTCGGATCGGCCGTTTCACCACCTCCCGAAAGGATCTCGTCAATGACCCAGCCCCTCGCCCTGGCCCGACGTTCCCACCCCGGCGTCCGGCACGCCGCCGTCGGCGGTCCCGCCCGCCC
>JBDSLP010000124.1:0-4077 GCA_039916325.1 Nakamurella sp. | reverse complement strand
GTGTTCGAGACCATCGGGCTGGATCGATTGACCGCGGTGCACGACTCGATCGACGCGGTCCGCCGCGGCGGCACCGTGTCCCTCAGCGGCGTGTACGGCGGCGCGGCCGACCCGATGCCGCTGATGAACATGTTCGACAAACAGCTGCAACTGACGATGGGTCAGTGCAACGTGAGACGCTGGCTCGACGACATCCTGCCGCTGGTCGAGGACCCGTCCGATCCGCTGGGGACGCTGGATCTGACCACCCATCAGGTGCCGCTGTCACGGGCGCCGGAGCTGTACGAGACGTTCCAGAAGAAGCAGGACGGCTGCATCAAGGTGGTTCTCAAGCCGTGAGCGCACCGCGCACCGTCCTGATCACCGGCGGTTCCAGCGGCATCGGGCTGTCCACGGCCCGCGCTTTTGCCGTCGACGGGGCCAGCTTGGTCCTGGTGTCGCGGTCGCCGGAGGCACTGGCCGTCGCTGCAGCCGGCTGCAGGGCGCTGGGTGCCGAGGTGCTCGTCGCGCCGACCGACGTCGGGGTCTCGGCCGAGGTCGAGGCGGCGTTCGCGGCCGCTCAGGCCCGTTTCGGCCGGATCGACGTGGTCGTCAACGCAGCTGCTGCGGTGGCCTACGGGCGGTTCGAGGACGTTCCGCCCGAGGTGTTCGACCGGGTGATGCAGACCAACCTGATCGGTACGGCGAACGTCGCCCGGGCGGCGCTGCGTCATTTCGGCGTGCACGGCGGCGGTGACCTCATCGTGGTCGGCTCGCTGCTCGGCAAGATCGCGGTGCCGTCCATGGGCTCCTACGTCACCAGCAAATGGGCGGTACACGGGTTGGCGCGGATCCTCCAGTTGGAGGCGCGCCAGACCCCGGGGGTCAGGGTCAGCCTCGTGTCGCCCGGCAGCGTGGACACCCCCGCCTACAGCCAGGCGGCCAATTACACGGGCTGGCAGGGCCGCCCCCCGCCGCCGGTGGACAAGCCGGAGAAGGTGGCGCGCGCAATCGTGAATGCGGTCGGTCGCGGTCGGCGGGATCGGTCGGTGGGACTCGCCAATGAGCTCGTCGTCCTCGGCTTCCGGGTGTTCCCGGCCGTCTACGACGTGCTGGTCACTCCACTGGTCAAGCTGGCGGCGCTGTCCCGGACATCGGTCGAACCCGGGCCGGGTAGCGTGCTGCACCCGCAGCCGGCCGGCGAGGCCGAGCACGGTTCGTGGGGGCGGCACTGGCTGCGCGGAGTCACCGCAGGATCGGTGGCTGTTGCCGCCGGGGTGGTCGGCGCTTTGATTCGGAGCCGCCTGGGCACGCCCGTCACTCAGTCTTCGGCCTCCGGGGTGGACCGACCGGACTGACCCTCGGCGATGAACGCGAGGCGCCGCAGCGTCTCGCTGTTGCGCCACCGCAGTACCGGGTGACGGAGGAACCCGGGGATCATCGTCCCCGGGCCCTTCACGGCGTCCTCGTAGATGGTGACCACGCAACCGCCGGGAGCGGGGGTGGCCTCGATGAGCACGTCGGCCTCACCGGCGGGCCAACCCTTCGCGCGGACCAGCAGCAACTGGTCGGGGACGAATGTGAGGACGGTCGTCGTGTCGTCGATGACCAGCGGCCAGGTGCCGAACGAGTGGTGCAGCATCGCGCCTTCCGCAGGCCAATGTTCATCGACCTTGCGCATCCGGGTGGCGCCCACCACCCAGGTCGGGAACAGCCAGCCGTTACCGAGCACCCTGAACACCGCGCCCGGGGTGCAGTGGAACAACCGCTGATTCTCGCTCATGCCCTGCCTCTACCCGGGGCCCGGTTTGAGCAAGCCGCGTTGCGGGGATGGGCCAGGGATGAGCACTGTGGACGCACTTGTGGTGGGTTCCGGGCCGAACGGTCTGGTGGCGGCCAATCTGCTGGCCGACAAGGGCTGGTCGGTGCACGTCCTGGAGGCCCAGCCCACGCTGGGCGGATCGGTGGCCAGCAGCCGCGACCTGCATCCCGATTTCGTCCACGACACGTTCAGTGCGTTCTATCCGCTGGCCGCGGCGTCGCCGACGATCCGGTCGCTGGAGCTCGAGCGGCACGGCTTGTCCTGGACCCGGGCACCCGCTGTCTACGGAACCCCCCGCCCGGACGGCTCGTGGGCGTTGATGCACCACGATGTCCAGGACACCGCACGGAGTCTCGATGTCACGGCCGCCGGCGACGGGCAGGCCTGGCTGGAGATGGTCGCGCAGTGGGAGAAGGTGCGAACGGAGGTTCTCGGCGCGCTGCTCACGCCGTTCCCGCCGGTGCGTGCCGGAGTGCGCCTGGGCCTGAAAGTGCCTTCTGTGGGCGGCCTTTCGTTCGTGCGGATGTTGCTGCAACCGGCGTTGGGTCTGGCGCAGAACCAGTTCCGCGGCGATGCGGCCGGACTCCTGCTCGCCGGGAACGCCGGTCACGCCGACATTCCCGTGACCGGGCTGGGCAGCGGCCTGTTCGGCTGGCTGCTCACCATGCTGGGACAGACGTACGGATTCCCGGTGCCGGCCGGTGGGGCCGGCAACCTGACTCAGGCGATGGCCACCCGGCTGCGTTCACTCGGCGGTGAGATCACCTGCGGCCAGGAGGTTTCCGAGGTCCTACTGGAGAAGGGGCGGGCCGTCGGCGTCCGTACCTGCGGCGGCGACGTGGTGCTGGCGCGCAAGGCGGTGCTGGTGGACGTCCCGGCGCCGAGTCTGTACGGAAGCCTGATCCGCCACGACCAACTGCCACCGAAGGTGCAGCGGGGGATCTCGGAGTTCACCTGGGATCCGGGCACGGTCAAGGTCGACTTCGCGTTGGATGCGCCGATTCCCTGGGTCGGTACCCCGGAGCGGAGTCCCGGCACGGTGCACGTGGTCGACTCCCTGGAGGATCTCGCCTCCTGGAACGCGCAGCTGGACGCCGATTTCGTGCCGGCCAACCCGTTCCTGCTCTTCGGGCAGATGACCACCTCCGATTCCAGTCGGTCGCCGGCGGGGACGGAGTCCGCCTGGGCCTACACCCACGTGCCGCAACACGTCCGGGACGACGCCGGGGACGGCGGGATCACCGGATGCTGGGACGCCTCCGAGCGGGAGCGGTTCGCCGACCGGATGCAGAGCCGGATCGAAACCTATGCTCCCGGTTTCGGCAGCCGCATCATCGCCCGGCGGGTGCTGGGCCCACGAGAACTGCAGCAGCGCAATCAGAGCCTGCACAACGGTGCGTTGAGCGGGGGGACGAACTCGCCGCACCAACAGCTGATCTTTCGCCCTATCCCAGGCGTCGGCCGGGCCGAAACACCTTTCAAGGGACTGTATCTCGCATCGTCCTCGGCCCATCCCGGCGGCGGGGTGCACGGCGCCTGTGGGGCGAACGCCGCCCGCGCCGCCCTGGCTCACGATCGGCTGAACCTGCGCAGCAAGCTGCCGCCCGTACTGCGCTGATCGCGCCGCCACCTGCCGGGCGAGTCCACGATGAGTGTCGTGTTCGACGGGTGCGGCACCGCGCGTGGAGGTCGGTGACCTCTCCCTGAGGTCCGGTAGGCCGGTCGAGTGAACGCTGTCCGGCTCCAGGGTGCGCGGCGGGCCGGTGTCGGCGACGGTCGGGTCGTCCAAGGGCGATGACGGCGCGGGCGACGATCAGCCGTGAGGTGTGCGCAGAGCGGCGCTGGCCCGCGATGAAGGAGCTAGCCGGCTCTCGCCGCGCTTGCCGCGCCGGAGACCTTCCCCGGCATGGCGAGGAGGGTCGGTGATGCCCTGGTGGTCACTGCGGGTGCTGTCGGTCACGGATCGATGGTGGACCGGATCACTTCCTGTGGTCGGGAGCCCAGGACGCAGAACTCGTTGCCCTCCGGATCGGCCAGCACCACCCAGCCGACGTCACGCTGACCCACAGCAACCCGGATGGCGCCGAGTTCCTGCAGGCGCTGGACCTCCGCGGCCTGATCGCCCGGTACGAAGTCCAGGTGTAGCCGGTTCTTGGTGGTCTTCAGCTCTGGGACCGGGACGAAGATCAGCCCCGGCGGCCCCGTCGTCGGCTGGATCTCGAACTCGTCGGCGGCTTCGTGGATCACCGGCCACTGCAGGGCCGCGGCCCACCAGC
>JBDSLP010000123.1:0-36344 GCA_039916325.1 Nakamurella sp. | reverse complement strand
AACTCGGCCGGGATGCGTCCGTGGTCCGAGGGTGCCCCAGCGGGTCGGGCTCGGAGCAGAGGCCGAAGACCCGAACGGAGGCACTGAGATCACGCCTGACGAGCCGGCGGTGGTGATGCGAGTAGTTGGGTCTGCAACAGGTGGCAGAGCCAGCGGCTGTATTCGGCATCGGACCATCCACATCCGTCCGTGGCACCCAGGTAGGTTTCCACTCCGGTAAGCAGCCAAGCCCGGTCGATACAGTGTCGCTCGCTCACGTCGGGGTTCAGCGCTGCGGTGCCGGCCAGCTCCCCGACCAGCGAGGTCAGAGCGGCGCGGCGGTGCCGGTCGCCCTGGCGGCGGAGCTCGACCATGGCCGGATCGCCGGCAGCCCCTTGGACGCCGGTGATGACCGCCTTGCTGCTGGCAAACAACGCGGTGGTCCAGTGGGCGAACGCTGCCAGTTTCCGCGACGGGTCGTCTTCGGCGACGATGGCTGCGGCCCAGGCGTCGGCGTCGGCGCTCGCTTCGAACTGGGCCAGGAGGGCGCCCACGATGGCACCCTTGGACCCGAACGTCGCGTACACCGTCTGGGCGGTCACGCCGGCGCGCCCGGCGATGGCGGCGACGGTGGTGCCGGTGAACCCGTGTGAGGCGAAAAGTTCGCCCGCGGCCGCGGTGATCTTGCGTCGGGTCGCGGCCGCGTGTGCGGCCCGCGCCGGCGAGCGGTAAGACCGAGATCCACCGCTGTGCGGAGAGTCGTCTGCCGATTTGTCCATGAAATCAGATTAGTGGACTAAGGTGAAAATATGAAGACAACCAGAAGCACGCTGCCCGGTCGCACCGTGGGCTCGCTGATCGCGGCGGTGTTCGGGACCGTCTACGTCTCGGTCAACTCCCGGTCGCTGCCGGCCGGGGTGGCGTGGACCCTGACGGTGGTGTCCGCCGCGGCGTGCGTGGGGGTGCTGGTCAGCCTCTTCGGCCCCGCTTCCCGCGCGGCGGCCGTGCAACGGGTGACGGCGGGATCGGTGTTCGGCCGCTCGTTCTGGGCGGTGGTGGCAGTGGAGGTGGTGGCGCTGTTCGGCGGCAATCGAGTGCTGGCCGGACCGCTCGGTACGCCCCAGGCTGGGGTGGCCTGGACGTCGATCGTGGTCGGAGTCCATTTCGTCGCGCTGGCCGTCGTCGTGCACCAACCGTTCTTCCATGTCCTCGGGGGCGTCATCACGGCGTGCGGCGTCGCGTCGCTGATCTTGGCCTTCAGCGGGTCCGGGCAGCCCGCCATCGACCTCGTCGGGGGAGTTCTTCCCGGCCTGACGTTGCTCGGCTTCGCCGGTTGGGGCGCCCGCCGGCAAGGGGTCCGCAGTCTGTCCGGAGCGGCGGTATAGATCGAGATCCCCTTCAGTGCAACGGCTCCGGACCGATCGACCTCGCAGCGTCGGCACCGGCGGCCGGGTGTTGGCGAACCGGTGCGCACGTTGCGGGCGGACCGTCACCTCGCGGTGCTACCGGCCGGTTCGGGTAGCCGCGGCCCGCCGAGGCCGGTCGTCGGGAAAGTCGGTGGCACGGTCGGTTCGGATCCGCCCTGGTCGAGTCGGAACGGAGGGTACTGATCGGTCATCAGGGCGGCGTAGGCGATGACCCGGTAGATCCACCGGTTCATCCCGACGATCAGATCGAACAGCGGGCGCGGGTACCTGCCGCTGACGAGCAGCACCACGCCGGCGATGACGACGAGCAGGCCGAGGACCCCGGCGCCACCGATCGGGCCCAGCGCGAACCGATCGCCACCCAGAGCGGACCAGCCGAACCAGTTGCCCACCATCAGTCCGACGATCAGATAGTGCGGGATTGCGAGCAGCCACCATTTCACCAGCACCAAGCCGCGGGAAAGGTTTGCCGGGTAGGCGATGTCCAGGGTGGCGGGGTAGTCGGCGGCCACCCCGAGAGTGAACGGAGGGTACCGATCGGTGCCGACTCCGCCGTTGAACGCGTAGAAGGAAACCCGCCAGGACCAACGCAGCACACCCGCATTGAAGTCGAACAGGGTCCGCGGATACGCGCCGGTGAACAGGATTGCGAACCCGGCGACGATGGTGACCACCACGAAGGCGGGCCAGAGGCAGACCAGGATCAGATAGTGCGGGATGGCCAGGAACCACTTCAGCAGCCACATCCACCGCGACAGCTCCGGGTCCAGGTGGGCCGTCAGGGCAACGGGACGATCCACGGTGACGATGGAGCCGCCGACGGCTCGAGCCGACGGGTCGAGCTGTCCCGTCGCCGACCATTCCGGGGCCTTGTCGAAGCGCCGACCGGCTGCCCCGACGACGATCAACACGATGGCCCCGGCCGTGACGAGGAGGCCCAGCCCGAGCAGGATCAACCCGAGCGACAGCAGGAACCCCGCTCGGACATCGAGCTGCGCAGTGGCGGAGATGCCGGGGGAGCCATCGGCGTTCATGATCACCAACGCCCAACTCCCCGGCTGGGCGCTGAAGTCCAGCTGCTGAGTGCCGGTACCGGTTGCCGTCGTCGTCCAGAAGGTCTCGGCGGTCGGTGACGTCGCCTCAGCGGAGCCCGCGGTGCTACGGAACGTGGCGGCGCCGTTGAGGAGGCCGGTCACCTCCTCGTGTGGAGTGCCGGCCAGGAACGCGGCGACGTCGGTGACGGGACCCACTCCCAGGAACACCGGTGTGTCAATGCTGGTGGGGCTGACCCGCAGCCGGATATCGGCATCGAGTGATTCGGTGAGCCACTGGGAGCCTTGCAGGCTTCCGGACAGGGCGAAGGCCTGCGTGGTGACGGCGACCGACGCACTCTCGACCCGGGCGGACGGAGCGCTCAGGTAGCCGGAGTCATCGCGCCCGAAGGCGTACGCCGCTGTGAGACCGGCGCCGCCGAGCAGCAGACCGAGTCCGGGCAACAGCATGACGCACCCGATGACCAGTGCGACCACACGACCTGGCTTCATCTCGGATTCCCCTTTGTGGCGACGAGCATGGCGAAAGCCGAATGAACTCCCGGATCAGATATTGTCCCGGCCATTTCTGGAAGGACAGGGCCGAAAGTCCCGACGTCGTGATGGACGACGACCTTCCCGGCTGTTCTCCAGACGGCGATAATGCGGCCAACGCACTGACAATGTGAGACGGCCTGGAATACGTCGCACCCCGCAGAACTAGGGCTCCGCTGGAGGCATTGAATTCGGTGACCGAGCCCAAAGTTTGTAGGACGTTTGGCCCTGTCTGCGCGCAAGATGGGCGTCGATGCTGTGGAAATGCCGAAAACCCACCGATTCCAGGTTCGCCGGTGGGCGGTCGGGCATCCGTTCGCGGCCTTCGTCGTCCTCGCGTACGCGTTCTCGTGGAGCCTGTGGGCGGTGGCGGCGCTGGGCGGCGGTACGGCGGTGTTCCTGATCGGCGGACTGGGTCCGGCCGTCGCGGCGGGCGTGGTCACCCGATTGACCGGAGGTTCGCTGCGGGCCTGGCTGCGTCCGTTGTGGCACTGGCGCGTCCATCCGCAGTGGTGGGCCTACGCCCTCGGACTACCGGCGCTGCTGTACGCCGTGGTCAGCCTCGCGCTCCAACTCACGGGCGCACCGGTGGACTGGTCGCTGGTGGCCGATCGGTTGCCTTCCTACGCGGGCACCTTCGTGTTCGTGCTGTTCCTCGGGGGAGGGATGGAGGAACCGGGCTGGCGGGGCTTCGGGCTGCCCGTCCTCCAGGAGCGGCACTCACCGGTGCGGGCGACCCTGCTCCTCGGCCTGGCCTGGGGCGTGTGGCACGTGCCGCTCTACGGTCCGGCCGGCTTCGTGGTGCCGATGGTGCTGGCTTTCTTCTACACGGTGTTGTGGAACCGGACCCGAAGCGTCGGGCTGTGTGTGCTGCTCCACGCCAGCTTCACGCCGGCTCAGGATCAGCTGATCCTGATGGCACGCGACACGGCCTACACCCCCGCGTTGGACGCGCCGGACTTCGCCATTCTGGCGGTCTATCTGGTGGCGGTGGGAATACTGCTGGCGGCGACCCGGGGACGTCTCGGGCAGCCGCGAGTGGTGTCGCCGAGACCAAAATCGACCACTCTCGCCTAGCCGGCTGGAGGAAAGCAACCCGTCCACGCCGTTGACCCACGCGGCTGCTCTCCCTGGCAGGCAGGGCCCCACAATTCTCACGATCAATTCGTGATGTATCGCCGTTCAGATCCTGGGAGCGCCATGCCCGCTCGGCACATCGCAGAATTTGATTTTGTCGTCCGGTTCTCGGAGTCGTTTCGCAAGCGAGTTTCCAGGGGCGCCGACCAGATCGGCCTGCATACTGCGTGTTCTCATCTGTCACATCGCCGATCAGAACGTCGTCGACGAGCTCTACCTCGAGCACCCGGCCCTACTGTGCGTCCGACGTCCGGGATCCGCCGCCATGGGATGAGGGGATCTGCACGACATTGACGCGATCCTTGGCAACGCTAGGGTCCTCGGATCGGTGCTCGCTCCTACCTCCCCTTCGACTCGAGCGTCGATGCGTTCTGATCGCCCCCTGCACTGCAGGTGAAAGTGTAGGTCTGGTCGGTGGTGACAAGCTGGGCACGCTCACCCACGGCGACGACAAGGACCTCAGCCCCGACCTGGTCGGAGACGACGAGTCGTCCCGGTTGATGCTTGTCGTGGTTGATCACCACGACATCGTGAGTGCCGGGAGCAACCTCCGGACGGTTCAGTACGCATCCCTCGATGACCACCTCCAACCCGGCCGTTGCGGGGTCGGGCGGAGGATCGCCGAAACAGCCTGCGAGGGCGACGGCGACGGCCAGGAACATCGCTGCCCTGGTGGTGTCCATGACCCCCCTTGTGGTGGCCCCGAGCTCGGGGGTCGCCGCCGGGCCGGCGGTACGCCACCCCGGCGGTGCGTAGGGATCGCCGAGTCGGCGATACCTTCCGGTGGCCAGGAGCCTCCGGCGGGAGGCGAATCCTCGCCATGATTCCAAGTCGATTGTGCGCCCCCGGCACTCCGAGGGCCAAGGGGCGAAGGTCCCGATGCCGGAGTTCGTGACCCTGTGACAGTGACCCGGCAACGGACGATCGTTCAGCCCAGGTGTCCGGGAGCTGTGAAGAACGAAGACCGCCTGTCACTCACAGCTTTAAGTGCTAACGTAGAGTAATAACAGGGGCGTCTCCCGACGAGACGGGTCTCACCGCCCCCGGCGACCCGGGAGGGGCTCGTGGAGATCGAGGACACCCAGGTCAGCGAACGCGACTGGCTGGCCATGCAGCACCGCAACCTCGTCCGCCTGAAGGCCGCCGCGGTCGTGGCCACGTTCGTCCTGCCGGCACTAGCGGTGCTGGCGATGGCGTCGATCGAGTCGGCAGTGACCGGCGCCTGGCGGTTCCCCGCCTCCGCCGCCGGCATCGTCGTGCTGTTCACCCCGGTGGCGATCTTCCTGTTCCGGATGATCACCAAGGACCAGGATCGCGGCAACCGCATCGTCGGGACGCTGACCCGGCAGCTCTCGCAGGCGGTCGACGTCGCCGAACAACAGGCCAACCGGCGGGAGGTCCAGGCCGACCGGCAGGAGTTCGAGACCCGGCTGGCCAACGCGCTGGACATGGCGGAGGGCGAACCCGAGGTGATCGACGTGATCGAGCGCTCGTTCGCGACCGTCCTGCCGTCGGCGCCGGTCGAGCTGCTCCTCGCGGACAACAGCCACGCCCACCTGAGAGGGATGGCGAGCTCGGCTGCCGGTTCACCGGGCTGCACGGTGGACTCGCCGGACCACTGCCCGGCGGCCCGCCGCGCCCAGGTGCAGCGGTTCGCCCACAGCGACGATCTCGACGCTTGCCCGAAGCTGCGCGGTCGCAGCGAAGGAGCGGTCGCCGCGGTCTGTGTACCGGTGTCCATCATGGGCCGCACGGTCGGTGTCATCCACTCCACGGCGCCGGCTGACACGCAGTTCGCCGACGACACGGTGCTGGACCTGGGCACCCTGTCCAAACTCGCCGGCACCCGGATCGGACTGTTGCGGGTGATGGCCGAGACCCAGCTGCAGGCCGCCACCGACAGCCTCACCGGGTTGCTCAACCGACGCTCGTTCGAGACCCGGGTGGCCCACGCCCGTCGCGAGTCGCCGGTCGTCTCGGTCGCGATGGCCGACCTGGATCACTTCAAGACCCTCAACGACACCTACGGCCACGAGACCGGCGACCGGGCGTTGCGATTGTTCGCCCAGGTCCTGGCCGGTTCGGTCCGGGGTCAGGACCTGGTGTGTCGGCAGGGTGGTGAGGAATTCGTCGTCGCCCTCATGGGTTGTGAGGGGGAGACGGCACGCACGATCCTGGACGCCGTCCGCGGACGCCTCGAGGCGGCCATCACGGTGGCCGGGCTGCCGACGTTCACAGTCAGTTTCGGCCTGGTCGAGGCCCGCCACGAGGAGGCGCTACCCGCGCTCATCGACCGGGCCGACACGGCACTGTTCCAGGCCAAAAGCGACGGCCGAGACCGGGTGGTCCGCCACGACCGCTTCGGCGGCACGGTCGGGGCGATCTCCGGGCTCGGCGTCGAGAATTCCGACGGCCGGGAGGGCCGCGACGGTGACGTCAACCGGGTCGTCTTCGGTTCCGGCCGGACCTCGGCCTGACCCGCTGCGCCGGCCGGCCGGCCGAGCAGATGGCTGGGGCGTCAGGACCAGGCCATCCGGCTGCGCTGCGCCCAGTACTGCGCGGCCGGAACGGCCAGCTCACCCCAGGCCGCCGCGTCGACCCCGAGACCGGTGGCGATGACGTTGCTCTCGAGCTGGGCGACGGTGACCGCGCCGGTCAGGACGACGTCCGCCCAGGGCTGGGCCAGGGCCGCCGCGACGGCGATCTGATCGGCGGGCGCGTCGCCGTGGGCCAGACCGGGCGCATGCAGCAGGCGCCCGTTGGCCAACGCTTCCTTGACGACGACCCGCATACCCCGCTCGTGAGCGTCAGCCAGCGCCTCACCGGCCGACGGCTCCAGAAGATTCCAGGTCGACTGGACGCTGGTGAACAGCGGCAGGCCGTCCACGGTCAGCTCCAAGCCGCGCCGGATCGCCTCCGGTTGCGAGGGTCCGGACGTGGAGAAGCCGAGATCGCAACCACGGGAACGCATCTCGGCCATCGTGGAGTGTAGGGCGGAGTCGGCCCACAGCGGACTGTCCAGCGTCAGTGAATGCACCTGGTAGAGCCGCAGCCACGGTCCCAGCAGCGCGATCGACTCCGCCCGCTGCCGCTCGAACCCGGCGGCGCTGTGGTCCTTCACTTCGTGCTGGGCGGCGTCCGGTCGCCAGTCGGCGGTGTAGGTGTAGCCCCACTTGCTGGCGACGAACGGAACGTTCGGTCGGCCGGTCAGCCAGGACGCGAGGAACTCCTCGGCCAGACCGTATCCGCGGGCGGTATCCACGTAGTGGATCCCGAGAGTCGTTGCTGCGTCGAGCAGCTCATGGGTTCTGCGGCGCAAGGACGCCGGCGTGCGGTCGGCCGGCAGGTCGGTCCCTCGATCGGTGGAGATGTACGCCGGGCGACCGATGGCGGCGAGCCCCAGGCCCAGTCTGCCCGCCATTCTCCGTCCTCCGCTCCGACCTCGCACGTGTCGCGCGGCGGCCCAGTCTATCCGGGCGCGGGCACGTCAGCGCTGTGGGTGCGGCGCGGGTCCGGCTATCCCATCGGTCCGGCGACGATCCGGTTCCGGCCGCTCGCCTTGGCCTCGTAGAGCCGGGTGTCGGCCAGCTTGATGAGATCATCCGCGGCGTCGGCATTCCCGAGCGCGCACCCACCGCTGACGGTGATCGCGATGCTGTCCCCGCCGCTGTCCACCGGGGTCGCGGCGGTGGTGGCCCGGATGCGTTCGGCAACGATCAGTGCCCCCGCCAGGTCGGTGCGCGGCATGAGTACCAGGAACTCCTCGCCGCCCCAACGGCCGACCACGTCGCCCGCCCGAACCTGCTCACCGAGCCGCCGGGAGAACTCGCACAACACCAGATCCCCGGCCGGATGCCCGTAGGTGTCGTTGACGTGTTTGAAGTGGTCGATGTCGAAGAGGACGACGGCCAGCGGCTCGTGGTGCCGGTGTGCGGTCTGGCGTTGCCGGCTGAGCTCGTCCTGGAGATGCCAGCGGTTGAACAGGCCGGTCAGGCTGTCGGTGCGGCTCATCCGGTTCAACTCGGCGTTGCGTTCCCACAGCTGATCCTGGAGCTGTTTCACGTGTACCGCGGACCCGACCCGGGCCAGCAGTTCGGCGGGCTCGAACGGCTTCTTGAGATAGTCGTGGGCCCCACCGCGCAGGCCCGCGACGATGTCGGCCGTGTCGGTTCGGCTGGTCAGGAACACCACCGGGATGTCGGTGAGGACGGGGTCGGCCTTGAGGCGCTGCAGCACCTCGTACCCGTCGAGGCCGGGCATCTCGATGTCCAGCAGCACCACGTCCGGTCGGAGCGTCCGACACTGCTCCAGGGCCGCGGTCCCGTCGACGGCCTCGACCACCAGATAGCCCTCGTCCTCCAAGCCGGCGCGGACCACCGCCCGGATCAGCAGCGAGTCGTCGGCGACCAGGATCGTCGCCGGAGCGGTCGCGGGGGTCACAACCGGGCCGCCAATGCGATCGCATCGGTGACGAACAACAGCTCGCCCGTGCTGTCGACGGTGCCGGAGATCAGCGGCCTGTCCTGCCCGGGTGGGGCCGGCCGGATCTCGGCGCCGGTCACCCGGCGCAGCCCGGTCACCGCGTCGACCTGCAGCCCGAACACCGTCGGGCCGCTCTCCACGACGAGGACGTGGTCGCCCCCAACACCGAGCGACGACAGCACCGTGAGCGGCGGATCCCCCGGCAGCACTCCGACCACGTCGGGGCCGGCACCCGGCAGGGCGATCAGTCCGGCGGCGCGCCGGACCGCGCGGGTGGCGTCCACGGGCAGGCAGTACGAGCCGCCGGCGGCGGTGAAGCAGACCATCGTGACGGACGCGGTCATGGCGTTTCCAGTTTCGTGTCGAGGAGTCGAAGCAGCTCAGCGGGTGCATAGCCACCGATGGCCGGGTCGGGGCCGGCGGGGTCCCGTTCCGACAGGGCCCGGCGGGCCGTGCCGAAGGCCCGGCGCGCGGCCGGGCGGTCCCCGGCCGCCTCGAGGGCGAGCCCGAGGTGCAGGTGCGCCACCGGGTCGTCGGGCGTGAGGTAGGCGCACTTGCGGAAGGCGACGATCGCGTCTGCCTGGTCCCCGCGGTCCAACGCACGCTGACCGGCGTGGGTGAGCCCGGCGACAACGGCATCACCGGGTGTGCGGGACTCGGCGCAGCCTACGGTCATCGATGCGGGCCGCGACACCCGATGCACCGCAGCGGGTCCGGGTACCGGGGGGGCCACGACCGCCAGCCCTGACGGCCGACCGCCCAGGCGTGCTGGTGGGGGTGGGGGAGTCGACGCCGGAGCTGCCTGCTGCGGCCGGTACCAGAAGGCGCTGCCGGCGCGGACGGTCTCGTAGCGACGGCTGATCGGCCACATCGCCTCGGCGCCGCCGAGGAACATCGCGGCTCCCGGCAGGAGATCGGCAACCCGGTCGACGAAGGTGGTGGCGTGCTCGGGGGAGAAGTAGATGAGTACGTTGCGGCAGAACACCACCTGGCAGGCGCGGACCCGGTCCGGGATCGGGCCGACCAGGTTGTGCCGGTGCGCGGTCACCCGGCGACGCAGGTCGTCGTTCACCTGCCACTCGTTGTCGACCCGGGTGAAGTGACGGGCGATGCGTTCGGCGGTGAGGCCGGACATCTCCCGGGTGCTGTAGCGACCCGTCGCGGTGCGCTGCACCGCCGAGGTCGACAGATCGGTGGCGACGACGGAACCGGCGAGCCCCTGTTCGGCCAACACCATCGCCAGCGAGTAGGCCTCCTGACCGTTCGAACTCGCCGCACTCCACATCGTGACCGGGGCGGTCAGGACCGGCAGCACCTCCTCGGCCAGCACCAGGAAGTGCTCGGGATGCCGGAAGAAGCTGGTCTCCTGGACGGTGACGCGGTCCAACAGTCCCTGCAGCGCATCGGGTCGCGCGGTGACGGCGTCGACGAACTGTTCCGGGGTCAGCGCCTGGGCGGCCGCCTCGTCGCGCAGTGAACGCCGGAGTCGGCCGCGCAGCGTGGACTCCGGCCGCAGCCCGATCTGCCGCCGGAGAAGCTCCTCGACCCGGTCGACGAGCGCCTCTGCTGCGGTGCCGGTCACGCGTGGACCAGGTTCACCGCGCGGATGATCGCCGGCGCGAGCTGGTTCAGCGGGAGCAGGTCGGTCACCGCACCCAGCCGGGCCGCCGCCTGCGGCATCCCGAAGACGACCGAGGTCGCCTGGTCCTGGGCGAGGGTGCGGCCGCCGCTGCGATGCAGCTCCAGCAACCCGCGCGCGCCGTCCTCGCCCATCCCGGTGAGCAGCACGCCGACACCGCACGCGCCGGCGTGGTTGGCCACCGACGAGAACAGCTCGTCGACGGCGGGCCGGTGCAGGCCCAGCGGCAGCGGGTCGAGTTCGATGCGGCCGCCGGCACCCAGCTTGAGGTGCAGATGTCCCGGTGCCAGGTAGACGGTGCCCGGTAGCAGCTGCTGCCCGTGCGCGGCCATCCGGACCGGCAGCGGCGAGGCCCGCGACAGCAGGTCCAGCAGTCCGCTGGTGAAGTCGGGGTGCAGGTGTTGGACGACCAGCACCGGTGCGGTCAGGCCAGCCAGGCCGGCGAGCACGGTGGACACCGCCGACGGCCCCCCGGTGGACGCCCCGATCGCGACCACCGGCGGTCGACTGCCGCGTATGAGCCGCGGTACCGCAACCGCCCGGCCCCCCCGGGGATGGCGGATGACGATGACCTTGCGCAGCTGACGCACACTGTGGCGCAGCGCCGTCTCGGCGCGGGCGTCACCCGGCGTCGGCGTCCGCAGTGCGTCGAGGGCTCCGGCCACCATCGCCTCGACCGCGGGGGTGGAGTGCCGGTCGTCGAGTCCACCGAGCAGCATCATGATCGGCGTCGGACAGCAGGCCATGATCTGCTCGACGGCGTAACGGCTGTCGCCGCCGGACAACCTGAGATCGATGATGACGATGTCGGGCTTCTCCTGCTGGACGGTGCTGATCGCTTCCGTCGCCGCCGACACCGGCCCGAGCACCCTGATGTCGCCGTCGCGCTGCAATGCCTCGATCAGCTGGGTGCGCTGCAGTGAGTTGGCCTGCACCAGCAGCGCCCGGATCAGCGGGCCGGCGGCGGTCATCCGACCCTCCCCAGGAGCCGGTCGACCGCAGCCAGCAGTGCGGTCTCGTCGAAGCTCGATTTGACGATGTATCCGTCCGCACCGACGTCCAGGCCGCGCTGCCGGTCCTCGTCGCGGGCCAGTGAACTCAGGATCAGGACGGGCACGTTGGCGAACGCGGGCTGGGCCCGGATCGCCGCGGTGAGGGCGAAGCCATCCATGTTGGGCATCTCCACATCGGTGAGGACCAGATCGGCCGGCGCCTCGCGGAGCATCGCCAGCGCCTGCCGGCCGTCGATCGCGGTCCGGACTCCGAAGCCGGCGCGCTGGAGGATGCTGCGCTGCAGCTCGCGGACGGTCAGGGCGTCGTCGACGACGAGGATGTCCCGGTGGGGACGGTCGGCGGGCGCCGTCGGTACCGGTGCCACGACGCTGCGTGCGGTGAGCCGGGCCCGCTGGATCAGGCCCGGTGGGTCCAGGACCACGAAGATCGACCCGTTGGGCTCGATGCCGGCGCCGGCCACCGCGGGCAACGGCGGCAGCAGGGGACTCAACCCTTTCAGGACGACGTCGGACTGGGTGACCAACCGATCGACCTGGAAGGCGTGTAGGCGGTCGGAATCGGTGAGGACCACGATGGGTCCGGTGGCGGGTGCGGTTGCGAGCCCGAGGGTGTCCGCCAACGTCGAAACGGTGACCGGTTCGTTGCCGACCCAGACCACCCGGCGCCCCTCGGCCTGGATCTCCCGTGAGGTGTCGTGGGCCTGTGAGAGCACCACCCGGTGCAGCGGCAACGCGAAGCGCCGGCCGCCGGCCTCGACGACGAGACAGCGCAGCACCGCGAGGGTGATGGGCACGATGATCCGGAACTCGGTGCCCACGCCGGGTTCGGAGCGGACCTCGATGCGGCCGCGGGCCGCCTCCACCCGGTTCTTCACGACGTCGAGACCGACGCCACGGCCGGAGATGTCGGTGACGAAGTCGGTTGTCGACAGGCCGGACAGGAAGATCAGCTGCAGGACCTCGTCGTCCCCCATGAGGGTCGTGTCGATGCCCAGCCGGGCCGCCTTCTCAGCCACCCGGGCGGTGTCGATACCGCGGCCGTCGTCGGTGACCGAGACGATCACATCGGAACCCAGCTGCCGCGCGTGCAGCCGCAGGGTCGCCTGCGCAGGCTTGTCCGGGCCGCGGCCGGCCGGCGCTTCGATGCCGTGGTCGACCGCGTTGCGGACCAGATGCAGCAACGAGTCGGACAACTGCCCGAGGACCCCGCGATCGAGCTCGGTGGCCTCGCCCTCGACCTCCCAGCGAACGTCCTTGCCCTGTCCCCGGGCGATGTCGCGGACCGCGCGTTGGAGCTGGTCGGTGATGGTCGAGACGGGCACCATCCGGGTGCGCATCACCCGGTCCTGGAGGACGTTGAGGAACCGGGACAACTCGTTGTACTCCGGCGACATCGCCGGGTCGAGCCCGTGGTCGTCCTGCAGCATCCGGCCGACACGCAGGTGCGCGGCCGCCGATTCACCCAGCAGACGGACCAGCTCGTCGAGCCGTTCGGTCTGGACCATGACGACCCCGCTGTCCGGTCCGACCGCCCGGCGGGGTGCCGGTTCTGCCGCGGTCGGTGTGGTGGTGACCGGCCCCGCGGCCGCTGTGGCGGCGACCGGCCCCGCGGTCGGTGTGGCGGCGGCCGGTGTGGCCGGCGTGGTCGCGGTGAGACCGGTTGTGGGTCTCAGGGTCTCGGGTGGAGGCGGCTCGCCGCTGATGGCGGCCCGCAACCGGTCCGCACCCGCGAACAGGACATCGATCAGCTCCGGGGTGACCGGCGCCGCTCCGGAGCGGACCCGGCCGACCTGCTCCTCCAGGTCGTGGGCCAGGGCGCTGACCCCGTCGAGACCAGCGACGGCCGCCGAGCCTTTGAGGGTGTGCAGCTCCCGGAACAGCGAGACGACGAGTTCCTTGTCGTGGCCACTGTTCTCCAGCTGCAACAGCAACTGGTCCAGTGCGGTCAGGCGGCCCGCGGCCTCCTGGGCGAACAGATCCTGGATCTGCGCCCGGGTCAGGGTCGCCACTGTCCTGCTCCGGTCGGCACGGTGGATTCACGGCTCTCACCGCGGAGTCGCTCCGGGGTGAGCAGCGTCGCGGGATCCAGGGAGATGACCACCCGGTCCCCGTCACGGTGGACGCCGGCGGTGCCCGGCCGCTCCGAGGGCCCGATCGCCGCACCCAGGCCGCTCCGATACGGCAGCCCGGTCGCCGCGAGACCCGCCAACCCGTCGGGGGTCTCGACGACCACGGCGAAGACGGCGGCGCCGACCGCCCCCACGCCCAAGAGCGCGGCGGTGTCGAACAACGGCACGATCTGGCCGCGTAGGTTGACCAGACCGAGGACGAAGTCCGGTGCCGTGGCCAGCGGAGCGACCTCGGGGGTGGCCACCACCTCGCGTACCCAGGTCATCCCGAGCGCGTACAGCTCCGCCCCCACCGGCATCAGCACCGCCTGCATGTCGGTCACCGCGGGTTCGTGGCAACCAGCGTGGTGGTCGCCGCGGTGGTCTCGAGGTTCCCCGCGAGATCAGCCAGATTCCCGGCCGCGGCGGCGATCTGCTGCGCCGTCGCCGACACCTGACGGCTGGCGTCGGTCAACTGTTCCATGGTCTCCACGACCTGGGCGTTGGCCGTGCGTTGCTGCTGGGTGGTCAGGCGCACCTGGTTGTTGGCGTCCGAGACGGCGGCGAGCAGCAGCAGTCCCTGCTGCATCTGCTTGGCCCCCTTCTCCATGGCCATCACGGTTGCGTTCGTCTCGCCCTGGACCGCCGCGATGATGGTCGCGATATTGCCGGCGGACGTCTTGGACCGTTCGGCCAGTCGACGCACCTCGTCGGCGACCACCGCGAAACCACGTCCGTGCTCGCCGGCCCGCGCCGCCTCGATGGCCGCGTTAAGAGCGAGAAGGTTTGTCTGGTCTGCGATGTCGTTGATGAGCACCCGCAGGGCGTCGATGTCGGCGACCCGGTCGGCCAGCGCCAGGGTGCGGTCGCTGGAGGCGGCGATGTCGGCCTCGGCCCGTTCGAGGTTGTCCCGCGTCTCGGCGGTCTGCCGGGCGACGTCGTCGACGGTCTCGGCGATCGCCGTCGATGCACGCGCGAGCTCCTCGGTGGTGGCGGTGACCTGAGTGACGGCGGCGCTCTGTTGGGCGGTGGTGGCGGCCAGCTCGTCCGAGGACGCGGACAGCTCCGCGGCGGCCGAGTTGACCTCCACGCCGGCGGCGTTGACCTGATACAGCAGGGTCTGGCAGGTCGTGAGCATCGCGTTGAAGGCATCGCCCAGGGTGATCAGCTCGTTGGCTCCACACGGCACGACGCGGACGTCCAGGTCGCCCCTGGCGGCGTCGTGCGCCGTAGCGGTGAGCCGACGGATCGGCAACGTGGTGCGCCAGGCCAGCAGTATCGAGACGCCGATCGCGATCACGGCGGCGATGGACACGATGAGGACGGCGTTGGCGCGCTCCTGATCGATCGGGGCCAGGACCTCGGCTGCCGGGTCGTGGGCGATGATCACCCAGCCGAGCTCCTCGAGAGGGGCGTAGCCACTGAAGACGTCGGTGCCGTCGGTGTCGATGTAGCGGGCGGCGCCGGCACGGCCGTCGGCGGTCGCCTGCCGGATCGCGGCGTTGTCCTTCGTCGTCCGGAGAGAGCCGCCGTCGAGGAGGGTCCGGTCGCTGGTGACGGCACCCATGGTGCTGCTGTAGACCAGCCGGCGCTGGGCGTCCACCGCCTCGATGGTGCCGTTGTCGACGGGCTTGAGCAGGGTTGCCAGGGCCGCCGGGTTCAGCCGGGCGACCACCACGCCCGCGGGCTGACCGGTGCCGTCGAGGATCGGTTCGGCCAACAACCATTCGATGGCGTCACCCTTGGAAGTCGGCGAGGTGACCACCGGCGTTCCGGCGGCGACCTGGGCGAACCAGTCCTGTCCCCGGACGTCGATGGCCAGGTCCGGCCGCGACGACGACAGCACCGCGCCCGTCAGGTCGGTGATCTCGACGAAGGAGAAGTCGTCGTAGTTGGCGTCCAGCTCTGTGAGCGCGGCGGTGGAGGCCGGCGTGCCCAGGTTGCCCGCGGTCGCCGCCGCCAGATGGCGGACGTTGGCGCGCCGCTCGGCGAGCCAGTCCTGGACCCGCTGGACCACCGTTTCGGCCGTCTGAACCTGCTGGTCCTCGTTGGCTGCGGTCAGGCTGGTCGATGCCTGGGTGGTCAACAGGACGGCGAGCACCGCCATCAACGGCAGCGAGACCAGCACCATCGCGGCGACCAGGCGGGTACTGAAGCGCCCGGTCAGCGTGCGCCACCCGGTCGGGGTGCCGGACCGCTTCAGGCCCCGCTTCGGGCGGGGACCCGCCTGCGCATCGCGACCGGGATCGGCGGGTCTGCCGGCGGGCGGGCGCGGCAGGGTCGCTGTCGCGGAGCCGTATCCGGGTCCATGGTCTGTCCGTGCTCCGTCGTCGTACGGCATCGCTACCGCGCCCCTCTCCGCCACAGGTGCGGGATGTCCGGCTCGTGTCGGACCCGGGTGGTGCGGCCGGCAGGAAGTCCAACAATGAGTGCATATTTGATGACTCATTGTGACATTCAGGCTGGTATCGGGGTCAGAGCCAACAGAGTGTGATGATCATTGACATTCCGTCACGGACGGTCAGATACGGGGTGCAGCACACTCGACGGGGTGACCGTCGGCTCCGGCGCCGACCGGAGGCCACGCTCCGTGCTGGCGGGCGGGTGGGACAGAGGCCGAGCGCGGGGATCAGCCGGCGCTGAGCCGCAGGACGGCCCGGCTCCGGTGGGTGCGGGCCACGATCCGCTCGATGACCATCACGACCCGGAACTGAAGTCCGTACTTGGTCGCGAACAGCGTCTTGTACCTGGCGACCTCGTTCTGGTCCATGACGATCGTCGCGCGCGCTGCGAACGTCGGAGCGCCTTCCGCAACCGCTCCCCGCCGAGTGCACGGCTGCAACGTCACCCGAGGGTCGTTGCGCAGACGCTTCACCTTGCCGCTGTCGGCCGGCGTGTAGACGAGAAGGTCCGCGCCTTCCCGCGCGAGCCAGACCGGGGTGGCGACCGGGTCGCCGGAGCGCCGGAAGGTGGTCAGTGAGACGAACGACTCCCCGGCCAGGGCGGCGAACTCGGCGGACGGTGCGGTGGTCATCAGGGCCCTCTCGCCGACGGCGGGCGCGATCACCCAGGTCGACAGTACGTCCGGCGCAGGGGGAGGAAGGTCGGTCCTACCGGGGATCCGGCGGGTAAGACTGCACGATGACGTCGTCTCCTGTGGTGTGCCGTTGCTTCTCCAAACCGGTGTCGGCCGGCGGCGCGGTGTTGGCCGGATGACCGAGGGGACGACGTTCCTCGGGGTCGACCTGGCCTGGGGGCACCGCCACCGCAGCGGCGTCGCCGAGGTCTCGGCGGCCGGTGACCTGCTCTCGTTCGGGGAGCGCACCACCGACGACGAGCTGTTGGCCTGGCTCCGGCCGCGCTGTGCGGGCCGGGTCGTCGTGGCGTTCGATGCGCCGTTGGTGGTGACGAATCCGACCGGTAGCCGGCCGGCCGAGCGCACCGTCGGGCACTTGTTCGGGCGCCAGCGGGCCGGCTGCCATTCGACGAATCTGGGTCGGCCCGGCTTCGCCGACGGCGGTCGGGGCGGACGGCTGGCGCGGATTCTCGACCTCGACCTCGACCCGCGCGCCCGGTCGCGGGTGGCGCTCGAGGTGTACCCGCACGCGGCCCTGGTGGCGCTGCTGGAACTCGAGACCATCCTGCGGTACAAGGCCAGGCCCGGCCGCGACCTGGACTTCCGGCGGGCCGAGATGCTGCGCCTGATCAGGGGTCTGGAAGAGCTGGCCGACGCGTCGGTGCCGCTGCGGGTGACGACGACCCCGCAGTGGGCGGTGGTGAGCGACCTCGTCGTCAACGCTGCGACCAAGGCGGCGCTGTCCCGGGTGGAGGACAGTATCGACGCGGTGGTGTGCGCCTACGTCGGTCTGCACGCCTGGCGGCGGCCGGAGCGGACGGCGGTGATCGGCAGCGTGCGGGAGGGCTGCATCGTCACCCCGGTGGCGTCGGCGATGGCGGAGCGGGTACCCGCCGAGCGGGGAGCGGGGTGGCCGGTCGCGTTGCTGTCCGACGGACCACACTGGACGCCATGAGCGACATCCTGGATGCAGCGGCCATCGACGAGGCCTTGGCCGGACTGCCCGGGTGGAGCCGAAAGGACGGCCTGCTGCTGACGGCATTCGTGGCGTCGTCGGCGGGTGAGGCGCTGGCGTTCGTCGCGGCGATCGGCGAGGTCGCGGAGGAGATCGACCATCACCCCGACGTCGACTGGCGCTACGACCACGTCTACATCGCCACCACCAGTCATGACGTGGGCCGCCGGATCACCGCCCGGGATGTCAGCCTCGCCCGGCGCATCACCTCGCTGGCCGTGACGGCACCGGTCGACGTCGTCCCGGACGCAGCGCGGCCCGGGGCCTGAGGCGCTCACGGCACGCCCTCCCACTCCACCCAGTGCGGGTGGAACTCGCAGCGCGGCCAGACCGACACGGTCGCGCAGGTGACGCACTGCCAGGTGCGGTGCGGCATTCCCGCACACAGACACGGCTGGGTCCCGACGAGCACCCGGTTCGGGCCCAGCGCGTGCCCGGCGGGGCAGCGATCAGGCGCCAGCTCGACGACACCCATGCCCTCTTGTCGGTAGTAGTTCCCCATCGACGCAACCTACGTCGGCGCACCGACGGTGTGGGCTTGTGAGGAACGGGATCAGCGGCCGGCGGGCACCGGGTCGGGCCAGGAGCCCCGGGTGTACTGCGCGGGGTAGTCGATGTCGTGGTGGGTGAGCCCCAGTTCGTGGGCGGCCCGGAACGGCCAGGAAGGCTCGCGGAGGGCGGCCCTGGCCAGCAGCACCACGTCGGCCCCGCCGTCGTCGAGAATCTGTTCAGCCTGCTGCGGCTCGGTGATCAACCCGACCGCACCGATCGGGATGCCCACCCGGCGCTTGACCTCGGCCGCCAGCGGGACCTGGTAGTTCGGCCCGACCGGAATGGCGGCGGGCTCGTTGCCGCCGGAGGACATGTCGATCAGGTCGACGCCGGCGGCTGCGAGCCAACCGGCCAGTTCGGTGGTCTGCTCGATGTCCCAGCCGCCCTCGACCCAATCCGTTCCGGAAAGCCTGACTAACAGGGGCTTCTCGCCCCAGACTGCCCGCACCGCGTGCACGACGTCGAGCAACAGTCGGCTGCGACCGGCGAGATCACCACCGTAGGAGTCGGTCCGCAGGTTCGACCGGGGAGACAGGAACTGGTGGAGCAGGTATCCGTGCGCGGCGTGGATCTCGACGACGTCGAAGCCGGCCCGCGCGGCACGGACCGCGGCATCAGCGAAAGCCTCCACCACGTCGGCGATCTGGGACGCGGTCAGGGTTCGCGGCGCCTCGTAGCCGACGAACGGGAGGTCCGACGGTCCAACGGCGGTCCAGCCGCCGTCGGACTCCGGGACCGTCCCCGACGTCTCCGACCACGGCCGGTAGGTCGAGGCCTTGCGCCCGGCGTGGGCCAACTGGACGCCGATTCTGCTGCCCTGGCCATGCACGAAGTCGACGATGCGCGACCAGCTGTCGGCCTGGATGTCGTTCCAGAGCCCGGCGTCCTGCGGGCTGATCCGGCCCTCCGGGACGACCGCGGCCGCCTCGGTCAGCAGCAGCCCGAAACCGCCGGTCGCACGGGACCCGAGGTGGACCAGGTGCCAGTCGTTGGGGACGCCGTCGACCGCGCTGTACTGGCACATCGGTGCCAGCCAGACCCGGTTCGCGAACGTGGTGCCGCGCAGGGTGAGGGGAGAAAAGAGCAGGCTCATGCCGGTGTCAGCGTGAGCCCACGCGCGGAGCTTCCCCGGTCGGCCGTGACACCGACCACAGCCTCACCCGCAGTGAGCGGATCAGACCGCCAGTAGCTGCGCCACCGGCGACGACGGCAGCTGATGGGCGGCGGCGACCGGATCGTTGAACAGAGTTCCGGCGTGGGTGTTCAGACCCGGTACCAGGGCGGTGTCGTGGCGCAGCGCCTCGGACCAGCCGCGGTCGGCCAGCGCGGTGACGTACGGCAGGGTCGCGTTGGTGAGGGCGTAGGTCGAGGTCCGCGGAACCGCGCCGGGCATGTTGGCGACGCAGTAGAACACCGATTGGTGGACGGTGAAGGTGGGGTCGTCGTGCGTGGTGGCGCGGGTGTCGGCGAAACAGCCGCCCTGGTCGACGGCGATGTCGACCAGCACGGAACCGTCACGCATCTGCGCGACCATCTCGTTGGTGACCAGCTTCGGCGCCTTCGCGCCCGGGATCAACACCGATCCGATCACCAGGTCGGCCTCGGTGATCTGCTCGGTGATGGTGAACGCGTGGGACGCCAACGTCTTCACCTGGCCGTTGAACTGGGTGTCGATACGGCGCAGCGTCGGCAGGGAGATGTCGAGCACGGTGACGTGGGCCCGCATACCCAGTGCGATCGACGCCGCGTGCATACCGGAGACCCCGCCGCCGAGGACGACGACCTTGGCGTTCTCCACACCGGGGACGCCGCCGAGCAGCACCCCGCGGCCCCCCTCGTTGCGCATCAGGTGATAGGCGCCGACCTGCGGCGCGAGGCGACCGGCGATCTCGCTCATCGGGGCGAGCAGCGGTAGCGAACGATCGGCGAGCTGGACGGTCTCGTAGGCGATCGCGGTGGTGCCGGCGGCGAGTAGCTGCTCGGTCAGCGGGCGGTCGGCGGCCAGGTGCAGGTAGGTGAACAGGACGAGGTCCTCGCGCAGCCGGTGGTACTCGGCCGCGATCGGTTCCTTGACCTTGACGATCATCTCGCTGGCCGCCCAGAGCTCGTCGGCGGTGTCGACGAGCTTGGCGCCGGCCGCCTCGAAGTGAGCGTCGGTGATCTTCGAGCCCAGGCCCGCGCCGGTCTCGACCAGCACCTGATGACCGGCCACGACGAGGTGATGCACGCCGGCGGGGGTCATGGCGACCCGGAACTCGTTGTTCTTGATCTCGCGGGGGACACCGATGCGCATTCCAGGACCTGTCTCGACTTGTCGGGGTTCGACTCCACTTCCGCTAGAAGTATGATTTTCATGCCGATGTAGGGGAACAGCACTGAAGATGATTCGCTAGAGTCGGTTCGTGGCCATCGATAGTTCACAACCGCGTGCTGCGGCACGCTCTAAGCCGATGAATCTTCAGCCCCCTCCATCGGTCGGTCCGCGGGCTCCGGTCACCCCGGTGCTGGACGACACCGACCGCCAGCTGGTGCGACTGTTGGCCGCCGACGCGCGGATGCCCAACAATGCTCTCGCGGAGGCGGTCGGAATCGCCCCGTCCACGTGCCTGGGGCGCATCCGTTCGCTGCGGGAGAACGGCGTCATCCGCGGCTATCACGCCGACATCGACCAAGCCGCGCTCGGCCAGGGACTGCAGGCGCTGATCGCCGTTCGGCTTCAGGCCGGGGCCCGCGGCCAGATCGGCACCTTCATCGAGCGCATCCGCAGCCGCCCGGAGGTCCAGTCCGTGTTCTTCCTGGCCGGCGCCAACGATTTCCTGATGCACGTGTCCGCCGCGGACGCCGCCCAGCTGCGCACCTTCGTCGTTGACGAACTGTCGGCCCACCCCGCCGTGGCCTACACCGAGACCAACCTCGTCTTCGAACACCAACGCGGCGACCGCTCCACCACCCACTGACCGACTCCGTAGGAACTGGGCACGTCCCGGACACGGACGAGGAGGACGGTCGGTACCCGCCCGAGGTGCTGCTTCACCCTGTCGCCGAGGAGGACATCGACCGCTCCTCGGAAACGTCAACTGCCCGGTCGGACTACAGCCCCTCAGCGAACTCCTTCAACCACGCGTTGAACGCCACCCCGAGATCGTCCCGCTCCGAAGCGAGCTTCACCACCGTCTTGAGGTAGTCCAACTTGTCCCCGGTGTCGTAGCGACGTCCCCGGAAGACCACGCCGACCACACCGCCGCCCGATCCCTTGTCCATGTCGATCAGCGTCGCGAGCGCGTCGGTCAGCTGGATCTCGCCCCCGCGGCCGGGCTTGGTCTCGTGCAGCACTCCGAAGACCTGCGGGGTGAGGACGTAGCGGCCGATGACGGCGAGGTTGCTGGGCGCGACGGACGGGTCCGGCTTCTCGACGAGCTCGGTGACCTGGAAGATCTCGAGGCCGTCCTCGAGCCCCGCCCTGATCGAGGCGGGCAGCTCGCTGACCCCGGCGCAGCCGTACATCCCGACCTGTTCCCGCGGTACCTCCATCAGCGCGATGACGCTCTGTCCAGTGGCTTGGTGGGCGGCGATCATCTGCAGGAGCAGCGGGTCGCGGGGGTCGATGAGGTCGTCGCCGAGCATGACCGCGAACGGCTCGTCACCGACGTGCTGCTCGGCGCAGAGCACGGCGTGGCCGAGTCCGTTGGCGTCGCCCTGGCGCACGTAGTGCACGTTGGCAAGGTCGGTGGAGGCGGTGACGAGGTCGAGCTTGGCGGTGTCGCCCTTGGCCTGGAGGGTGACCTCGAGTTCGAAGTTGCGGTCGAAGTGGTCCTCGAGCGGACGCTTGTTCCGGCCGGTGATCATCAGGACGTCATCGAGTCCGGAGGCGACTGCCTCTTCGACCACGAGTTGGATGGCCGGCTTGTCGACGACCGGCAGCATCTCCTTGGGTACTGCCTTCGTCGCCGGTAGGAACCGGGTTCCGAGACCCGCCGCGGGGATCACTGCCTTGGTCACTTTCGGCACGCTGCCAACCCTTCGTCGTCCGTACGCACCCGGGATTCCCGGGGCCTGGTGGCGCGACGCCGTCCGCCGCTGGCGCGCGCGGGACGGGTCACGGTGTGCTCATCTTCGCATCGTCGCGAGGACCCGCCCGGTGAACGGATTGTGATGTTCCTGGTTCACCTCGTGACGTTCGCGGCGCCGGTGATGTTCGACTCAGGGCCCGGCGCGGTCGTCGGAGGCCAACCGGATGAGCCTGATCGCCTTGAGCTCGGTCTCCTGCCATTCCGCGTCGGGGTCGGACGGGTAGGTGATGCCGGCTCCGGTGCCGAACCGCAGCCGCCGCCGGCCGTCGGGGTCGGTGGTGGTGAAGAAGGACCGGATGCCGACGGCCAACGTCGCGCGTCGACGGTCGGCGTCCACGAATCCGACCGCGCCGCAGTAGGGCCCGCGCGGGACGGTTTCGAGCACGCCGATGACGTCCAGCGCCCGCAGTTTCGGGGCACCGCTGATGGATCCGGGCGGGAAGGTGGCCGCGAGGATCTCGCCCCAGCCGACGCCGGGTCGGCGGCGGCCGGTGACGGTGGACACCAGATGCAGCAGGCCGGGGTGCGGCTCGGTGGCGAGCAGGTCGACCACCCGGACCGAGTTCGGGCGGCAGACCCGGTTCAGGTCGTTGCGGACGAGGTCGGTGATCATCACGTTCTCGGCGGTGTCCTTGGGGGCGAACGCGGTCCCGGTCGCGGCGGTGCCCTTGATCGGAGCGGACGTGAGTCGATCGCCGTCGGCGGCCAGGAACAGTTCGGGGGAGGCGGTGACCACCCAGTCGTCGCCGGTGTGCAGGACGCCCTGGTAGGGCGCCGGGTTGCCGGCGGCGAGCACCCGGGCGAGCGCGGCCGGCTCGGCGGCCGAGGACAGGGGGGCGTCGAGCATCCGGCAGAGGTTGACCTGGTAGACGTCGCCGGCGGCGATGCGGGCCTGGATGGCGCGGACCCGGTCCCGGTAGCCGGCCGCGTCCAGCGACGAGGTCCAGCTGTCCGACCGGGGCCCCTGCCACGGTCCGGCCGCCGGCAGTGGTGCGGTCCGGACGTCATCGAATCGGTAACCGGTGATAGAACCCTCGAAGGTGGCCAGTACCGCCCACCAGCCGCCGCGGTCCAGGGCCGCCGGGTCGGCGGCGAGGTCGACGACGTCGATCAACCCGGTAGCGAGAGCCCCGCCGAAATGCGCCCACGGCCCGCCGGTCATGGTTGATCACCGTAGTGCGCCCGGCGCGGCAGCCGACCCCTCCGACCGGGACCAGCCCCCGGTCGGATCGCCTACCCTGCGCCCATGACCGCCGACCGCTCCGCGGAGCCACCCGTCCGACGTCTGGCTTCCCGGATCGTCTACCGGAACGACTGGATGAGCGTGCGCGAGGACGACATCGTGTTCGCCGACGGGTCGACGAGCATCTACGGCGTCGTGGACAAGCCGGATTACGCGCTGATCATCGCCGAGGAGCCCGGCCCGGACGGCAGTCGGTTCCATCTGGTCGAGCAGTACCGCTACTCGATCGAACGTCGGTCCCTGGAGTTCCCGATGGGCGGCTGGCCGGCGGGAAAGACCGGGTCCGCGGCGGAATTGGGCCAGGCCGAACTCCGCGAGGAGACCGGACTGACCGCCGAGAGCTGGGTTCATCTGGGGAAGCTGGTGCAGTCCACCGGTCACAGCTCGCAGTGCTTCGACATCTATCTCGCTTCCGTACTGACCGCGGGGGCGCACGACCGGGAGACCACCGAGGGCGACATGGTGCACCGGACGGTCACCGAGGACGAGTTCTGCGACCTGATCGCCGATGGAACCGTGACCGACTCACCCACTGTCGCGGCCTACGGGATGCTGCTGATGCACCGTCGGACGGTCGGCCGCGCCTGACCATCCACGCCGTTCCAGCGTGGCCCGGCCATCCGGGGCCGTTAGGCTCCTGACGGGCCTGTCCGGAGCCCGGTGTCGATGGTGTGTAAGGAAGCGGGTGGGGTGTGTCCGACGACAACCGCACCGACGACCGCACCGACGACCGCACTGACGGCCGCACTCGCGACCCGGTGGCTGCGCGCCCTCCGGTCGCCTCCGACCGCGTCTGGACGGTGCCCAACCTGCTGTCGTTCGTCCGGTTGCTGGGCGTGCCGCTGCTGCTGTGGCTGATGCTGGGACCCAAGGCCGACGGCTGGGCGTTCGTCGTCCTCGCGGCCAGCGCGGTCAGCGACTGGGCGGACGGAAAACTGGCCCGCCTGCTGAACCAGTTCAGCCGCCTCGGCGCGGTGCTCGATCCGCTCGCCGACCGGCTGTACATCCTGGCCACGCTGGCCGCGTTCGTCATTCGTGGATTCCTCCCGTGGTGGGTGGCGGTGCTGATCGTCGGCCGTGACGTCGTGCTGGGGCTGTGCCTGCCGGTGATGCGGCGCCACGGGTACGGCCCGTTCGAGGTGCACTACCTCGGCAAGGCGGCGACGTTCTGCCTGCTCTACGCGCTGCCGCTGCTGCTGCTCGCGCAGGGCGACTCGGTGCTCGCGTCGGTCGCCCGCCCGCTGGCGCTGGCCTTCACCGGCTGGGGGGTATTGCTCTATCTCTGGGCGGGGTCGCTGTACGTGCAGCAGCTGGCGTGGGTGGTCCGCCACACCCCGGTGGTTCCCCCGGACCAGCGGATGACGGTCCGGAGCGCGGCGGGTGTCTGAGCGTCCGCCGGGACCGACCGCCGACGCCGAGTCGGCGGACACGGGGCCGCGCTTCGTGCCGTCACCGCTGCTGGAGTCGCTCGCCCTGGACCACCTCGATCCCGGGTACCGACGTGCGGCCGATCGGCGCACGGAGGACCCGGCCCGGAGTCCCGCGACGAGGCGGGCGTCGTTCGGCTGGCTGCTCGCCGGCACCCTCGTCATCGGGCTGCTGTTGGCGGTGGCGTTCCAGAACACCCGAGCGAACTCGGCCGGCGTCGACGAGGCCCGCGGCGGCCTCATCGACGACGTCACCCGCGCCCAGCAGAACGCCGCCGTGCTGGAGTCCTCGGTGTCGGAGTTGAACGATCAGCTGCGGTCCGCGCGGGCCGCCGCGGGCGGGGGAGCGCTGGCCGGTGTGACCGCGCTGGAGCAGATGAACGCTCTGCTCGCGGTGACCGGGCCGGGGTTGCGGATCGCGTTGGACGACCCGGAGGCCGCCGCCGGCAACGGCGCCGTGCTCGACCGGGACATCCAGTTGCTGGTCAACGGTCTCTGGTCGGCCGGAGCCGAGGCGGTGGCCATCAGCGGGGTACGGCTGCGCCTGACCAGTGCGATCCGACAGGCCGGCGGGGCCATCCTGGTCGACAACCGGCCGGTGCTCTGGCCGATGACGATCGAGGCCATCGGCGACCCCTCGACCCTGCAGCAGCGTTTCGTCTCCACGCCCGGGTACGGCCGGTTCACCTCCTTCGAGCAGCTCTACGGCGTGGACTTCGAGGTGGCCGCCGTCGGCGATCTGGCGTTACCCGCCGCGGCCGCGGTCGACGCCCGGTACATCGAGCAACCCCAGGCGACGACAGCGTCGGACCCCACGACAGCGGTGACCGTCACGACCACCGCCACCCCGGTCCCGACGATCGGCACCGCCACCACCGACGCCGAAACCACCGGCACCAGCGTTGCGACCAGGTAGGAGACCAGAAATGAGCACGCTCGGAGGTGACCCGTGTACGCGGTAGTCGCGCTGGTGATCGGAGTGGCCATCGGGCTGCTCACGTCACCCACCGTGCCGGACTGGCTGGGGCCCTACCTACCGATCGCCGTGGTCGCCGCGCTGGACGCGGTACTCGGCGGGCTCCGGGCCAAGCTGACGAACGTTTTCGACGCCAAGGTCTTCGTGATCTCGTTCGTGGCCAACGTGCTGGTGGCAGCGCTGATCGTGTTCCTCGGTGACCAGCTCGGGGTGGGCTCCCAGCTGTCCACCGCGGTGGTCGTCGTCCTCGGCATCCGGATCTTCGGCAACGCCGCGGCCATCCGGCGGCACATCTTCAAGGCCTGACGTGGCCTCCGACCTCGACGACACCCGCCCCACGGACGCGACGTCCGCAGGGCCCATACCCCCGGCCCCGGCCCGCTCATCCACAGCCGCGCGACCTGACCGTCGACAGCAGCGGCGCTCCCACCTGCTCATCGCCGTGCTGTGCGCCGTCCTGGGCTACGCGATCATCATCCAGGTGCGCGCGACGGACAGCGGGGACGCGCTGGCCACCGCCCGCCCGCAGGACCTGGTCGCCATCCTCGACGGCGTCAATCGTCGGGGGGCCGACCTGACCGCGGAGATCGCCGAACTGCAGCGGACACTCAGCACGCTGCGTACCGGCGGCGCGTCGTCACAGGCGGCGCTGGCCGAGGCGGAACGGCGTGCCCAGACACTGGCCATCCTGGCCGGGACAGCGGTCGCGCGCGGACCCGGCGTCTCGATGGTGATGACCGATCCGGCCACCGGGGTCACCCCCGAGGTGCTGCTGGCCGCATTGCAGGAGCTGCGCAATGCCGGCGCCGAGGCCGTCCAGGTCAACGACGTCCGGATCGGGGTCAACTCCTCCTTCAGCGGCCGGCCCGGCGCGATCACCGTGGACGGCACCGCGATCGCCGCGCCCTACGCGATCCTGGCGATCGGCGACCCGCCCACCCTGACCGCGGCGATGAACATCCCGGGCGGGGTCGGTGACACCGCGAAACGCGCCGGTGGGACCCTGGTCATCACCGCCGAGCAGACGGTGACGGTGGACGCCTTGCGACCGTTGCAGCCCACCACCTACGCTCGGCCCGCCGGTGGATGAGTCATCGGCAACGGGCACGGCCGGGAGGCCGGGTCGCGGCCGTCGGGCACGGGTGCGGATCGGCCACATGAAGGAGAACCGCAAATGATTCCTGAGGACCTGGGTTACAGCGACCAGCACGAGTGGGTTCGCAACGGGGAGGAGGTGGTCCGGATCGGGATCACCGACTTCGCGCAGAACGCGCTGGGCGACATCGTCTTCGTCCAGCTGCCCGAGGTGGGAGCGGTCGTCACCTCCGGTGACGCCATCGGCGAGGTCGAGTCGACCAAGTCGGTGTCGGAGATCTTCACCCCGTTGTCCGGCACCGTGATGGCCGTCAACGGCAATCTGGAGTCGTCACCGGAGTTGGTCAACACCGACCCGTACGGCGACGGCTGGATCTACGAGCTCGAGCCGGAGGACCCCGCCACGGTCGCCGAGCTGCTCGACGCGGACGCCTACGCCGAGGTCATCGGAGACGTCTGAGTCGGCGCGGGATCGCCGCCACGGCGCCACCAACGGGTGTCCTGCGGTGGGCCGGCGGTCTTCGCGACGATAGGATGACCGGACTTGATCGGGTACCGGCAGGTGACGGGCCGTCCGGGCGACGGTTCCACCGTGACAGATCACCACCCACAGACCACATGACGTGCGCGGCGACGACCTCGTCGACCGCGACGGACGACAAGGGAGTTGCCGCGTGACCGAGCGAGAGAACGGATCCGAGTCGACCTCGATTTTCTCAGGCGGCCTGATCAATCGCGGCGATGCTGAGCCGTCCGCCGAGGACACCGCCGAGGCCACGCTGTCCGGGCTCGAGCCGGTCGCCTCCGGGACCGCGCTGCTCGTCGTCAAGAGGGGCCCGAACGCCGGATCGCGGTTCATCCTGGACAAGACGGTGGTCACCGCGGGCCGTCACCCGGAGAGCGACATTTTCCTGGACGACGTCACCGTCTCCCGGCGGCACGCCGAGTTCACCCTGGGTGAAGACGGCTACGAGGTCGCCGATACCGGCTCGCTCAACGGCACCTACGTCAACCGGGAGGCTGTCGAGTCCTCCGCGCTGGCCAACGGCGACGAAGTGCAGATCGGTAAGTTCCGGCTGGTCTTCCTGACGGGTGGCCCCGGCAGCCAGGCCGGAAGCCCCGCGGAGGCGTGACGGACTCATGACGGCTCCCGCCCTCGCCGCCGTGCCTGGCGCTCCGCAGCCCACCCTGAGCATCGGCGCGGTGCTGGGCAAGCTCAAGCCGGAGTTCGACGAGGTGTCGATCTCCAAGATCCGGTTCCTGGAGTCGGAGGGTCTGGTGACCCCCCAGCGCACCGCGTCGGGGTACCGCCAGTTCACCCACGCTGACGTCGACCGGCTGCGGTACGTGCTCGCCGCCCAGCGCGATCATTACATGCCGCTCAAGGTGATCAAGGACCAGCTCGACGCGATCGACCGAGGGCTGGAACCGGACGGCACCGGCGCCCGGCTGCCGCGTGCACTGCACGCCGCCCCCGGCCCGGAGCTTCCCCCCTTCGCCGGCCGTGCACCGGTCCGGATGACCCGCGCCGAGCTGCTCGTCGAGTCCGGTCTGGACAACCACCAGCTCCGCGAGCTGGAGTCGTTCGGGCTGGTGCCACCCGGGTCCAGCGGCTACTACGACGCGGACGCCGCGCTGATGGCCACCACCATCGGTGAGCTCGTCGAGGCCGGCATGGAACCGCGGCACCTGCGGCCGTTCCGGACCGCGGCCGACCGCGAAGCGACGCTGGTCAGCCAGCTGGTCGCCGCCCAGGCCAAGCAGAAGAACCCGGACGCCCGGGAGCGCGCCGAACAGCAGGCGGCGCAGCTCGCGAGCACCCTGATGCGGCTGCATGCGCTGCTGGTCAGGGCCGGTATCCGACGCGAACTCGGCGGCTGACCCCCCGCCGGTCGGGCGTGGCCAGGGGTTCTCGGTCCCGGTGTCCGCGTTGTGTAGCGTGAGCGCTGACCAGGAGGGCTGACCGAGATGATCGAAATGCGCATCGTGGGCGTCCGCGTCGAGATGCCGAGTCAACAGCCGATCCTGATCCTGAGCGAGCTCGACGGAAATCGCAGCCTGCCGATCCTGATCGGCACCACCGAGGCGTCCGCCATCGCGATGCACCTGCAGGGTCTGCGGCCGGCCCGGCCACTCACGCATGACCTCCTCGGACAGGTGATCACCGCCCTCGGGCACACCGTGCAGCAGGTCCGGGTCGTCGATTTCCGCGAGGGCACCTTCTACGGCGAGCTGGTCTTCGAGAACGGCACCACCGTGTCGGCCCGCCCGTCGGACGCCGTGGCGTTGGCCGTGCGTACCGAGATCCCGGTCTTCGTCGATCCCGCAGTGCTCGATTCCGCCGGCGTCGTGGTGCCCGACGACGAGGAGGGTGAGGAGATCCCCGAGGAGGAGAGCGAGGACGAGGTGGAGCGCTTCCGCGAGTTCCTCGACTCGGTGTCGCCCGAGGACTTCGACGAGGAGAAGTAAGCCGTTCGCGGGGTCGCAGACGTCGGATCGGTCACCGTGGGTGAGGTAACCCTTCGGTGAAGGTTCAGGACACGCCCTCGGCAGCGTTGACCCGTCACCCCGTGGGGCTTACCGTCGCAGGAACAACGCTGGTGTGATTCAGTCCCCGGTCGGCGCCGCTGACCCCCTTCCGGCCGTCGACGACGGTCCGGATGGTCCGGGGGCCTGACGCGACCGGTGCGGAAGGTGGACGGCGAATGCCTCAGAGCGAGCAGGGCGCGCTCTTCGAGAACACCGAGCTGCCGGACGAGCACGTCGGGTACCGCGGTGCAACCGCTTGTCAGGCCGCCGGCATCACCTACCGCCAGCTGGACTACTGGGCCCGGACGGGTCTCGTCGAGCCCACGGTGCGCACCGCGACCGGATCCGGGACGCAGCGGCTGTACTCGTTCAAGGACATCCTGGTGCTCAAGGTGGTCAAGCGGCTGCTGGACACCGGCGTCTCGCTGCAGAACATCCGGGTGGCGGTAGAGCACCTGCGTGACCGCGGTATCGGGGACCTGGCCGGTATCACCCTGTTCTCCGACGGCACCACGGTGTACGAGTGCACCTCGGCCGAGGAGATCGTCGACCTGCTCCAGGGTGGTCAGGGCGTGTTCGGGATCGCCGTCGGCGGCACCATGCGGGAGATGAGCGGTCGGCTGGCCGAGTTTCCCGGCGAGCGCATCGACACCGAGGACGGCGTCGTGACCAGCACGCCCCACGCCTCCGACGAGCTGTCGGCCCGACGGCAGGCGCGCACCGCCAGCTGAGTGGTCCCGGCCGCCGACGACGGCCACCCGGGTGATCCGGATCGCACGGACGGGCGCAACGTGACGAATCGGGCGCCCGTGACCGGTGCAGGGTCGCCGACGAGGCACCATGGAGCGGTCGACCACCGATCGCTCCCGAAGGACCTCGTGACCCACACCCTTGATCGCCCGTCTGCCCCGACCGTTGCCCCGGTGACCCCGGCGCCGGTCGACCCCACCGATTTCCGCGACCGGCACATCGGTCCGGACGCGGGGGACACCACCGCCCTGCTCGCCCCGTTCGGCCTGCGCACCCTCGAGGAGCTCGCCGACGCCGCGGTGCCCACCAGCATCCGGCCGGCCGGTACCGGCCACGGGCTGTCCCTGCCCGAGCCCGCCACCGAGACCGAGGCGCTGGCCGAGCTGCGCGCCTTCGCCGACCGCAATACGCGGATGGTGTCGATGATCGGTCTGGGCTACCACGACACGATCACGCCCCTGGTGATCAAGCGCAACATCCTGGAGAACCCGGCCTGGTACACCGCCTACACCCCTTACCAGCCGGAGATCTCCCAGGGCCGGCTGGAGGCGCTGCTGAACTTCCAGACCGTCATCAGCGATCTGACCGCGTTGGACATCGCCAACGCCTCGATGCTCGACGAGGCCACGGCCGCCGCCGAGGCGATGACGCTGGCCCGGCGGACCTCGCGCAGCAAGTCGCCGCGGTTCGTCGTCGACGCCGACACCCTCCCGCAGACGCTGGCGGTGCTGGCCACCCGGGCCAGACCACTCGGCATCGAATTGCTGGTCAGCGACCTGACCGAGGGACTCCCGGTCGGTGACTGCTTCGGCGTCCTACTGAGCTACCCGGGTGCATCCGGGGCGATCCGGGACCACACCGATCTGGTCACCGCCGCACACGAACGCGACGCCAAGGTCGTCGCGGCCACCGACCTACTGGCGCTGACCCTGCTGCGTCCGCCCGGCGAGATCGGCGTCGACATCGCCGTCGGCAGCTCGCAGCGGTTCGGCGTCCCGATGGGCTTCGGCGGTCCGCACGCCGCGTTCATGGCGGTGCGCTCGGATCTGCAGCGACAGCTGCCCGGCCGGCTCGTCGGGGTCAGCCGCGACGCCGACGGTGCGCCGGCATTCCGGTTGGCGCTGCAGACCCGCGAGCAGCACATCCGTCGGGAGAAGGCCACCAGCAACATCTGCACCGCTCAGGTGCTGCTCGCCGTGATGGCGTCGATGTACGCCGTCTACCACGGGCCGACGGGGTTGACTGCGATCGCCCAGCGGATCAATGAGAAGGCGGAATTCCTCGCCGCTGTCCTGCGCACCGGCGGCGTCACGCTGGCGCACGACTCCTTCTTCGACACCGTCCGGGCCGTGGTCCCGGGCCGCGCCGCAGAGGTGGCAGCCGCCGCGCGTCGATCCGGGATCAACGTGTGGCGCGACGGTGACGACGTGATCCAGATCGCGGTGTCGGAGACCACCGACCATGAGCAGCTGCTGACGGTGGTCGAGGCGTTCGGCATCGTCAGGCCCGGGTATGTGGGGGTGTCGTCGGGGAGTTCACTTCCGACCGAACTCGCCCGGACCAGCGATTTCCTGACCCACCCGGTGTTCAATACCCACCATTCCGAGACGAACATGCTGCGCTACATCCGGCGGCTGTCGGACATGGACCTGGCGCTGGACCGCACCATGATCCCGCTCGGCTCCTGCACGATGAAGCTGAACGCGACCGCCGAGATGGAGGCGGTCACCTGGCCGGAGTTCGCCGGGCTGCACCCCTACGCGCCCACCGAGGACGCGGCCGGACTGATCGACCTCATCCACCAGCTCGAGGGCTGGCTGTGCGACATCACCGGCTACGACGCGGTGTCGTTGCAGCCCAACGCCGGTTCGCAGGGTGAGTTCTCCGGCCTGCTGGCCATCTCGGCCTACCACGCATCGCGGGGTGAGCAGCACCGGACCATCTGCCTTATCCCGGCGTCCGCGCACGGCACCAACGCCGCCAGCGCGGTGATGGCCGGCATGAAGGTCGTCGTGGTCGGTACCGACGAGGACGGCAACATCGACCTGGCCGACCTGCACGCGAAGCTCGACGTCCACGCCGACAACCTGGCCGCGATCATGGTCACCTACCCCTCCACCCACGGGGTCTATGAGGAGACCATCACCGACATCGCCGACTCGGTGCACGCGGCCGGTGGTCAGGTCTACGTCGACGGTGCGAACCTCAACGCACTTGTCGGGCTGGCCCGCCCGGGAGCGTTCGGCGGCGACGTCTCCCACCTGAACCTGCACAAGACGTTCTGCATCCCGCACGGTGGGGGCGGTCCCGGGGTCGGCCCGGTCGGGGTGCGCGCCCACCTGGCGCCGTTCCTGCCCAGCAGCCCACTCGGCGAGCGTGGTCCGGTCGGCCCGGTCTCGGCGGCGCCGTTCGGCAGCGCCTCCATCCTGCCGATCTCCTGGGCCTACATCCGGATGATGGGCGCGGACGGGCTGCGTCGCGCGACGCTGACCGCGGTGGCCGCGGCCAACTACGTGGCGTCCCGGCTGCGTGACCACTACCCGGTGCTCTACACCGGGCACGGCGGGTTCGTCGCCCACGAATGCATCCTCGACCTGCGCGGCATCACCACCCGTACCGGAGTGACCGTCGACGATGTGGCCAAGCGGCTGGCCGACTACGGGTTCCACGCCCCGACGATGTCTTTCCCGGTTGCCGGCACGCTGATGGTGGAGCCGACCGAGAGTGAGGATCTCGCCGAGATCGACCGCTTCATCGACGCGATGATCGCCATCCGTGGCGAGATCGAGCGGGTCGCGGTGGGAGAGTGGCCGGTGACCGACAACCCGCTGCGCGGGGCCCCGCACACCGCGGCGTCGCTGGCCGGGGACTGGGATCACCCCTACAGCCGGACCGAGGCGGTCTTCCCGGCCGGGGTCAGCCCCGCGCACAAGTACTTTCCGCCGGTGCGCCGGATCGACGGTGCCTTCGGCGACCGGAACCTGGTCTGCTCGTGCCCGCCGATCGAGGCCTATCAGTAGGCAGTTCGCCGGCGCCCAGTTCGCCGGAGCGCCCTCACCTGAGCCCCCCGTCCCCTGAGCCCGGGCGACGGGGGGTCAGGGCGTCGTCGGGGCAGCGCTCCCGGTGCCCGGGTCCGTTCCTGACGCCGGCACGCCGGGCAGGCCCAGCGCCGACGCCAGAGCTACGGCCACGCGGTCTCCCGACGGTTCCAGCACCGTCACCGGGACCGCCGGGTCGATCCCGTCCGTGGTGGTCGCGGTCGTGCCAGGCACCCGCCACCCCGCCTGCTGCAACAGCGTGGTGGCCACCGGGGAGCGTAGGAACTTGATGAAGGCCGCCGCACCTTCCGCCTGGTCGACACCCACCCAGCTCGCGGACAGGGCGATGGCGGTCAGCTGGTCGCCGGCCGTCGGTCCGCTCGGTCGAAGGACCTGCAGGGGGGTCGCGGCGTCCGCGTTGTAGCCCAGCACCGTCGCCTCCAGCGCGGGGACCGCACTGAACGTGAGGCTGCCCACGGCCAGGTCGTCGAGCAGGTCGGCCGCGGTCGACGACACCGCCGACCGGCCGGCCAGGGCCAGCAGCCGGTCCGTGGCCGCCTGGACGTCGGCGGTGGTCACTGCGGCGTCTCCCACGGCGATCATCGACTCAAGGGCGTAGGCGGTGGCCGGGTCGAGTCGGGGATCGCCCACGGCCAGCGTGAAGGGCGTTCCGTCGGCCAACGCGGGGGCCGAGCCGCCGGCCACCGCGGTCAGCAGCTCCGACCAGGACGGGGAAGCGCCCGGCGCCGGTCCACCGGCGACCGCCAGGACAACGGGTGAGGAGGCGATGACGGCGTCGTTGTAGCCGGCGACGAGTTCCGGCGCGGTTGCCGCGACCGAGGCGACGTCGGCCGGCGTGTCCGGAATCCACACGACCGGCAGCGGGCTGGCCTGGCCGGTCCAACCGCTGGGCAGGGCATCGGCAACCTGGGTCGCAGCGACCTGGTTGATCTGCGCGGACAGGCATCGGCCGCGGGCCTCGGGTGCGGTGGCGTTGAACGCGGCTGCTACCGCCCGGAGGCCTGGGGCCGCACCGCCGGCAGCGATGTCGATACGGGTCCGGCCGGTGCAGGTGGTGTCGACGACCCCGGAGCCGGAGTCGGAGTTGAGGAAGACGACCCAGGTGATGCCGGCGGCAAGCGCCACCACCACCCCGATCACGGTCGCGACCAGCCAGCCGGCCACGCCCCGTCGACGGGTGTCATCCCCATGCCGACCCATGGGCCCCCTTCCGCGACTGCCCACTGTAGTGGCGGGAGTCCGTAGTGGCGGGAGTCGGTCGTGGCGGGAGTCGGTAGCGGCGGGAGCCGGCGGTGGCGGGAGTCCCGCCCGACGGCGCGGTCCGGGACGATCACCGGCCGCTCGATCCCACCTGCAGGGTCAGGGACGACCCTGATTTTATGCACTGCGACCCTGGCCGCGCTGGAAGCCGGGCGAAGGACCTGACACGATGGACCCGACACGCCGGACACGCCGCTCTCCGGGCACCATGGACGCGTGCACCGTTGGTGCGACCGGATCGGTCCGTACCGTGGTGAGCTGGGTCGCCGGGGAAGTCCCGGATCGGTTCTGGACGGAACTTCGAGAGGAAACGCACTGATGGCGAACCCGTTTGTGAAGGGCTGGAAGTATCTGATGGCCCTGTTCTCGTCCAAGGTCGACGAGTACGCAGACCCCAAGGTGCAGATCCAGCAGGCCATCGAGGACGCGCAGCGCCAGCACGCCGCGCTGTCGCAGCAGGCCGCCGCGGTCATCGGCAATCAGCGTCAGCTGGAGATGAAGCTGACCCGGCAGATGGGCGAGGTCGAGCGCTTCCAGGCCTCCGCCCGGCAGGCGCTGAAGCTGGCCGACGACGCGCGCGCCAAGGGCGATGTCACGAAGGCGGCGGAGTACGAGCAGACCGCGACCGCCTTCGCCACCCAGCTGGTCGCGGCCGAGCAGCAGATGGAAGACCTCAAGGGCATGCACGACCAGGCCCTGCACGGCGCCGAGCAGGCCAAGAAGGCCGTCGAGCAGAACGCCATGCAGTTGCAGACAAAGCTGGCCGAGCGGACCAAGCTGCTGTCGCAGCTGGAGCAGGCCAAGATGCAGGAGCAGGTCTCCGCTTCACTGAGGTCGATGTCGGAGCTCACCGCGCCGGGAAACACCCCCTCGCTGAACGAGATCCGGGACAAGATCGAACGCCGTTACGCCAACGCCCTCGGCTCGGCCGAACTCACCGCCAGCTCGGTCGAGGGTCGGATGATGGAGGTCGAGAAGTCGACCATGGACATGGCCGGTGCGTCCCGGCTGGAGGCCCTCCGGGCCCAGCTGCATCCGGAGCTGGCCGGCCAGCAGGCCCGTGCGATCGACCCGTCGGCGGTCAGCACCCCGTCCTTGGACAAGAACATCCAGCAGCAGCCGAACACCACCGGCTGAACCGGTAGGCAGGTACCCGTTGTCCATCCGTAAGGCAGTGGTCCGAGGCGCTGTGGCGAAAGCCGTCACCGCCGGTCGGACCGAGGTCGTCCAGCAGGCCACGTCCGCGGCCGGTGAGATGCTGCGGGTACGCCGCGACCCGTCGGTGGCCGCGGGTCGGCGGGTCCGCAGCGCCCAGCGGCGGGTCACCCTGTGGTCCGCCGCGGCGGTGGTACCCGCCGGCGGATCGGCCGTCCAGTTCTTCGGTGGCGGCGCGGCTCCGTTCGCCGGCCCGGAGGTCCTGCGCACGATGCTGTACCTCACGCTGCTCCTGGTCTGTCTGGTCGCCGTTGTCCGCGCTGCGTCCGAGCTGCGGGAACGGAAGAAGGTGCAGCGTCTGCTGCCGCCCCCGGCGCCGGCGCGCACGGTGGTCACGGCGCGCATCCGGCCGCAGCTGCAGGAGCTCGGCCGCTACAGCGAGGGGCTGCGCAAGCTCGCCGGACTGACCGGTCTGGACCCGACCTCGCCGTTGGCCCGGGAACTGCGTGACGACATCATCACCGCCGCCGACACCGCGGAGAAGTCGCTACGGGCGAGGGCGGCGGAGCTGACCGACCTGGAGCACGCTGCCGCCACCGCTCCGGCGGACGCTCGCCCGGGGCTCCGGACGGTGGCCGACCAGCTGGCGACCGACATCACCGCCGGGGTCGGTGAGTACGGCAACTACGTCACTGCGGTCAGCGAGATCGTGGTGGCCGGCCGGACGATGCGGGTCGATGGCGGGGAGCTGCCCGACGGAACCGAC
>JBDSLP010000122.1:0-5727 GCA_039916325.1 Nakamurella sp. | reverse complement strand
TGGACCCGGTCCCGCTCGTCCTGGGCAGCGGCCTCCTCGGCGGCCTCGGTGGCGATCTGCCGCTGCAGGGTGACCAGATCGTCGGCGAGCAGCCGCAACCGGGCGTCCCGCAGCTCGGACTGGATCGTCATCGCCCGCCGGGCCACCTCGGCCTGCCGACCCAGCGGCTTCAGCTGGCGCCGCAGCTCGGAGGTGAGGTCGCCGAGGCGGGTCAGGTTGGCCTGCATCGCGTCGAGCTTGCGAAGCGCCTTCTCCTTGCGCTTGCGGTGTTTGAGCACCCCGGCGGCTTCCTCGATGAACGCACGCCGGTCCTCCGGGCGGGCCGAGAGCACCGCATCCAGTTGGCCCTGCCCGACGATGACGTGCATCTCGCGGCCGATCCCGGAGTCCGACAGAAGGTCCTGGATGTCGAGCAACCGGCAGCCGCGCCCGTTGATCTCGTATTCGCTGGCGCCGTCGCGGAACATCCGCCGGGTGATCGCGACCTCGTCGTAGTCGATAGGGAGGGCGCCGTCGGCGTTGTTGATGGTCAGGGTGACCTCGGCCCGGCCGAGCGGTTGCCGGTCGGCGGTACCGGCGAAGATGACGTCGTCCATCTTGCCGCCGCGCAGCGCCTTGGCGCCCTGCTCGCCGAGCACCCAGGCGATGGCGTCCACGACGTTGGACTTGCCCGAGCCGTTGGGACCGACGACTGCGGTGATGCCGGGCTCGAAGTGCAGCGTCGTCGCCGAGGCGAAGGATTTGAAGCCGCGCAGGGCCAGGCTCTTCAGATACAACCCCGAGCCCTGCCCTTCGCATGTCCGCCCCGGTCGGTGGCTCCGCCGCACTCTACCGGCGGTCAGCGCAGGTTCCGGCAATGCGCGCGGGACAGCGCCTGGTCAGCGCTCCCGAAAACCACGGACGTCGTGCCGAGGCGCCGCGCGCTGCTCGACCACGTCGTCCACGCGCCCCGGAGCGTCCCCGGACCGCAGCCACGCCAGCAGCGCCTCGACCCGGTCGGTCTTCCCCTCGGCGATGACCTGTACCCGGCCGTCGTCCAGGTTGGTGGCGGTGCCGATCAGCCCGAGCTCGAGCGCCTTGGCCCGGGTGAACCAGCGAAAGCCGACGCCCTGCACGTGACCGTGCACGAACGCGGTGACCCGGATGACCTCGTCGCTCATCGCCGGCTACCTCCAGGAGCGGTAGACCCGCAGGTGCCGTGCGTCCAGGTCGAGCAGCGCCGACCCCCTGGGCTCGGTGACCTCGCCGTCGTGGGCGACCCGCAGGTCCTCGGTCTCCATCTCCACCGCCAGCGTCTTGGTGTGCATGGACGCGTACACCCCGGACCGCTCGACCTGACCGGTCAAGGAGCCGATGACGGCCCGCGTGCGGGAGAACTTCCCCCGGTCCAGGATGACCTGGACGTCGATCTGACCGTCGGCCATGTGGTCGCGGCTCGACGACACCAGGCCGCGCGGGATGTAGTGACCGTTGCCCACGAACACGGTCCAGACCCGGTCCTTCTTCCCGTTCAGGGACAGGACCACCGGCTCGGCCTTGGCGAAGACCCGCGGCAGGGCGATGGCCGCAGCGAGCGGCTTGCCCAGTCGACCGGACAGCCGGTCGCGCTCGGCGACGAAGTCCGGATAGAGGCCGATCGAGGCGGTGTTGAGGAAGGGCACACCGTCGATGCGCGCCACGTCGACCGCCCCGCCCGAACCGGTCCGGACACATTCTGCGGTGTCCGCGAATTTCGCCAGGCCCAGGGCCTTGGCGAAATGGTTGAATGTGCCGGCGGCGAAGACCGCGAGCGGCAGGTCGTTGTCCAGCGCGATCCCCGCGACCGAGGCGCAGGTGCCGTCGCCGCCGGCCACGCCGAGCGCCTTCACCTTCGGCCCGATGATGGTGTGGAGCTTCTCGGGACCGTCCTCGGGGTCCCATTGGAAGATCACGGCCTTCGGGAGCAGTTCACCGATCTCCTCGCCCGCGTCCTGGGCCGAACCGGAGGCCCGGTTGATCACGATGGTCAGGCCGGCGCCGTCGGCCAATCTCGGTAGATCGGCGCGCAGCGACTTGGCCGGGCCGTGCTCGCGGACCGCCCACAGCTTCCTGACCAGGAACGCGCTGACCACGCCGACCCCGGCGCCGACGAGCACGTCGGACTTGTAGTGCACGCCGACGTGAACCCGGGAGTAGGCCACCGCGGCCGCGACCGGCGCCAACACGAGACCGGCAACGGGCAGCTCGAGGGCCGCGCCGGTGGCGAACGCCGCGGCCGACGCCGAATGCCCGCTGGGGAACGACGACGTCCACGGCCGCTCGCCGATCCGTCGGGCCAGCGAGGTGCGCTCGAGGTCCGGGCGACGCCGTCCTACCAGTGGCTTGACCAGGGAGTTCGAGACGAAACTGGCCATCGCCAGGGAGCCGAGACCACGCATTCCGGCGCGCCTGTAGCTGCCTCCGACGACCGCACCCACCGCCGCGGCACCCATCCATATTCGTCCGTGGTCGGCGGAACGCGTCAACAAGCGCAGGGCGACATCCACCGGCTGGGAGCTGGGTTGGGCCTCCTGGACGACCTCCGCCGGGGGCGGGACGTCGGTGACCGGACGGGGGACGAAGGGTATACGCACGCCGGAAACTCTAGGGGTTCGCGCGCCGACCGCAGCACCGGATCGGCACATTCGCCTCTGGTGGCGCGCGCGAACGGCTCGGAATCAGTAGTGCGGATAGCGGGGCCGCGGCTGACAGCGCGGGCAGAAATGCGACGACCGGTTCATGAACGATTCCTTGACGATCAAGGTGTCACACCGGGCGCAGGGCCGCCCGGTCCGACCGTAGGCGTTGAGCGCACGGTCGAAGTAGCCTGACTCTCCGTTGACGCTGACGTACAGCGCGTCGAACGACGTGCCGCCGTGGGCCAACGCCTGCAACATGACCTCGGTCGCGGCGGCGATGACCGTCCGGACCTGCGGTCGGGTCAGCCCGTCGGTGGGCCGGGCGTAGTGCAGCCTGGCCCGCCACAAGGCCTCGTCCGCGTAGATGTTCCCGATCCCGGAGATCACGGTCTGGTCGAGCAGGGCGCGTTTGAGTCCGGTCCGGCGGGCCCGTAACCGGGCGACGGTCGCTTCCAGGTCGAAGCCGGGATCGAGCGGATCGGCGGCGATGTGGGCGATCTGGGCCGGGAGATCGGCGCCGCCCGGCGAGAACGACAGCCCCCCGAAGGTGCGCTGGTCCACGAAGTGCACGTCGGGGCCGCCGTCGGCGAAGGCGAACCGGACCCGCAGGTGAGGGGAATCGACCCCGACATCAAGCGGTCCACGGACCCGGAACTGGCCGCTCATCCCGAGATGGGCGATGACCGCGTCACCGTCGTCCAGCCCCCACCAGAGGTACTTGCCGCGACGGCGGATGTGATCGACCCGGCGATCGGTCAACACGGAAGCGAAGTCGGCCGGCCCGGCCAGGTGTCGACGGACCGAGCGCAGGTGCAGGACGTCGACCCGGGAGATGGTCCGACCCAGGAGATGGGTCTCCAGACCCCGCCGGACGACCTCGACCTCGGGGAGTTCAGGCACCGGTCACCGGGACGGGACGGATCCCTCGACCGTGTCGGCGACGTTTTCCGGCACCATGGCGTCGGCCGGGACTGCGCTGATGATCTCGGTGCCGGGCGCGTCCGGGATCGCCACGCCGGCGGCCGTCACCTCATGGGCGGACTGCTCCACGGCCGTCGGCGTCAGCGACTCGTACGCCAGTGCGGCCGCCTTCTGCTCGGCTTCCTTCTTGGTCTTGCCGTAGCCGACTCCGCGGTCCTCGGCGGCCACGATGACGGTGGCGGTGAACTGCTTGGCATGGTCGGGGCCCTCATCGGAAACCCGGTAGGACGGAACGCCCAGGCCCAGGGTGGCGGTGCGCTCCTGGAGGGAGGTCTTCCAGTCCAGTCCAGCCCCGACGCTCGGAGCCGACGCGATCAGCTCGCCGAAGAGCTGCTGGATGACCCTGCGAGCCGTCTCGAGTCCGTGCTGGTGATAAACGGCACCCAGCAGCGCCTCGACGGCGTCGGCCAGCAGCGACGGCTTGTTGCGACCGTCCGTGAGCTCCTCGCCCTTGCCGAGCCGGAGCAAGGAGCCCAGTCCGATGGCTCGACCGACTCCGGCCAGAGCGTGCATGTTGACGATGCTGGCACGCAGCTTCGCCAACTGGCCCTCGCTGAAGTCCGGATGGGCGCGGTAGAGCGAATCGGTGACGCACAGACCGAGGACGGCGTCGCCCAGGAACTCGAGCCGCTCGTTGGTCGGCAGGCCGCCGTTCTCGTACGCATAGGAGCGGTGGGTGAACGCCAACACAGCGAGCTCGACATCGAGAACGATGCCGAGCTTGCCGGTGAGTTCGGTCGCGTCGACCAGCTGCGGGGTTGACGAGCTCACGTCTGCGACCCGGAGGGTCAGACCTCGACGACCTGGCGACCGTCGTACTGGCCGCAGGTGGGGCACGCCGTATGAGGCGGCTTGAGAGCACCGCAGGCGCGGTTCGAGCAGGCCGCCAACGTGGGGACGGTGGTCTTCCACTGCGAACGGCGGGAACGGGTGTTGCTGCGGGACATCTTCCGCTTCGGGACAGCCACGACTCTTACTCCTTAACGAACATTCATTCTGGGCGTGAACTCTGGTGGCCGAACTGATTCCGCAGAGCGGCCCAGCGCGGGTCAAGTATCTCATGCGTGTGACCGGGCTCGAGGTCATCGAGCCGCTCACCGCAGGTGGCGCACAATCCGGGGCAGTCCGACCGGCACAGCGGAGCGAGCGGCATCTGGATCACGATCTCGTCGCGGACCAGGGCCTCCAGATCGATGAGGTCGTCGGTGAGGACGAGCACTTCTTCGTCCTCGTTTGTCTGCGCCGTCAGGGAATTCGGATAGGCGAACAGTTCACGCAGGTCCGCACCGACCGGGCGGTCGATCGCGGTCAGGCAGCGGGCACACTCACCCTCGGCCCGGCTGATGGCCGTCCCGGACACGAGCACACCCTCGACGACCGACTCGAGCCGCAGGTTGACCCGGATCGGCTCCCCCGCCGGCACCGCGAGGACGTCGATACCCATACGGTCGTCGGAGGTGAGGGTCTCCTGGAAACGCTTCATCACACCCGCCTGGCGCGACAGCAGCCGGGTGTCGTACACCCACGGCGAGGCGGGGTTGAGGCGAATCGGAGTCATCATCTCTTCTGGTCAGGGGTGGTGCTGTCGAATTTCGGGGCAGCACCTGGCGCAGGCAACCGTTCCAGAGTAGTCGATGGATCCAGCAGAGCCCAATCCTTCGAGTGCCCCCGGCTGACCGGCGCGGTGCCTTTTCATCCGGAGCCGGGCGTTGACGCTCCGGATCGCCGGGGCGTATCAGCCGGAGCCCGGCGCTGCACTTCCGTGGAACATCGGTGACCCCGCAGGCGCGCTTCCGCGAAAGCGTCGGTGACCCCGCAGGCGCGCTTCCGCGGAAACGCCGGGCAGAGGCGTTGCCGACAGACGACGGTTACCGGGTCGCCGAACGACTGAAGCCGCCGGGAGAACCACACCCAGTAGCGCGTGATGCACACCCCCCACGAACCGGCCGAAAATGCCCCCGGCGGAACCGACAGAATGCTTCCGCGGAGGCGCGAGTTGGCGCCGAACCGGGTTCAGTCCCGGTAGTCCGCGGCGACGCCCGACCGCAGGGCGGTCCGGCCGCGGCCGACGGTGCGCAGCGTCTGGGTC
>JBDSLP010000121.1:0-17484 GCA_039916325.1 Nakamurella sp. | reverse complement strand
AGAACAGGTACGGCTTCTGCGGCACCACCGCAACGAGCCGGGCCAGCAGGTCCGGGTCGAGTCGGCGCACGTCGACCCCGTCGACCAGCACCTGCCCGCCGGTGGCGTCGAAGAGCCGCGGGATCAGCCCGAGCAGCGTGGTCTTGCCGGATCCCGTACTGCCGATGATCGCCGTCGTCTCACCGGCCCGCGCGTCGAAGGTGACGTCGCAGAGCACCGGCGCGACCGCGCCGGGGTAGGCGAATTCGATGCCCCGCAGCGACACCGTCCCGTGCTCGAGGACCTTCGTGGTCGGATCGGTCGGCGGCACGACGCTGCTCCCGGTGTCGAGCACCTCGACGATGCGGTCCGCCGAGACGGCGGCCCGCGGGATCATCGTCGCCATGAAGGTCGCCATCATCACCGAGATGAGGATCTGCATCAGGTACTGCAGGAATGCGACGAGGTCGCCGACCTGCATGTTCCCGCTGTCGACCCGCGACGAGCCGAACCACAGCACGGCGACGCTGGAGACGTTGAGGACCAGCATCACGGTGGGGAACATCAGCGCGAGCAGCCGGCCGACCTTCAGCGCAGTGAGGGTCACGTCGGCGTTGGCCTTGCGGAACCGTTCCGTCTCGGTGTCCTCGCGGACGAACGCCCGCACCACCCGCATCCCGGCGATCTGCTCGCGGAGCACCCGGTTGATGGCGTCGATCTTGACCTGCATGACGCGGAACTGGGGGACCAGTCGGACCACGATCAGCCCGATGCAGATGACCAGCACCGGCACCGACACCACCAGTAGCCACGACAGTGGTCCGTCGGTGCGTAGCGCCATCACGATGCCGCCGACACACATGATCGGCGTCGAGACGAACATCGTGCAGATCATCAGGACCAGCATTTGAACCTGGGTGACGTCGTTGGTGTTGCGGGTGATCAGCGACGGCGCGCCGAAGGTGTTGAGCTCCCGCGCGGAGAACGACCCCACCTGCCGGAAGATGCCCAGTCGGACGTCGCGGCCGAAGCTCATCGCGGTCAGCGCGCCGTAGTAGACCGCGCCGACCGCCGCGATGATCTGCAGCAGTGACACCCCGAGCATGATCGAGCCCGTCCGCCAGATGTAGCCGGTGTCGCCGACGGCGACGCCCTGATCGATGATGTCGGCGTTCAGGCGCGGCAGATACAGCGTGGCGACGGTCTGGATCAGCTGCAGGATCACGACCACGGTCAGTGGCCCGCGGTAACGGCCGAGGAAGCGGCGTAACAGGCGGATCAACACTCGGCGGCTCCGGAACGGCGGTGAGGGTGGCGCCGCCGGAGCGGGCGTCGGGGCGTGCGTCGGGGCCGGCGGGAGCCGAATGGCTCTGCCCGGGTGCCCACTGCCATCCTGCCCCCGGGCACGCCGACCCACCAGGGACGTGCGTATGCCGTCGGCGAAAGCGATGACGATTTCCCGAGGGACGGTATCGGGGCGGAACGCTGGGCGAACCCACCGACACTGTCATTCCGGACGGGGCCGGCAGCGGGGCCGTCCGACTCAGCGCGATGGCCGGTAGAGCTCGGACAGCAGCTCGGCCACTGCAGCCGCCGCCGGCGGCGGGTCGTCGCGCCACCACACCAGCTGCACCGTGATCGGTGCCGCGTCCCGCACGACCCGGTAGGCCACACCCGGGCGCGGGTACTGGGCGACGGTCGCTTCCGACGTCATCCCGACTACGTCCCCGGCGGCAATGAGCGCGAGCCAGTCGTCGATGTCGTGGGTGTCGACGATGTCGGTGGGGCGGGCGTCGGGTGGCCAGAGATCAAGGGTGGTGGTTCCGGTGCGGCTGTCCACCGCCATCGTGCGCTCCACGAAGTCGGCCATCCGCAACGATCGCCGGCGAGCCCAGGCGTCGTCGGCGGCGCAGACGCCGTACCGCCGTTCCAGGCCCACGACCACGGTCTCGAAGCGTCGGCCGTCGACGGCGCCACGCACGATGGCCAGGTCCGACTGGCCCTCGGCGAGACCGGCGGTGGGGGAGTTCGTCCGGTTGAGGACGAGGTCGATCCCCGGATGGTCGCGGTGCCACCGACGCTGGAACTCGACGGTGTGCCGTCCGACGGCCGACCAGGCGTAGCCGATGCGCACCCGGTCCGGGGCTGCGGCTGCCTCCCGTACCAGTGCGGCGGCGTCGTGCAGCAGCTGCCTGGCCGCGGGCAGGACCCGGGCGCCGGCCACGGTCAAGGCCAGCTCGCGGGAGGTGCGCCGCAGCAGCCGCGTCCCGAGGGCGGCCTCCAGCCGGGCCAGCGTCCGGGAGACCGCCGCCTGCGAGACGCCGAGCTCGATCGCGGCGTCGGTGAAGCTGCCCGCGTCGACGATCGCCACCAGACAACGCAACTGGCCGAGCTCAAGAGTCATACGCGCAGCGTATCGATCATCAACGCAATGCATTTTGCGCATGACCCGGGGGTGCCGATGATCCGATCATGACCAGCTCCGGCCTCGACCCGGTCGACATCGCGACGCCGCAGGGCCGGCGGGTCAGCGGGGGCGGGCTGGCCATGCTGCTCGGTAGCTCGCTGTCGGCCCAGGTCGGCGCGGCGGTCGGATCACTCGCGTTCCCGGTGATCGGCCCGATCGGTGTCGTGGCGGTACGACAGTTCGTATCGGCGGTCGCGTTGCTGGTCATCGCCCGTCCCCGCCTCTGGGCCCTGAATTGGTACCAGTGGCGCCCGACGATCCTGCTCGGAATGGTCTTCGGCGTGATGAACTTCGGCCTCTACACCGCCGTCGACCGGATCGGCCTCGGGCTCGCGGTGACGTTGGAGTTCCTCGGTCCGCTGGCGGTCGCGCTGGCCACCGCGTGGACGATCCGGACCGCCGCCTGCGCGGCGTTGGCGATCGTCGGCGTGGTGCTGTTGACCGATCCGAGTCCGACCACCGACTGGATCGGTGTGGGTGGCGGGCTGCTCGCCGCCGGCTGCTGGGCCGCCTACATCCTGCTCAACCGGGAGGTCGGCAGACGGCTGCCCGGGGTGCAGGGTTCCGCGGCGGCGGCGACGCTGTCCGCCCTCTGCTTCATCCCGATCGGCATCGTGACGTTCCTGCACCATCCGCCGACCGCAGCGGCGCTGTGGTGCGCGATCACGGTCGGAGTGCTCTCCTCGGTCATCCCCCAGATCGTCGACCTGGTCGCCCTGCGCCGGTTGCCCGCCGCTGTCTTCGGCATCCTGATGAGCGCACACCCGGTGTTCGCCGCCCTCGTCGGCCTGATCGGGCTCGGCCAGCATCTCGCGGGCGGGCAATGGACCGGGATCGCCGCCATCATCGGGGCCAACGTCTGGACCGTGCTGGGCGCCGGGCGCTCTCGCGGGGCCCGCACCCCCGCCGGATCACACCGCCGCGCGGTCGGCCGGGAGCGGGTCGCCGTGGAACCGGCACTGTCGGTGCGTCGGTCCACAATGGCGGAGTGACCCCGGACCAGGACCCCGACAGCGGCGCCATCCTGCGCGCGGCGGGTTTCTCCGACCTGGTGGCGGAGTGGTTCGGCCGCTCCTTCGCCGCCCCCACCCCCGCCCAGCTCGGCGCCTGGGAGTCGATCCGCCGCGGCGACCACACCCTGGTGGTCGCGCCCACCGGCTCGGGTAAGACGCTGGCCGCCTTCCTGTCGGCGATCGACCGGCTGGTGGTGGCGAAGGCGACAGCGCCGGCCGTGGTCGTGCCCCGGCGCGGCGCCCGCGGATCCGTTGCCACCGCGGAACGTGACGAGGCCGCCGCTGCGGCGGCCGGTCGATGCCGGGTGCTGTACCTGTCCCCGCTGAAGGCGCTGGCCGTGGACGTCGAGCGCAACCTCCGCGCCCCGCTGACCGGGATCGCCGTCCAGGCTCAGTTGCAGGGTCAGCCGGTGCCCGAGATCGCTGTCGCGGTCCGCTCCGGTGACACCTCGACGGAGGAGCGGCGGCAGTTCGGCAAGGCCGGCGCGGACATCCTGATCACCACCCCGGAGTCACTGTTCCTGATCCTGACCAGCCGCGCCCGCGAGATGCTCGCCGGGGTCGAGACCGTGATCATCGACGAGGTGCACGCCGTCGCCGGCACCAAACGCGGTGCACACCTGGCGTTGTCGTTGGCGCGGCTGGATGCGCTGTTGGAGCGGCCCGCGCAGCGGATCGGGCTGTCGGCGACCGTCCGGCCGCTCGAGGAGGTCGGCCGCTTCCTGACCGGCGGTATGCCGGTGACGATGGTGCAGCCGCCGGCCAGCAAGAAGATCGACGTCGACGTGGTCATCCCGGTCGCCGACCTGACCGCACTGGGCCAGCCCACCGGCGACCTCACCGGTACCGCCGCGGGTGATGTCGCCCGGACATCGATCTGGCCGCACGTCGAGGAGCGCATCGTCGACCTGATCGGCGAACACCGCTCGACGATCGTGTTCGCGAACTCCCGGCGGCTCGCCGAGCGGCTGACCGCCCGGCTCAACGAGATCCACGGCGAGCGGCTGCTGGCGGCCGAGAGTGCGGCGTCCGCCGAGCCGGCGCCGTCCGACGGCTTTCCGACGCTGATGCCGGGTGGCTCCGGGCTGACCGCGGGCGCATCGCCGATCCTGGCCAAGGCCCACCACGGTTCGGTGTCGCGAAGCCAGCGCGCAATCGTGGAGGACGAGCTCAAGTCCGGGCTGCTGCCCGCGGTGGTGGCCACCAGCTCGCTGGAGCTCGGCATCGACATGGGGGCGGTCGATCTGGTGATCCAGGTGGAGACACCACCCAGCGTGGCCAGCGGGCTGCAGCGTGTCGGCCGCGCCGGCCACCAGGTCGGCGCCGTCTCGCGCGGCGTGATGTTCCCCAAGTACCGCGGGGACCTGGTGTCGTCGGCGGTGGTATCGGAGCGGATGACCGCGGGGGCGGTCGAGGCGCTGGCGGTGGTGGCGAACCCGCTGGACGTGCTCGCCCAGCACATCGTGTCGATCGTGGCGATGGATCCGATCACCGTGGATGAGCTGCACGAGCTGGTGAGGCGGTCCGCCCCCTACGCGTCGCTGCCGCGCAGCGTGCTCGAAGCGGTACTGGACATGCTCTCCGGCCGGTACCCGTCGGAGGAATTCGCCGAGCTTCGGCCCCGGTTGGTCTGGGACCGGGGCAGCGGCGAGCTGACCGGCCGGCCCGGCGCCCAGCGGCTCGCGATCACCTCCGGCGGCACGATCCCCGACCGCGGCATGTTCGGCGTCTTCCTGGCCGGCGGCGAGGGCCCGGGGCGCCGGGTCGGTGAGCTCGACGAAGAGATGGTCTACGAATCCCGGGTCGGCGACGTGTTCGCCCTCGGGTCCACCTCCTGGATGATCACCGAGATCACCCACGACCGGGTCCTGGTGCTGCCGGCGCCGGGTCGACCCGGCCGGCTGCCGTTCTGGAAAGGCGACGGCCTCGGCCGGCCCGCCGAGCTCGGGCGGGCGCATGGCGCGTTCCTGCGCGAGATCGGCCAGGTCAGCGACCCGGAGGCCAGGGTCCGGCTGACCGCCGCCGGTCTGGACACCTGGGCGGCCGACAACCTGCTCTCCTACCTGGCCGAACAGCGGCAGGCCACGGGCACCCTGCCCGACGAGAAGACGATCATCGTCGAGCGGTTCCGCGACGAGCTGGGTGACTGGCGGGTCGTGCTGCACTCACCGTTCGGGGCCGCGGTGCACGCGCCCTGGGCGTTGGCCGTCGCCGCCCGGATGCGGGAGCGGTTCGGCATCGACGTTCAGGCGATGCACGCCGACGACGGCATCGTGTTCCGGCTCCCCGATCTCGAGTTCGAGGGTGGCGCTCCGGAGATCGGCGACCTGGTCGTGTTGGAGCCCGACGAGCTGGAGCGCGACATCACCGCCGAGCTCGGCGGTTCCGCGGTGTTCGCCGCCCGGTTCCGGGAGTGTGCGGCACGGGCCCTGCTGCTGCCCCGCCGGCAGATCGGCCGCCGCCAGCCGCTGTGGCAGCAACGCCAGCGCGCCTCCCAGCTGCTGGAGGTCGCTGCCCGCTACCCGACCTTCCCGATCATCGCCGAAACGATCCGCGAGGTGCTGCAGGACGTTTTCGACGTCCCCGGGCTCATCGAGATCATGAAGCAGATCGCTGGTCGCGCGGTCCGGGTCATCGAGGTCGAGACGCCGTCGCCGTCCCCGTTCGCCCAGTCCCTGCTGTTCGGCTACGTCGCCCAGTTCCTCTACGAAGGCGACTCGCCGTTGGCCGAGCGTCGTGCGGCGGCGCTGGCCGTCGATCCGGCGCTGCTGGCCGATCTGCTCGGACACGGCGACGGGCTGGCCCTGCGGGACCTGCTCGACCCCGAGGCCATCGAGCGGACCGAGCTGGAGCTGCAGCGCCTGGCCGAGGGACGGCGCGCCCGGTCCGCCGAGGAGGCGGTTGATCTGCTGCGGGTGCTCGGCCCGCTGAGTGCCCTCGAGATCGCCGATCGGAGCACCGATCCCGACGCCGTCCCGGTCTGGCTGACGGCCCTGCTGGACGCCCGCCGGATCGTCGACGTACGGGTCGCCGGCGACGGGAGGTACTGCGAGCCGAGCGATGTCGCGGCGCTGCGGGACGGGCTCGGGGTCAACGTGCCGCTCGGGGTGGCCCAGGCGTTCCTGGAGCGGGTCGGCGATCCGCTGCTCCAGCTCCTCGGTCGCTGGTCACGGGTCCGTGGACCGTTCACGGCCGCCGATGCCGCCGCCCGCTTCGGGCTCGGCCCGGCTGTCGCCGGGGACGTTCTCAAGCGGTTGGTCGGCAGCGGCCGGCTGGTTCAGGGCGAGTTCCGCCCCACCGGCTCCGGCGGTATCGAGGGCTCGGTCGAGTACGTGGACGCCGAGGTTCTCCGGTTGCTCCGTCGCCGCTCGCTGGCCAGCCTGCGGGCCGAGGTCGAGCCGGTCCCGCCGGCCGCCTTCGCCCGCTTCCTGCCGGCCTGGAACGGCATCGGCCCCTCGGCGCGCAAGGAGGATCGACTTCGTGGCGCGGATGGCCTGCTCCGCTGCATCGAGCAGCTGGCGGGCGTGATGGTGCCGGCGTCCGCCCTCGAGACGCTGGTCCTGCCGGCACGTCTGGCCGGTTACACCCCCGCGCTGCTCGACGAGTTGATGGCCGCCGGCGAAGTGATCTGGGCCGGGCACGCGGCCCTGGCCAAGGACGACGGCTGGGTGTCGCTGCACCTCACCGACGCCGCCCCGTTGACCCTGCCGCTTCCTGCCGGCGCCCGTGACGAACCCGACCCGAAGGTCCTCGGCGACATCCACGCCGCCGTCCTCGAGGTGCTCGCCGGTGGCGGTGCGTACTTCTTCCGCCCGCTGTCGGAGGCGGTGGCCCTTCGGGTGGGCCACGTCGACGACGCCAAGCTCGTGGAGGTGATGTGGGATCTGGTCTTCGCGGCCCAGGTCACCGGCGACACGCTGACCCCGGTCCGGGCCCGGCTGGCGGGTGGCAAGACCACCCACCGGCAGCGCCCGACGGCGCCCCGCTCCCGGCTGCGAGGCATGGGCCTGTCCCGGGCGTCGCTGTCGGCCGCGACGGCACGCCCGGCCCCGGCCACGGTGGCGGGCCGTTGGTCGCTGGTGCCGGCGATCGACACCGACCCGACGGTCCGCGCCCATGCCACCGCGGAGATCCTGCTGGACCGGTACGGCGTCGTCACCCGGGGATCGGTCGTCGCCGAGGAGATCCCGGGCAACTTCGCCGGGGTCTACCGGGTGCTGTCAGCGTTCGAGGAGGCCGGTCGTACCCGGCGCGGCTACTTCATCGAGGGTCTGGGCGCCGCCCAGTTCGCCTCCACCGGGGCGGTGGACCGGCTGCGCGGGTTCGTGCGGATCCCCGGATCGGAGCTGCTCGGCGACGGGACCGAACCGGCGGTGGTGCTGGCTGCCGCCGACCCGGCCAACCCCTACGGTGCCGCCCTGCCATGGCCGGAGGTGATGGCCGAGGAGAAACACCGACCGGCCCGCCGAGCGGGTGCGATGGTCGCCCTCGTCGACGGCGAGATCGCCCTCTACGCCGAGCGCGGCGGTAGATCGTTGCTGAGCTTCACCGCCGACGCCGACATCCTGGCGTCGGCGGCCCGGGGTTTCGCCGCTGCGGTCACCCGGGGTGGCCTCGGGTCGATGACCGTGCAGAAGGTCAACGGCGGCGAGGCGCTGGCCGGGGCCGGTTCGCCCGTCGCGGTCGCCCTGGAAGCCGCCGGCTTCTCCGCGACCCCCCGAGGGTTGCGGCTCCGGCCGGCGGTGCGCTGACTCGCTGGCGACACGTCGAGACACACCGGCTGCACCCGCATCCGTGTGACCTACGCCGCACTCCGCACCTGTCCCGGCCGCCGGCTCGGCTGACCGAGCGTCAGCCCGCCCCGGGGATCGCTGCTGGTCAGCTCGACGATCCCGACGCACAGCCCCTCGTCCGGAGCATCGGAGCGTCGGTTGACCACCGCATCTCACCCTCCTGTCGAGGGTCAGGTCAGATCACGTTTCGGTCTCGTCAGCCCCCTGAGCCGTGTGTAGCGTCGCGCTTCACGCGTGGGGGCGGGCCACGCGGACCAGACCCTCGACAGATCGGCAACGCATGCGTTCGGGTGCCCGCACGTCCAGTCCCCTCACCACGATCTCCCGAACGCGAACTCCTCTCCGCGCCGTCCGGGATGCCGCCCGTGGTCGGCTGGCCCTGGTCGGGGTGCTGGTCGCCACCGCCACCATCGGCACGGGGGTCACCGCAGCGTCCGCCAGTGCCGCCGCCCCCGGTGTCAGCTACCTGTGCTCCAGCGGCGACTACGGCTGCCTCGCCTCGACCGGCTACGGGGGGCAGTCGGTGTGGGGCTCCTGGGGTCCGGGGCACAACTGCGTCAGCTACGCCTCGTTCCGCCTCGAACAGGCCGGTGCCGCCCGGCCCTGGCCCGATCGCGTCGGCAGCGGCTTCGAATGGGACGACAAGGCCCGCGCGGCCGGGGTTCCGGTCGACGACAACCCGGCGGTCGGCGCCATCGCGCAGTGGGACAACTACGGCGCGGGCCACGTCGGCTACGTCGAAGCGGTGACCGACTCCTACATCGACGTCAGCGAGGACAACTACTCCTCCCGCGGCTCCGGAACCTCGACGGTCCGGCGCATCGAGCGCAGCAGCCAGATGTTCGCCGACGCCAGCTTCATCCACGTCAGGGATGCGGTCGCCGCCGCCCCGCCGAACCGGGTGTCGGACGGCACCGTCGGCGACAACGCGGTCGTGGACTACCAGGGTCACGTCTACCGCATCGCCGGCGGCGCCCCGGTGTACACCTCCACTTTCGACGCCGTCGGTGGTCCGCAGCCGACGATCTCGTTGAGCGACGCCGAGTTCGGCGCCCTCCGGTCGGTACCACGGGAGGGAACGGTCCTCGTCGGTTCCCAGCGCGGTGAGGTGTACCGGGTGACCGGCGGCGCGCCGGTGTACGTCTCCACCTGGGACGCCATCGGGGGCCCGCAGGCCCCGATCTGGGTTGACCAGGCCGCGCTCGACAACGCCGGTGCCGGCGGCGTCTGGGACCATTTGTCCCGGCGGCCGGTCGACGGTACGACGGTGGTGGTGTGGCCCAACGGCGAGGTGTACCGCTTCGCCGGCGGTGCACCGATCTACGTCGCCAGCTTCGACGCCATCAGCTTCTGGGGGCCGATGCTCAGCGTTGATGTCGCCGCGATCGACCGGGCCGACGGTGGCGGGGCGTGGAGTCATGTCGCGATGCGGCCGGCCGAGGGCACGGTGATCGCCGGCGGTCAGACCGGCCGGGTCTACGTCATCGGCAACGGGCACCCCGAGTACGTGTCGGACTGGGCGCAGATCGGTGGACCGCGACCGGCCACCGTCGTCGACCAGGTGGCGATCGACAACGCCGGCGGTCCCGACCGGTGGCGCCACCTGGGCTGAACCGGTCCTACCCTCGCAGGCGCGTCTGCATCGACGTCGACCGGGTCGAGCCGAGTCGGCAATCTCAGGTCCGTCCGGGCGATACCGTCCCAGGTATGCCGCACACCCTCCCCGATGGTCTCCGCCCCGGCGGTCGCTTCGCCGAGTGGACCCGTCCGGTCCCCGGCTACGTCGTCGCCGACGTCGACGGCACGCTGATCCTGGAGGGCTCCACGGCCACTCCGGGGGTCGCCCGCGCTGTCGCGGTCGCCGCGGCCGCGGGGTTACGGGTCGGTTTCGCCACGGGCAGACTGCCGGCCGGTCTGACCGATCTGCACGACCAGCTCCGGGTCCCCGGGCCGCACGTGGTGCACAACGGGGCTCAGATCCGTGAGTTCGGCAGTCCGATCCACACCTGGTCGATCGACCGGTCCACCGCCGCGGCCCTGGTGGCCTGGTGCGTGGCCCGCGGTCTCTACGCCGAGTTCTACCTCGGTGACGAGTTCGTCGTGACCGAGCGGCAGCCCGCAGCGCAGATCTACTGGGACCTCATCAGCGGTGATCCGCACGGCGTGGTCACCGACATCGACTGGGACAGCGTCGATGTCATCAAGGCGACGGTCGTCGCCTACCAGGGCGTCGGCGTCGAGGAGTTGCTGTCCGGGTTGCGCGGGCTGGGCCTGGTGGCCGAGACGTCCACCTCGCCGGTGTTCCCGGGGGACGAGTTCATCAACGTGACGAGCCGGGAGGCCGACAAGGGGCGGGCCGTGCGGTGGGCGGCCGAGTACCTCGGGATCGGGCTCGACGGGGTGGTGGCGGTGGGCGACGGCCTGAACGACCTGTCGATGCTGAGTGTGGCCGGTACCGCCATCGCGATGGGCCAGGCACCCGTTGTCGTGCAGGAGGGGGCGCATCTGATCGTCCCCGAGGTCGCCGCCGACGGGCTGGCCCACGCGCTCGCCGCCACCGCCTCCTGGCTGCTCGAGCGCCAGTCCGGCTAGGGTCAGCCCGGCTCGCCCCGGTAGCTCCCGAAGCTCCAGAGGTTGCCCTCCGGATCCCGCACGCCGAACGACGAACCGCCGCCCCCGTCGTGCTCATCCACCGACAGCTCCTGCAGCACGTGGAATCCGGCAGCGTCGACGACCCGTGCGTACACCTCGGCGGCCCGGTCGGTCACCACGTACGCGGCTCCGCAGCCAGGCTGCATCGGCCACGTCGGACTGTCCCGGTGGGAGCCCATCATGATGCCGCCACCCTCGGGCCACTGCAGCTGGGCATGCTCGACGACGGTGTCGTCATCGGGGCCGCGGTAGGCCACCACCAGCCGGAAGCCCAGTACCGACGTCAGGTACTCCAGGGCCGCCGGCGCGTCGTGGTACCGGAGGCTGTGCCAGATCTGCGGGGCGGGTCGGGTCGCGTCGTCGGTCATGTCGTCGATGCTGCCGTTGCGGTCCTCGGATCGTCTTGAACGAATGACGACACCTCCTGCCGCCAGCCGCTCGGCGTGCACCCGGCCAGCCGACGCCACTCGCGGGTCAGGTGCGCCTGGTCGGCGTAACCGCACTGCGCGGCGACGTCGGCGAGGCTCGCCCCGGGCCGCCCGAGGGCGATCCTGGCTCGGCTGAACCGCGCGACGCGGACGGTCTCCTTCGGCCTGAGACCGTACTCGGCAGCGAATACTCGTGCGAAATAACCTCGGCTCCAACCGATCTCGTCAGCCAACGCGCCGGTGGCGGGGACTGCGCCGGCGACGATGCGATCCCAGGCCCACATCAGCTCCGGCCGGATCGAATCGTCCCCCTGCAGCCGGGTGCGCAGGGTGGTCTCGATCCGGGCGAACCGCTCCGGCCAGGTCCGGCAGTCGTGCAGGGCCTCGATCAGCTCGGCGGCCACCCCGGCCCACAGGTCGCCGAGATCGACCAGCCCGGCGGCGATCGCGCCGGCCGGCAGCCCGAAGAGCGCGCGCGCCCCGAGCGGCGTCACCGCGAGTTGGACGCCGGCGTGATCGGCGGTCGGGAAGATGAACGCCGGACCGTCGTGCAGTCCCGACACCAGGCCGTGGAACTCCCGGCCCTGCGCGCGGTCCGCGGTCCAGCCGACGGTCAGTGGTCGCCCCAGCGCCAGGATGACCGTCAGATCCGGTGACGGCACTCCGTGGTGGACGACCTCGACGCCGGCCATGTCGTAGGCCGTCATCGACCGCACGTACGGCGTCAGCGCCGATCCGGGACGATGGACGGGCAGCCCGCCGAACCCCGCACCGCCGCGGGTCCCCGGGTCGTCCGAGTCGGACATCCACCCACCCTACAACCGGCGGCGGATCGGCCGCCGGCCCGCCCCGGCGTACGGTGTTCGGCGTGGGAGCCGTCGATGCCTGAGGGGGACACCGTCCGGCGCAGTGCCGGGCGGCTGCACCAGGCGCTGGCCGGCCGTGAGCTCACCCGGGCCGAGCTGCGCTGGCCGAACCTCGGTGCCGTCGAGCTCTCGGGGCGCACCGTCACCGAGGTCCTCGCCTACGGCAAACACATCCTGACGCGGATGGCCGCCCTCCCGGCCGGACGCGAGACATCCGCCCCGGACGGCGATGTCGCGCTCACCCTGCATTCTCACCTCCGGATGGACGGGTCCTGGCGGGTCGCCGCCACCGGCCCGACGTCATGGCCGCACGTCGACCGCCCGGGGGTGCGGGCCGCCTTGGCGAACGTGGAGTGGACTGCGGTCGGGATGACGCTGGGCATGGTCGACCTGGTCGCGACGGACAACGAGTCGTCGCTGATCGGCCACCTCGGGCCGGACATCCTGGCCGACGGTTTCGCCGACCCGACCCGTTCGTGGGGGGTCACCGAGGCGCTGCGGCGCGTGACCGACGACCCGGACGCGACGATCGGCGGCGCGTTGCTCGACCAGCGTAACCTGGCCGGTATCGACACCTTCTACATGTCCGAAGCGCTGTTCTCGCGGGGTATCTCGCCGTGGACCCGGGTGGGTGACGTCGCCGATCCGGCGGCGGTGGTGGACCGCGCCCGCCGGATGCTGAGCAGTAACCTGGTACGCGCCACCCCGAGCACCACCGGCGATCTGCGCAACGGCAACCGGCAGTACGTGCACGCCCGGTCGGGCCTTCCGTGCCGCCGGTGCGGCAACCCGGTCCGGGTGGCGATGATCGAGGTCTACCGCCGCAGCCCCGGTCAGACCGCCGAGGTCGAGCGCACGGCGTTCTACTGCCCGCGCTGCCAGCCCGGGCCGACGCCGACCGACGACGGCCGGGCCCAGGCGCCGTTGGGCACGGCCGCGCCTAGCCGCTCCGCCTACCGCCGGATCTGAGCAGGCCCGGGTCCGGTCGCGCCGGCCTCCGCCGGGACACCTACCGGTAACGTTTCCGGCATGTCTGCACCGAGCATCGACGTGACCACGGCCGACCCCGGCGCCCTCGCGGAGCTGCACCAGACGCTGCGCGCCGAGTACGCGACCCTCGTCGACCGGGGACTCAAGCTGGACCTCACCCGTGGCAAGCCGTCCTCGGCGCAGCTCGCGCTGTCCGACCCGATGCTCGCGTTGCCCGGTGAGGGCGACTTCCGGGCCAAGGACGGTACCGACTGCCGCAACTACGGCGGCCTGACCGGTATCGACGAAATTCGCGAGCTGTGGGGTCAGATCTTCGACATCCCGACCAGCCAGGTCATCGAGGGCGGTAACTCCAGCCTCGGCCTGATGCACGACTGCCTGACCCACTTCGTCCTCAACGGCACCGGCGCCGGCGCCACCCCGTGGGGGCAGGTCCCCGGTGGGGTGACGGTGTTGTGTCCGGTTCCCGGTTACGACCGGCACTTCACCATCCTCGAAGGTCTCGGCGTCCGGATGGTGACCGTCCCGATGACCTCGACCGGGCCCGACATGGACGCGGTGAAGTCGCTGGTCGCCGACGACGCCTCGGTGAAGGCAATCTGGGCGATGCCGTCCTACAGCAATCCGACCGGCGTCTCCTACACCGCCGGGGTCGCCCGCGAGCTGGCCGAGATGTCCACCGCAGCCGCGGACTTCCGCATCCTGTGGGACAACGCCTACGCAGTGCACCACCTGACCGGGGCCGAGCCGAAGGTGCCGGACATCCTCACCCTGACCGCCGAGGCCGGGAATCCGGACCGGGTCGTGATCTTCGGATCCACCTCCAAGATCACCGCCGCCGGCAGCGGGCTCTCGTTCTTCGGCGGCTCACCTGCGAATGTGGCCTGGATGCAGAAGTTCCTCGCCCGCCGGACCATCGGACCGGACAAGATCAACGAACTGCGCCACTTCCGCTTCCTGCCCGACTACCTGAGTGTGCAGGCCCTGATGCGCCGACACCGCGAGATCATCGCCCCGAAGTTCACCCGGGTGCGGGAAATCCTCGAGGCAGAGCTCGCCGGCACCGGGACCGCGGAATGGACCACGCCGACCGGCGGCTACTTCATCAGTCTCGACGTGCTGCCCGGCACTGCCTCCCGGGTCGTCGCCCTGGCCAAAGCCGCCGGCATCGCACTGACGCCCGCCGGTGCGACCTTCCCCTACGGCAAGGACCCGGGGGATCGCAACATCCGGATCGCGCCGACCTTTCCGTCGCCGGAAGACGTCGCGACCGCCACCGAGGCGCTCACCCTCTGCGTCCTACTGGCCGCCACCGAGCGGCGGCTCGGTACCGGGACCTGACGCGGACCGGACCGGAATGGCCACCGCCGCGGACGTCCGGCGGCTGGCCGCCGCCCTGACTGGCAGCGAGGAGAAGCCCGCCTGGGGTCAGCCCTCCTTCCGGGTGCGGGACCCGATCCCCGGCCCGCCCGTGAAGATGGCGCGCGAGTTCGACAATCCCGAACCCTGACCCTTCCGGCAACGCGGTATGGGTGACAGGCTCGGCCTCGGCAGGAACCGGACGACCTCCACGGTCGCGCCGGCCGCGTTCAACGACGAGCGGAGACGACAATGAAGAAGATCATCAACGACCCGACCACGGTGGTCGAGGAGGCGTTGGCCGGGATGGCCTCGGCGCATCCGGACCTGCTCACGGTGTCCTACGACCCGATGTTCATCGCCCGGGCCGATGCGCCGGTCGCCGGCCAGGTGGCCCTGGTGTCCGGTGGCGGGTCCGGTCACGAGCCGCTCCACGGCGGCTTCGTCGGCGCCGGGATGCTGGCAGCCGCCTGTCCGGGGGCGGTGTTCACCTCGCCCACGCCCGATCAGGTGTCCGCGGCAGCCACTGCGGTCGACGGTGGCGCCGGTGTGCTGCTCATCGTCAAGAACTACACCGGCGACGTGCTCAACTTCGAGACCGCTGCCGAGCTGCTGGACGCCGAGGGCATCTCCGTCCGGTCGGTCCTGGTCGACGACGACGTCGCCGTGAAGGACTCGACCTGGACGGCGGGTCGCCGTGGCGTCGGCGGCACCGTTCTGGTGGAGAAGATCGCCGGCGCGGCCGCGGCCCGTGGCGACGACCTCGATGCGGTCACCGCCATCGCCGAGCGCGTCATCGCAGGTGTGCGCACCATGGGCGTCGCGCTCGCCCCATGCACGGTTCCGCACTCCGGGGAGCCGTCGTTCACCCTCGCCGACGACGAGATCGAGATGGGCGTCGGGATCCACGGCGAGCCCGGCCGGGAGCGGATGAAGCTGGTCCCCGCCGACGAGATGGTGGCGATCCTGCTGGGGTCGGTCGTCGAGGACCTGCCGTTCACGGCGGGCGACCGGACGCTGCTGTTCGTCAACGGTCTCGGTGGTACGCCGCAGATCGAGCTCTACCTGGCCTACAACTCGGCGCGGAAGTACCTCGAGGAGAAGGGGATCGAGGTCAAGCGGTCGCTCGTCGGCAACTACATCACGTCGCTGGAGATGCAGGGTTGCTCGATCTCGCTGCTCAAGCTGGACGACGAGATGGTCGAGCTGTGGGACGCACCGGTGCACACGGCCGCGCTGCGGTGGGGGGTCTGACGATGCCGGGTTGCCGCACCGCGGACGTGATCTCGGCGATCCGGGCGATGGCGGCCACGGTGGCCGAGCACAAGGCCGAGTTGACCCATCTCGACCGTGAGATCGGCGACGGTGACCACGGCGAGAACTTGTCCAAGGGCTTCACCGCCGTCCTCGCCAAGCTGACCGCCGGTACGCCGGAGACCCCCGGTGCGGTGTTGAAACTGGTTGCCACCACGTTGATCTCGACTGTAGGAGGGGCATCCGGACCGCTCTTCGGTACCGCGTTCCTGCGCGCGGCGACCGCGGTCGGGGACGCTGCGGAACTGGACGCCACCGCGGTCGCGGCGGCGCTGGAGGCGGCCCGGGGTGGCGTCGTGGCCCGCGGCAAGGCCGACCCCGGGGACAAGACCATGGTCGACGCGCTGACCCCGGCGGCCGCGGCGGCGAGCGACACCGCCGCGGCCGGTGGTGGTGTCGCGGCCGTCCTGGCGGCGGCGGCCGAAGCGGCCGCGACCGGTGCGTCGGACACCGTGCCGCTGCGGGCGCGCAAGGGCCGGGCCAGCTACCTCGGGGAGCGATCGATGGGGCACGCCGATCCCGGCGCGACGAGCGTGAGTTACCTGCTCGCCGCGATCGCGCCGGAGTCCGCGTGACCGTCGGGCTGGTCGTCGTCTCGCACAGCGGCTCGCTGGCCGGCGGCGTCCGTGAGCTTGCCGCTCAGATGGCCCCGGACGTGACCATCGCCGTCGCGGGCGGTACCGACGAGGGCGGCGTCGGCACCTCCTTCGATCTGGTCACCGCTGCGCTGGTCGAGGCCGACGGCGGGGACGGGGTGGTCGTGCTCTACGACCTGGGGAGTGCTCTGCTGACCACCGAGACCGCTCTCGAGTTCAGCGACCCGGATGCGGCCGAGCGGATCGTCGTCGTCGACGCACCCCTGGTGGAGGGGACAGTTGCGGCTGCGGTGGCCGCGCAGACCGGGGCGGATCGCGCCGGGGTTGCCGACGCCGCCCGTCGGGCCGGGGACAGTTGGTCGACGGTGAGCGCGTCGGCTCCGGTCGCGCCGGCGGGTGAGGAGACCACCGCCACCGCCACCGTGGCCGACGCCGACGGCGTCCACGCCCGCCCCGCGTCGATCCTTGCGCGCGAGGCGGGCCGATGGCCGGCGGCCACAGTGACCGTCGGCCGCCCCGGAGACGACGCGGTCGGGGTGACCAATGTCCTGTTGCTGATCGGCCTCGGGCTACGGCAGGGGGAGACCGTCGAGATCGCCGGTCGAGGAGCGGGTGCCGACGACGCGGTGATCGCACTGGCGGCGATGATCGACGCCGGTCTGGACTGAATGGTCACCGTAGCGAGCACGTCGCGGCCAGGTACCGGCCATCGGCGTGGAGAGTCGTTGCGCCCCGGGGTCGACGAAGCGTGATGCATCAGCCGTGCCGGTAGAGGCGCTGACGTGACATCCGGTACCAGAACCCCCGGGGAGCAGCGCCGCGCAGTGTCGGGGTGCGGCAGCAGAAGGTGCCAGGCATCCGGGCGCATCATCGAGATCCCGAACCCCCGTCAACTGTCCCGGGCCCCTGCGTGTCAGGCTTGGGTGAGGCCAGCGGTTCGTAGCAAGTTCGCCGTTCGCAGGGCGAGGCCATATCGCCGAAGCGGGACCGTTGTCGTTCGAGGTCCACTACGCGTCGGCCTCGGTCT
>JBDSLP010000120.1:0-5697 GCA_039916325.1 Nakamurella sp. | reverse complement strand
CCGCAGAGTCACCTTGGTGGGCGGGCCATAATTCGACGGAGGGCTACATAGCGCAGGATGTCTGCTTGCGGCGAGGAGTTGCGGAGCCGATTCTCAGCCTGGCGCCATATTTCCTCGTAGCCAACGCCATCATCCCATCAATCTCGCCACAACAGTTGGCACTTGGAGCCCGAGCGACCATTCGGTTCGCGCCTCCGACGATCAATTTCGGGCCCGAACCGCAGATCGCCGTGAACCGATGGCTCTACCTCTGGGTCAATGATCCGGGCCCCATGACGGCCACGGCGACAGCCGGCGCTGTGAGCGTCACGCTGACGGCCACCTTGGAATCCGTGACGTGGTCGATGGGCGAGCCTGCCTCGAAAGAAGCTCCGCGGGGGGCACCCGCCACGCTCACCTGCCAGGGCTCGGGTACCGCACCCGGCCCGCGGGCGAACGCGAACATTTCGACGCCGCCGACGCCGGATGCCTGCGTGTATTCGTTCAACTGGCGTTCGCTCCCGGAACGCACCGGTGGTGCCGGGACCTGGCCGGTCACCGCCACCGCCAACTGGGCGGTCACCTGGACCTCCAACGTCGGAGTCGGCGGGACTCTCGACGCTCCCCCGCAGTCCTCCACCACCGCGGTGTCCGTGGGCGAGTGGCGCTCCGAGCTCGTGGCCGGCCCCGGCGGCTGACGCTCAGGCGCCGCGGTAGCGCAGCAGGCTGCTGGCTTGGACCTCCTGATACAGCGTGGGGGTGAGGAACATGTCGCCGAAGGTGATGTCGGTGTCCGTCCAACAAGTGGCCGTGACGGTGTCGGCGCCCACGGCGACCCGCACTCCCACGTGGCCGGGGCGTACGGCCAGATAGGTGATCGCGGCGCTGTTGGCCACCGCCGTCAGCCGAGCGCGACCTGGCACATCGGCGGCGTCGCTGGCTGCCAGCGCCGCCCCGTCGCATTGGTTCTGCAGCCGGCTGCGGCCCAGGAACGCCGACCCGGTCGCCGTCACACCGGCCACCAGCAGCAACAGGCACAGCGTCAGGCCGAGGATGAGCGGGGTGATCGAGCCCCGGTCCCCGTCCTGCCCGAACCGGGGCAGCCGCTCGTTCGGCCGCATGCCAGTCCCCTTGTCGTCACCGAATGCTTCACACTATCGACCTGGGTGCGTTGCATGACCCGTTCAGACCAACTGTGCACAATCATGCGGCCCCTGCCGCCGCCGATGTGGTGCCCACCACAGACCGTGCAACCCGATTCAGCCGCCGTGTTATCGTCCAGCCGTAGGTCATGAGTGCTAGCGCAAAACCCTGGTTTGCTAGCCGGCAACCCTCCTCCGCGGCGGGGTGCCCCAGGTGAAGACCTGGCCGTTCCGGAACATCCGGCGGCAAGCGCGGACCTCCGACTCGTCCTCGGTGGTCCTTCGACCGCAAGGAGACCTGTCGTGACGCTCACCCTGGAAGACCTGCACTTCCTCGCCGCCACCGGCCCCATCGAGGCGTCGCTCCCCGCCCTCGACGCCGTGACCGCAGTGACGGGCCCACACGCGCCCGGCCTGGACATCGTCGGTGCCGGGCACCTCGTACCGCTCGCCAACGGCAGTTTCGTCGAGTACGCCAACCTTGATCACGCCGCTTCCGCGCCCGCCCTGCACGTCGTCAAGGCCGCCGTCGATGCGGTCATCGAGCAGTACGCCTCGGTGCATCGCGGGGCCGGTTTCGACTCCCGTCTGTGCACCGCGCTCTACGAGGGCGCCCGCGAGCCGATCCGCGCCTTCGTCGGCGGCCGGCCCGACGACGCGGTGCTGTTCACCCGCAACACCACCGATGCGTTCAACCTGCTGTCGCACTGCCTCCCCGTCGACACCACGGTCATCGTCTTCGAAACCGAGCACCACGCGACCCTGCTGCCCTGGGAGCAGCACCGGGTCGTCCGGCTCACCGCCCCCGCCACCCCGCAGGCCGCGGTCCGGGCGGTCGCCGACGCCTGCCGTGACGCCCGCAAGCAGGGCCCGGTCCTGGTCGTCGTCACCGGCGCCTCGAACGTCACCGGTGAGATCTGGCCGATCGCCAGCCTGGCCGCGGTCGCCCATGCCCACGGCGCCCGCATCGCCCTCGACGCCGCCCAGCTCGCCCCGCACCGGCCCTTCTCCATCACCGAGCTGTGGGTCGACTACGTCGCACTGTCCGGCCACAAGGTCTACGCCCCCTACGGTGCCGGTGCCCTGATCGGCCGCGCCGACTGGCTCGCCGACGCTCCCCCCTACCTGATCGGCGGCGGCGCGACCAGCAGCGTCACCGACGACGCCACGGTCTGGAAGCCGCTCCCCGACCGCCACGAGGCCGGCACCCCGAACATCCCCGGGGTCGTCGCGCTGGCCACCGCCTGTCACGCACTGCTGACCGCCGACCGCGACGCCCTCGTCACCACCGAGCGGGATCTCACCGCCCGCCTGATCCGCGGGCTGTCCGACATCCCCGGTGTCACCGTGCACTCGCTCTTCGACGGCGGCGCGAGCGTCATCGGCGTCGCGACCTTCACGGTGAGCACCCTGGCTCCCCACATCGTCGCGGCGGCCCTGTCCGCGGAGTACGGCATCGGCGTCCGGGACGGGGCGTTCTGCGCGCAGCCCCTGGTCCGTCGTCTGCTGGGCACCGCGAGCTGCACCTCCGTCGACGGCACCGGACACGCCGTCCGCGCTTCCGTCGGGCTCGGCACGACCACCGAGCACGTGGACCGGCTCGTCGGTGCGGTGCGCCGCCTCGCCGCCGAGGGCCCGGAGCTCCGTTACGTCACCGTCGACGGCCGACCGCAGCCGCTGCGCGACCGGCGCACCTTGCCGAAGATCGTCGCCTGGCAGTGAGGTCACGGACCCGGCGCTGACGCGGCACCCTCCGTCCTACCGCTTCGCGTCAGATGTTCAGCCGGCGCATCTGCTGCAACAGGTGCGCCGGTCACCGAGTTGATGCGAAGCCGCACACGGACAGCGAGGCCGACCGTAGCCGCTGCGCGACCGGGGCACCCGGCCGGAGATCGTCGCCTGGCAGTGATCGAACGACAGTGGCCCCCGACCGGAATTGCCAATCCGGTCGGGGGCCACGCTCACGCCAACACCAGATCAGTCGCGGCGGTGCCGTCCGCCACCGGTCGACGAGGTCGAATCGGCCTTGGACAGATTCGCCCCGGCGCTGACCAGCTCGCCGTCGTCGGATTCGCGCTGCGCTTCGGTACCGGCCGCGTCGTTGAGGGCGACGTTGCCAACGGCCGTGGCGGCCGCCGCGAGGGCGTCCTCCTCCTGCATCTCCTGCAGCGCCGACTTGGTGCGCAGCGGGACCTCCTTGAGCATCAGGACCAGCAGGAACGCGAGCACCGCGACGATGCCGGCGAGGATGTAGACGACGTGGGTCGAATCCACGAAACCCTGCTGGATCGGTGTCGCCAACGTCGTGGGCAGCTTGCTCAGGAACGCCGAGTCCTCGCTGAGGCCGGCGAGCTGCGCCTGGTACTGCTGCGCGGTCAACCCGGACGAGGCGAGCGCCTGCTGGAACGCCGGCGTCGACGCCGCCGCGGTGACCTGCGTGGTGACGTTGGTCGGCAGGCCGTTGAACAGCAGGGACAGGAAGACCGCGGTACCGATGGTGCCGCCGGTGGCCCGGAAGAACGTCGCCGACGAGGTGGCCACGCCGATGTCGCGCGCCTTCACCGTGTTCTGGACGGCCATCATCATGGTCTGCATGTTGAGGCCCAGCCCGGCGCCCATGACCAGGAAGGTGCCGGCCAGCACCAAGTACGGGGTGTCGACCTTGATCAGCGCGAGCATCATCCCGAACGCAATGATCAGCAGGACGGTGCCGATGACGGGGAAGATCTTGTAGCGACCGGTCCGGCCGGTGATGATGCCGGAGCTGATGGAGCCGCCCATCAGACCGACCATCAGCGGCAGCAGCCACAGCCCGGACTGGGTCGGGGTCGCGCCCTTGACCAGCTGCAGGTACAGCGGCAGCGTGGCCAGCGCACCGAACATGGCCAGACCGATCATCACGTTCACGATCAGGCCCTGGGAGAACTGACGGTTGCCGAACAGCCGGGTCGGGATCAGCGCGTCGTCACCCATCCGCTTCTCGATGACCACGAAGCCGACGAGACCGAGCACGCCAACGACGATCGAGACGATGCTGGCGGCGGACAGCCAGCCCCACTTGTTGCCCTGTTCGGCAACCAGCAGCAGCGGCACCATGCCGACGACCAGCGCGAGCGCACCCCACCAGTCGATGCGGTGCTCGCGACGGGTGTGCGGAATGTGCAGGACCTTGAGGACGACGGCCAGCGCAACGATGCCGATCGGGACGTTGATGAGGAAGACCCAACGCCATCCGGTGATGCCGAAGATGGTGTCCGCGCCGGCGAAGAAGCCACCGATGATCGGCCCGACGACCGACGAGGTTCCGAAGACGGCGAGGAACATGCCCTGGTAGCGCGACCGCTCCCGGGGCGGCACGATGTCGGCCAGGATGGCCAGCGCCAGCGAGAAGAGACCGCCGGCACCGATGCCCTGGACCGCGCGGAACGCGGCGAGCTCGGTCATCGACGTGGCGATGCCGCTGAGCACGGAACCGGCCACGAAGACGCTGATCGCGGTGATGAACAGCGGGCGGCGGCCGTAGAGGTCGGACAGCTTGCCGTAGAGCGGCGTGGTGATGGTGGAGGTGATCAGGTAGGCCGTGGTCGCCCAGGCCTGCCCGGACAGCTGGCCGAGGTCGTCGGCGATCGTCCGGATGGAGGTCGAGACGATTGTCTGGTCGAGCGCGGCAAGCAGCATGCCCGCCATCAGCCCGCCGAGGATCGTCAGGATCTGTTTGTGGGTCAGCCCGACCGGCGACTCCACCTGAGCTGGTGCGGTGGTCATGCGTTTCTCCCTTGAGCTATCAACGACTGCGGCTGGGTGAGCTCCACAGCGACGTTCTTGACGGCTTCGATGTTGATCGAGAGCCCGTGGACGAATTCGGTGAGCAGACGGCTGAAAGCGGCGCGGTCCTCAGGGGACCAGTCCGCGACGATCGGGGCGAAGAGCCGTCCCCGGACCTCGACCATCCGGTCGACCCGGGCCTGGCCGCTCGCAGTGGGGACCAGGATCGACGCCCGGCCGTCGTCGGGGTCGGCCTGACGCTCGACGAGACCGGCCTTGACCAGGCCGGCGACCTGTCGGGATACCGTCGACGGGTCTGAGCACAGCTTGTCCGCGAGGTCGCTGGCCCGCATCGGGCCGGCGTGAGACAGCTTCATCAGCAGGACGTAATCGACGCCCTCCTGCGGAGCGGCGCCGTGCATCCGGTGCTTCACGGCACTGAACGACTTCACGACCTCGATGAGCCGCTCCGTGACGTCCCCGGCGAACTCGCGGTCGGCGTCGGAGCAGGACCCGATCGCGGCCCGGTAGGTGTCGGTTGCGGGATCGCCCGTGGTACCGGGCGTCTCGGTGATCGTCATTGCACCTCCTCGGCGGTCGGTCGAATGCTGGACGGTAAAGCTCAAGTAATTTGCGTGCGCTACACAACTAGTTGACTTCTGCAAGCATGCACCGATTAGTTGAGTACTGCAAGTTTTTTCCGGCAAGGTGCTGCGGCTCACCGATGCCGGGCCACCGGGCGCGCCCCGGTAGGCTGCAGGACGGCGCGCGACCGGACCGGTCGATGCGCATGAGGGCCTCTAGCTCAATC
>JBDSLP010000119.1:0-4835 GCA_039916325.1 Nakamurella sp. | reverse complement strand
CGGCGCCACCCAGGTGATCTACGAAGGCACCCCCAACACCCCCCACGAGGGCCGGCACTGGGAGATCGTCGACAAGTACAAGGTCTCCATCTACTACACCGCCCCCACCCTGATCCGGACCTTCATGCGATGGGGCGCCGACATCCCGGCGAAGTACTCGCTGGAATCGCTGCGGGTCCTCGGGTCGGTCGGGGAACCCATCAACCCCGAGGCCTGGATGTGGTACCGCGAGCACATCGGCCACGACACGACGCCGATCGTGGACACCTGGTGGCAGACCGAGACCGGCGCCATCATGATCTCCCCGCTGCCGGGTGTGACTGCGACAAAGCCGGGCTCGGCGATGACCGCCCTGCCGGGGATCAGCGCCAAGGTGGTCAACGACGACGGCGTCCCGGTGGGCCACGGCGAGGGCGGCTACCTGATCATCGACCGCCCCTGGCCCGCCATGCTGCGCACGATCTGGGGCGACGACGAACGGTTCAAGGACACCTACTGGTCGCGTTTCGCCGCCCAGGGCTACTACTTCGCCGGCGACGGCGCCAAGTACGACGATGACGGCGCACTCTGGGTGCTGGGCCGGGTCGACGACGTGATGAATGTCTCCGGGCACCGGATCTCCACCACCGAGGTCGAATCCGCGTTGGTGTCCCATCCGTCGGTGGCCGAGTCGGCGGTGGTCGGCGCCACCGATGCGATGACCGGCCAGGGCATCGTCGCGTTCGTCATCCTGCGCGGCATCCCGTTGCCCGAGCGGGACTCGGCCGAGGAGAAAGCACTGGTCGCCGACCTGCGCAACCACGTCGCGACGCAGATCGGGCCGATCGCCAAGCCCCGCCAGATCCTGCTGGTGCCCGAGCTCCCGAAGACCCGGTCCGGCAAGATCATGCGCCGCCTGCTCCGTGACGTGGCCGAGGGGCGCGAGCTCGGCGACGTGACCACGCTGCAGGACTCGGCGATCATGGGACTCATCAACACCGGGCTGGCCAAGCCCTCGTCCTGACCGGAGCGGTGATCGGCCGGTGGTTGGGTATATCCGTGCGGAACGGGCCGCGGCGGACATGGCACGATGAGCGATGCCGTCGAGGTCGGACGGCCGTGGACACCCACCGGCACCACCCCACGATTCGTAGTTTCGACGTCAGGAGATCGCCGTGACCTACCCAGGGAACAACCCCGGCCAAGCCCGCGGCACCGGATACGTCCGGCCGTCGATCCCGCTCACCCCGGAGGACGACGTGGACCGGTCGGCGTCGATCGGCACGCTCGTCAAGGACGCCACCGCCCAGGTATCGACCCTGGTGCGCGCGGAGATCGAGCTGGCGAAGCTGGAGATCGTCGCCTCGGCCAAGCAGGGTGCTATCGGCGCCGTGTTCTTCGTCGTCGCCGGCGTCATCGGCCTGTTCTCGCTGTTCTTCTTCTGGTTCATGGTCGGCGAGATCCTCGACATCTGGTTGCCGCGTTCGCTGGCCTTCGCCATCGTCTTCATCGTGATGGTGGTGCTGGCCGGCCTGCTGGCACTCCTGGGCCTGCGCAAGGTCAAGAAGATCGGCAAGCCGGACAAGACCATCCAGTCGCTGCAGGACACCGCGACGACGCTCAAGCGGGCTGCGTCCCATCCGGACGTCCCCACCAAGGCGTGAGGCCGACGGTGTCCGCTCCCCGACTCCGGTGAGCGCACCCCAACGGCCTGCCGTGGTCCCGCTCCCCTCCGCCGTCAGGTACCCCGGTCCGTGGCAGCACCGTGACATCAGCGCCAACGGGGTCCGTTTCCACGCCGTCGAGGCCGGGACCGGCCCCCTGGTGCTGTTATTGCACGGATTCGGTCAGTTCTGGTGGTCCTGGCGGCACCAACTCGAGCACCTGCCTCAGCTGGGCTACCGCGCGGTAGCGGTGGATCTGCGCGGGTACGGCGACTCCGACAAGCCGCCGCGCGGCTACGACGCCTTCACCCTGGCCGGTGACACCGCGGGTCTCATCCGCGCACTGGGTGAGCCGACCGCCGTCGTCGCCGGCACCGGCATGGGGGGCCTGACCGCCTTCAACACCGCCAGTGTGCGGGCCCCGCAGGTCCGGGCGGTGATCGCGGTCAACGCCGCCCATCCGATGTCGTTGGCCCGGATCCGTCGACCCCGGCAGGCCGGCGGCTACCGACAGCTGCTGTCCGGGGCCCGCTGGCCCTGGTGGCCCGAGCGTCGGCTGGCGGTGAACCACGGCGCCGGCCTGGAACGGGTGGTCCGGCAGGGTGCCGGCCGTGCGTGGATGGCGTCGGTCGACTACGAGGACACCCTGCTGCGGATGCGGGACGCCATCACCATCCCGGGGGTCGGGCATGCGGCCCTGGAACACGTCCGCTGGGTGGCCCGCTCGCCGTGGCGCTCCGACGGGTTGCGGCACCGGGAGGCGCTGCTGCGCCAACCGGCGACGCAGCCGGTGCTGCACATCGGCGGTGAGGGAGATCGGATCATTCCGCTGGCGATGCTGGCCGAAGCGTCGCAGTACTGCTCAGGCGGCTACCTCCGGCACGTCATCAGCGGCATCGGGCACTACGCCGCCGAGGAGGCTCCGGGCCGGGTCACCGAGCTGATGGCCGACTTCCTGACCGGCCTCTGACCGGCCTCTGACCGGCCTCTGACCGGACAGACCGCACCGCTGATCAGTCCAGCACGCAGGCGCCGGTCGCAGCGGCCGAGGTGTCGGTGAGCCCGGCGGCGACGGTGTCGGCGACCTCCGCTGCGGTCAAGGCGAACCCGGTCTCGTTGTCGTCGATGGCGGCACCGAAGACGACCGCGACGACCTCGCCCGCGGCGTCCAGCACCGGTCCACCGGAGTTCCCCGGCTGGACCAGCGCGCGAAGCAGGTAGACCTGCCGCTGCACCGTGGTGCTCTGGTAGATGTCCGGTCCGGTCAGCTCGATCACCGACCGGACCCGGCCGGCGCTCACCGTGAACGGCCCACCCAGCGGGTAGCCCAGCACGATCGCGTCAGCCTGGGCGGGCTGGATCCGGTCGTCGAAGGTGAGCGCGGGCCGGTCCAGGCCGGGAACGTAGAGCACAGCGGTGTCCTCCTCGGAGTCGTAGGCGACAACGGTGGCCGGGACCAGGGTGCCGTCCACCTCCACCCCGACCGACGACGCACCTCCGACGACGTGCGCATTGGTCAGCACGTGCTCCGGCCCGATGACGAAACCGGTTCCGCTGAAAGCCTTTCGGCAGGACTGTGAGGCGGCCCGGATCTTGAGCACGGAGGGAGCGGCGGCAGCCACCACCGGGTCGGTGAGCAGGTTCTGATCCGGCGCGGGGACGTCGACGATCGGGGTCGCCCCGAGCGGGCCGAGGATGTCGGGGAAGCCGGTCGAGTTCAGCAGGGTCCGGAGCTGCCCGGTGAGGCCGGCGGAGCCGTCGGGCGCGACCCGGTCGACGGCGGCGAGCACGGTCGAGTTCCGGATGGCCGCGGTCAGCCAGGGCAGCGGCGCCGACGCCAACGGGAGCGCGACGATCCAGGCCAGGGCGAGTACGGCCACCGCCTGACCGAGCATGCCCAGCGTGCGGTCGACGGTTTTCGCCGGCGTCCAGGTGATCTGTTCGGACAGCGTCCGGCCGGCCCAGCCGCCGATCACCTCACCGATCAGCACCCCGACGACGAGGATGCCCATCGACGCCGCCGTCCGGGCCAGCCCCGACTGCATGTCCCGGACGACCACCGGCGCCAGCGCCAGCGCGCCCAGCGCGCACACGACCGCCCCGAGCAGCGAGCAGCCCGCTGCGACCAGACCCTGGCGGAAACCGGCCATGCCACCGGCCACCACCAGCAGTACGAGCACCACATCGATGAACGTCATGCGTCGGTCACGTCCACGGTCCGGGTGTCGGGGAACTCCCACGGCCGATTCCAGCCGCCGAGGTCGAGCAGCGCGTCGATGATGGCGGCGGTGAACCCCCAGACGAGCATGTCGGCGACCTCGAAGGCCGGTCCGACGTAGCTCCCCCAGCTCACGTGCAGGCGATGGGCCGGCGCGGCCAACGCCGCGATCGGCACCCGTGCGACCAACTCCGTCTCGGCCGGATCGACCGGTGCCACCGGCCCGGGCGTGTGCCAGTAGGCCAGCACCGGCTGCACGACGAACTCCGACCGCGGCAGGTAGAGCCGCGGCATCAGCACCAGCGGAGTCACCGACGCCGGGTCGACGCCCGTCTCCTCGAAGCCTTCGCGCAGGGCGGCCGCGACCGCGTCCTCGCCCCGGTCCAACGCTCCGCCGGGGAAGGCGGGCTGGCCGGCGTGGGTGCGCATGGTGCTGGCCCGCTGTGTGAGGAGGAGGTCGGGGCCGGAGTGGGCACCGCCCCCGGACACCCCGCCGGGCACCCCGTCGGACAGCAACATCAGCACCGCGGACTGCCGGCTGCCACCCTCCCGACGGCGGGCCGCCCGGTCGAGCATCCCGGGCAGCGGCCCACCGAGGCTCCGCCGGATCATCGGGCGCAGCCAGGCCGGTACGTCGTCGTCGCCGACCAGCGCCACGGCCGCCCCGTCGAGCTGCTCGTCCATCTCGTCGAAGGGAACGTCCATCGGCCGGTCCGGTGTCATCGGCATGACGTCATCAGCGAGCGGTCATCGCGGCCGGCCGGCCAGCGTGAGCAGGTGATCCCGCTCCGGCCCGACGACGAGTTTCGCGGCGAGTTCGGGATCGGTGGGGCCGAGCCCGTAGGACTGGCACAGCGGAGCCAGGAAGCACGCACCGCAGGCCGGCTTCTTCGCGGCGCACACCCGGCGGCCGTGGAAGATCACCCGGTGGGAGAACATCGTCCACTCCGCGCGCGGGATCAGCGCACCGATGG
>JBDSLP010000118.1:0-37895 GCA_039916325.1 Nakamurella sp. | reverse complement strand
AGGACGAGGTCGAGACCGTCCTCGCCGACGTGATGGACCGCTTCGACGGTCGGCACCACAACCTGGCGGGGATCTTGGACGACCACGCCGCGATGGTCGTGCACCGCATCCCGGACGCCACGACGCTGAGCGTCGCCCGTCGACGGTTGATCGGCGCGTACTGCACCCAGGAGTACGCGGTGGAAGCCGCGGCGCTGTTCAACCCGTCGATGGTGCCGCACCCCGATCAGACCGGTGTCGCCGAGGGCGAACTCCGGTTCGCGATGAGCGTGCGGGCCGTCGGTGAGGGCCATGTGTCCTCGATCGAGTTCCGCACCGGGGTGATCAGTGGTCGCGACGTTCGGGTGGATGAGCCCGGTCGCTGCCTGGTCACCGGCCGGGTGACCCCGACCGTGCTCAGCCGCGAGTACCTGCGAAACGCACTGGCGCCGCACGTCCCCGACCCGAGCGTCGCCGATCCCGTACTACGGCTGCTCCGTTCCCACTTCAGCGTCACCCGCGTCGAGGCCGCGGTCGCCGGGGCCCGCAACGGTGGTTTCGTCGGTGCCGATTCCGACGCCGTGGTGGAACGGATCCGCGAGGTCGCGCGCGGGCACTACCGGCTGGCCTTCCCGGCGTCCAGCCCACTCGCGGAACGGGTGGTCTACCCGACCGGCAACGCCGAGCGGCAGGGCATGGAAGACGCGCGTTTCACCCCGTTCGTCGACGACGACGGCAGCCGCACCTACCTCGGCACCTACACCGCGTTCGACGGCCGGGAGATCTCCCCGCGGCTCATCCGGACCGAGGACTTCACCACCTTCGAGGTCAGCGAGCTGATCGGCCCGGCCGCGAAGAACAAGGGGATGGCGCTGTTCCCCCGCCGGGTCGGGGGTCGCTACCTGGCGCTGTCGCGGTGGGACCGGGAGAGCATCACGTTGGCCACCTCCGCGGACACCCATCTCTGGGACAAGGGCCCTGTCGTGCAAGGTCCGGGCCGACCGTGGGAGCTGATCCAACTGGGCAACTGCGGACCGCCGATCGAGACCGGGGCGGGGTGGTTGGTGCTGACGCACGGCGTCGGACCGGTCCGGACCTACGGCATCGGGGCGATCCTGCTGGACCTCGACGATCCGTCCCGGCTTCTGGGCGCGCTGCGCGAACCGTTGCTCACCGCCGACGACGACGAGCGCGACGGGTACGTCCCCAACGTCGTCTATTCCTGCGGAGCGCTGGTGCACGGCGACCGGCTGGTGCTGCCCTACGGCTGCAGTGACTCCTCCATCCGATTCGCCACCGCGGACCTGGGCGCCCTGTTGGACAAGCTGGCCGGCTGACTCGTCAGGATCCGCTCCCGGGCGCGGTGATGCTCGGCTGGGCGGCGGCGCTCCCGTGCGGCGGTCCCGCAGAATGGGTGCGGTGTCGGTTCTGCTGATCGTCCATCTACTGCTGACCGCGGCCTACGCGGGGTTCCAGTGGACGGTGCAGGTGGTCGTCTACCGCCAGTTCGCGCTGGTCCCGGCGGCGGTGTTCGTCGACTACGAGCGAGCCCACCAACGGCGGATCAGCCTGGTGGTGGGACCGCTGTTCGGCGGCCAGGTGGTGACCGCCGCCGCGCTGTTGATCACCGGTGGCGGGTGGCTCCGGTTCGTCTCGATGGGGTTGCTCGCGATGATCCTGCTGATCACCGCGCTCGTCGCGGTGCCGTTGCACCGGCGACTGACGGCCGGATTCGACGCGGGCGCCTACCGATCGCTGCTGCGGGTCGACCTGGCGCGGGCGCTGCTGGCGACGGTCAATGCCGGGGTGGCGGCCGGTCTGCTGCGGTGATCGACGGGTGTGCCAGGGGAGAACAGCGCGCCCAGCCGAAGCACGCGGGTCCGCTCCCGGCCTACCCGGGACGGACCTACCCGGTGGCGGGGGCCTTGTCCGCTGTGGGCACCTGGTCCTGCAGGTCCGTCAGCTTCTGCGGGTCCTGCGCCTCCATCCAGGCGATGACGTTCTGGTAGGTGGTGCAGATCGTCTCCGGCTGACCACATGTCTCGACCATGAACTGCCGGGCCGCCGGGTTGAACGAGTCGCCGTTCCAGTCGTTGAAGTGGTTGGCGATCAGGATCGGCGCCCGGTTGTCGTGATAGGCCTGCTGGTACATGGAGCGGTAGGTGTCGAGCACCAACTGCGTCAACTGCGGCTGGGTCTCGGGTTTTTCGGTCGCCTTGTTGAACTTGAACCAGAAGTTGTAGTCCATGGCCTTGACCAACGGCGAGAAGCCGGCGTCGGCAAACGGCTGCGAGTAGACGGTCGGGATCGGGAACTGCCAGATGCCGTCCTCGAGCTTCGGCCATGAGATGCCGGTGTACGGGCTCTCTCCGGAGCTGTCGTAGGTCAACCCGTGCGCCTTCCAGCTCGGGGTGAGCTGGTCGAACTGGCCGGCCAGGCACGGGGTGCGACCGCCCTTGACCTCGCCGACCGGGACCTTGAGATCGGGTCCGTCGGTGATGCCGTCGACTGACTTGTAGTCGCGGAACCAGGAGAGGAACTGGTCCAGCTCGTCGTTCCACTCAGCCGTGGACCAGTTGGCGCCGAGCTCGCAGAAGTGCCCGTTGTAGTGGGTGCCGACCTCGTTGCCCAGGGCGTAGAAGTTGTTCAGGTCGGTCACCCGCTGGACGACCTCGGCCCGGTCGCCGCCGAAGCCGATCGAGGAGGTGCCGGGCCGGGCGCCGGGCGCACTGTAGGCGTCGGCGTGGTCGTCGGTGAGCAGGTAGGTGCCGCTGAGGAAGCCGGTGATGCGGCTGTCCGTCGGGGCGGCGGCGGCGAGGAACTCGTTCATCTTGCTGTGGCTGCCGGCGCCGTCGAAGCTGAAGATGATGAACTGCGGGACCCTGGTGCCCTTCGGGATCGGGTCCATCGAGAGGTTCGGCGCCTTCGGCGTGATCCACCGGTCCGCGGTGATGTCGGCCTGCGGGACGGCGCCGTCGGGCAGCGCCGCCGCCGCCGCCTCGTTCACGCTCTCCGCGTTCTGGGCGGCCGGGTTCGGGTCGGGCGTAGGCCCGCCGGCGACGGTCGCACTGGAACTCTGGGAGATCAGCACTCCGGTCGCGATGGTCAGGATCACGGCGGCCACGACGCCGACCAGTCGTCCTCGGTTCACAGCTGCACTCCTACACACCGTGGGGCGACGTCACCGCCCGTCCTGGAACCAGAGTCACAGGTCGGAGTGGGCGACGGGGTCCAGGCGCGCCGGGCAGCGGCGTCACGGGCCGGCGTCGGCGGTGGCCGTCGGGCTGCTCACTGCGTCACTCTCAGCGATCAACGTTCGTAGGATGCGCTCCCTGCGGAGGTATTCGGGGGCAATTAGACCCGTCCGGTCTAACCCTTCCCATTTGCTGTAGCGGTGTGTCACAATCTGCCGGAATTCATCGGCGGCGAAACGGTCCATTCGGGTGGAGTCGTCACTGTCGGCTCAGTGGTCGCGGACATCTCTCTGCCGCCTCCTACCCGTGACGTCTCGAGGAGAACCATGCGTTGGCTCTCGCACCCCACCGACGACGACCGGGGTACCGGCCTGACCGAGCTGTCCACCGTCGTCACCATCCTCGGCGGCATCTCTGCCGTCGCCCTGATCGCCCTCACCCCACTGACAGCCGGTGCGGCCGACGTTGCCTGTCAGGCGAATCAGCACACCGTTCGGCTGGCCGGTGTGGCGTTCGAGTCCCAGCATCCACTCGATGACGCCGCGATCGACATGGCGGCGCTGGTGGCGGCGGGGCTGCTGCAGGCCATCCCGCCGGATGTGTCCTACACCGCCGACGGCCCCTCGTTCGAGGTCAGCGGGACCGGTCCCTGTCTGCCGTGAGCCCGGCGGGCGGGGCGTGAGACTGTGGTGTCCGCCGACAGCGGCTTCCCGTTTGATGGACGGCATCGATGACTGGAGGTCCGACGCCGACTACCGACGAGATCCGCGACGCCCGGCGTGCCAGCTGGGCGAGGTTGTCGACCGGCTGGGACAAGAGGGATCGCGTCATCCGGCATCAGTTGGCCCCATCGGCGCCGCGATGATCGAAACTCTCGGTGTCACTCCGAATCACCAGCACCTGGATATCGCGGCCGATACGGGTGAGCCGGGGCCTGAGGATCGCCCGGCGGGCGCCGACCGGACGCGTGGTGCTGACCGACCTCGTACCCGAGATGCTGGAGGTGGCCGCACGACGGCCCACCAGCAGGGGGTGACCGCCGTCGAGACGAGGGTGTGCAGCGCCGTCGAGGGGGCTGGCCCAGGGCCGAGGGATTCGAATCCTCTGCACGGCCTCGACGCGCGCGGAACGACGGCGCTCTTCTTGAATGATCCGGGTCCGGTGACGCTCCGGCGGAAACGTGGTGGAGCTGCGGGGAATCGAACCCCGGACCTCTTCGATGCGAACGAAGCGCGCTACCAACTGCGCTACAGCCCCGCGCACGGAGCGAACCCCGCAAGCGTTGAAAGACTACCAGCCCACCCGGCCCCCACGAACCCGCTCGGCGGCCACCCAGGGCCGGCGCGCGGGGCCGATTGCCCCTGACCTCAGGCAGCGGTGAACGCCTCACCCCGCAGGATCGGCACCACGGTGGACGCACCGAGTTCGGCGGCCACCGCGATCTCGGCGCCGAAGCCGTCCGCAGACAGTTCCCGGCCCGAGACACAGGCTTGCAGGGCCAGGCCGATCCGGCCCTTGACGTCGCGGAAGGCGGCGACCGCGGCGTCCGCCTCCGGGGAGGACGTCCGGATGCCCTGCGCCTGGAGTTCGGCGATCACCGCGCCCGCGCCCCACATGTCCTCGACCGCGGGCCGCAGCAGATCACCCGGCCACCGCTCGCCGGCGGCGATGACCGCGACGGGCTGGCCGTGGCCGTACTGGGCCACCCAGCGGGCGACCGCGCCGGCGTTGCGCAGACAGGCGCCGATGACGACGGCGCCGCGATCGGACAGTGACTTGGCGATCGCGGAACCGTTCGGTGAGGGCAGGACGAGCCGCCGCGCCCGGGCCAGCGGGCCGTTCGGGGCTGCCGCCGCGCGCACCGACAGCGGGGAGAGACTCACTCCGCTGGTGCCCGCCTCGCTGCGCCCGACCGCGAGAACCGCCTGCCGGGAGGCCGCGAACGCAGCGGCCGAGGCATCCCGGAGCCGGTAGGGGTAGACGTCGACACCGGCGTCGACCGCGACGGACAACGTCGTCGTGAACGACAGGACATCGACGACGACCACGATCCCGGCGCCGGCGGTGGTGGCACCCGCGCCTTCACCGCCCCAGTCGAACCGGATCGCCGCGTCGGCCTGCTGGTACACCCCGGTGACCAGACCTGTCATCGACAACGGACCTCACTGTCCCACGGCGCGGCGGTACTCCATCGGCTCGTACTGCTCGAGGTCGTCGAAACCGGGATCGTCGTCGTCCAGCTCCAGCACGACCCGGTTCGACCGATGGCGGACCGGTCCCGAAGCCGGGTACGGCGTCGAGGTGCGCTGAGCATACGGATCGGCTGACGCGTCCTGGTCCGGAGCGTGTTCGGGCCGGATCTGCCGGGCGCGCTCGAGCTTGGCCAGCCGGCGATGGCGGATGTCGGACTCGATCTTGACCTGTCGACGCAGGTAGGCCAGGAACAGCGCGAGGAGTACCGCCGAGACCCCGGCGCCGATCCACAGGGAGGAGGACACCAGCACCGCGGCGATGGCGAACCCGACGATCAGCAGGGTGAGCACCAGCACCGCCCGGCGGCGGCGGGCGAACTTGTAGGCCCGGGCGCGTTCGGCGGCTGCGGGGTCGTAGGTTCCCCGACCGGGGCGGCGCGGGATCGGGCGGACGTCGGTCGGCTCGGCCCCGGCGTCCGGACCTGCGGTCGCGTCGCTCTCGGCGGACTCCTCGTCGCGGGTCGACGTGCGCCACGCCTGGTACTGGCGGCGCAGTTCGGCCTCGTCGTGCTCGTCGTAGGCGGCGGCTTCCTCGCGCGCTACCGCGTCGGCATCCTGATCGGCGTGCACGGCTTCGTGGGTCGAGTCGGCCCGCTCCGCGCGATCCGGTCCGTCGCGCTCGTCGTCGTAGGGATGGCTGCCCCGGGTCGGCACCGCGTCGAGCACGACGGTGTCGTCCTCGGCGCGCGAGTTGTCGGCATCTACCTGCTGGCTGGCCATCTGATCCTCACTCCGGACGTTCCTGCGGGGGTCCTGGGTTGTTGCGGTGGACAGGTTGCCGATGCGACGGGCCGGTCGACGGAGGGCGGCCGGGGTGCGACTGAGCACCCGGAATCCGCTGCCCTGGACGGTCTCCTTGACGTGCCCACGGCGTCGCGACGACGAGGGCACCAGCACGATGAGCCACGCCACCGCGAGCGCCACCACCAGCAACGACTGCGGAACCGTCATACCCATCCTCCTGGCCCTGCCGAGCTGGTCGCGCCCGCAGCCGCACACTGAGGCAGCGCGCAGCCCTCGGACCGACCCTTACTGGCCAGTCACGCTAGCCACCGCGGTCGCACCCCTCGGGGACGACACGCGGTCACCCGCCGACCAGCCGGTCACAGCGCGGACCAGGCCTACGGGTGTGCGAATCCGTCCGCCGACCAGGCCCGCAACAGGCCGGCCGCGCCGTCCGGCGCCTCCTCCGCCGTCAGCGCCCACAACTGGTGGTCGCGCCACCCGCCGTCGATGTCGAGGTAGCGCCGGAGCAGGCCTTCCTGCCGGAACCCGAGGTGGGCCAGGACCCGCTGACTGGCCGGGTTGGCCGGTGACACGGTGGCCTCGACGCGGTGCAGCCGGCCCTCGGCGAACGCGTGCCCCACGACCTGGGCGACGGCGATCGTGGCGACCCCGCGGCCGGCGTACTCGGAGCCGATCCAGTAGCCGATCCAGCCGCTGTGCAGCGGGAACCGCTGGATCCCCCCGATGGTGACCTGGCCGGCGAACTGACCGTCGACGGTGACCGCAAAAGGCAGGGCGGTTGCCAGCCGAGCGGCCTGCCGGAGCATCGCCCGGTGATCCATCCACGCGGGCCGGGTGTGGCGGGCACTCCAGCTCAGGGTCGAACTCGGATCCCATGGTCGGATGTGGGACTCGTCCCGGATGCGCAGCCGCCGCCACTCGGTTCCGTCCGACGCCCGCAGTGGCCGGAGTTCCACCGGACCGTGCGTCGTCGGCACCGGCCCGAGTCGAGCCGGCCAACCCGGGGTCGCCGGGGCGAACCAGCTCACGGCCGGCTCAGGCCCGCTGGGCCAGGAAGGAGACCGCCACCTCCGCGCCGACCTTCACATCCGTGGACTGCTCGTCGATCAGCACCAGACAGTTGGCCTCGGCCAGCGACGCCAGCAGGTGGGTGCTGCTCCCGCCGAGGATGTGCACCAGGTAGTCGTTCTCGTCGTCACGCAGCAACTGGCCGCGCAGGAACGACCGGCGCCCGAACGGCGAGCTGATCGGTTCGAGGGTGCGCGCCGACACCGTGCGCCGATAGGGATTACTGCGGCCGAGCATCACCCGCAGCGCCGGACGGACGATGATCTCGAACACCACCAGTGCGCTGACCGGGTTCGCCGGCAGCAGGAAGGTGGGTACCCGGTCCGGCCCGAGCAGGCCGAATCCCTGCGCGGAGCCGGGCTGCATGGCGACCCGGGTGAGGTCGAGCTGGCCCAGGTCGGCCAACGCCTCGGCGACGACGGCCGCACTGGATCCGCCCGCCGCGCCGGCGATGACGACGGCCTCGCTCACCAGCAGCCGGGCCTCCACCATCTCCCGGAGCCGACGCATGTCGCGGGGGCCGATACCGATCCGATTGACGTCGGCGCCGGCGTCGCGGGCCGCCGCGGCCAGCGCGAAGGAGTTCACGTCGTAGACCTGACCGGGCCCGGGGGTGCGGGCGACGTCGACAAGTTCCTCGCCGACGGAGATGATCGACAGCCGCGGCCGGGGGTGCACGAGGACCTTGTCACGGCCGACGGCGGCCAGCAGTCCGACCTGGGCCGCACCGATGAACGCCCCGGAGCGGACCGCGACATCCCCGGGCTGGACGTCCTCGCCGATGCGGCGGACATAGGAGCCGGACGGCAGCGACGCGGAAAACGCGACCCGGGCCGCGTGGCCGTCGGTCTCGTACCGCGGCACCACGGTGTCGGCGATGATCGGCAGTGGCGCACCGGTGGCCACGTAGACGGCCTGCCCGGGCTGCAACCGATGCGCGGTGCGGGCGCCGGCGGTGATCTCGCCGACGACGGGGAGCTCGACGGGGGCCGCCTCCGACGCCTGGGCGATGTCGACGTAGCGCACGGCGTAGCCGTCGACGGCGGCCTGGTCGAAGGACGGCAGCGCCGACTGGGCGACGACCTCCTCCGCGCAGAGGAGGCCCTGCGCCTCCGAGATGGCCGTTCGCACCGGCGACGGCGTGACCGCCGTGCGCAGCACCAGGTCGAGCTGTTCGCTCACCGATCGCATCAGATTGCCCCGCAACGCCGACTGGGCCTGCCTGCCCGGCGCCGACCATCGGACACCGGACGAGAGGGACTCAGAGTGGTCATGATGAGCCAACCTATAGCGCCCAACCTGATCTGCGCGTGACCGTGGGGACGAGCAAGGCGCGCCCGTGCGCCCGTACGGTGTCCTCGACGCCGATCGACATCACCGGAAGTGACCAGTTGAGCCAGCCCGGACCGCCGCCGCCCGACCCTGCCGTGACCGCCGCGAAGCAGGACCTGCGGCGCCGGCTGCTGGACCGGCGGCGGGGCCGTTCGGCTGCGCAGCGGCAGGCCGCCGGAGCCGCGAATGCCGCCCACCTGCGGGCCGCGTTCGCCGGGGTGGACACACTGTGCGCGTACCTGCCGCTGGCGTCGGAGCCGTTGGCCGCGGCGCTGCTGGACGACGCCGCCGCGGCCGGCGTGCGGGTCCTGGTGCCGGTCGTGACCGGGGCGTCGCCACTGGACTGGACGGACTATTCGGCGGCCCGCCGGGCGGCGGGCGGGGCTGCGCTACCCCACCGGCCCGGTCCGGTGGGGATCGAGCAACTGGACGGCCCGCTGCTCGGACCGGGGGCCGTGACGCTGGCCGACCTGATCCTGGTCCCCGCGCTGGCCGTGGACGCCGCCGGGTTCCGGCTGGGCCGCGGAGGTGGTCACTACGACCGGACCCTGGCGCTGCTCGGCGAACTCACCCCCGGCAGCGAGCGGCGACCCGTGCTGATCGGCGTCCTGTACGACGACGAGGTCCGGCGGACCGTGCCGCACGATCACCTGGACGTTCCGGTGGCCCTGCTCGTCACCCCCGGTGACGGCCTCCGCGAGCCGACCTGACCGCACCTGTGATCACCGGTGTTTGCGCCCCGGCCGTCGCCCGTGGATCATCGGATCTGGCACTCACACCGTTCGAGTGCCAGTCACCTGCGGTCGCGACCCCCGGGCCGCCGGCGACGCACCGGAAGCGCAGTCAGCGGAGGAACCCTCAGTGCCCACGTATCAATACGCCTGCACCGTCTGCGATCACGAGTTCGAGGCGTTCCAGGCGTTCAGTGACGCCACCCTGACCGACTGCCCCGTCTGCAGTGGCCGGCTCCGCAAGGTCTATGGCTCGGTGGGCGTGGTCTTCAAGGGCTCCGGCTTCTACCGCACCGACTCCCGCAACGGCGACGGCAAGGTCGCCAAGAGCCCTGACTCCGCTCCGGCCAAGGGCGCGGAGAAGTCGACGTCGACCGAGTCCGGCAGTAGCGGCTCCGGCGGGTCGTCCAACGGCACGACCGGCTCCACCGGGGGGTCGGGCAGCGGCTCCGGCAACGGTTCGGGCAGCAGCAGCAGCAGCGGCGGTTCCGGCTCCGGCAGCGGCTCGAGCAGCGGCTCGACCTCGGGCGGTACACCGTCGAGCGGATCGGGCTCCAGCTCCGGCTCGGGTAAGAGCTCGACCTCGGGCAGCGCCGCCAAGACCTGACGCGTTCGTCCACAAGCCCCCTACGTCGGCGAGTTGTCCACCGTCGACCCGCTGACCCTGTTCGCGGCCCGATCCCGTTCCTAGAGTCGTGAGCGGGAGTCGTTGTCGGTCGGGGCGGGCGGGTGGGTCATGGGGGCGGGGATGCCGACCGAACGGTCGCAACGTCGACGATCTGTCCGGGCGCTGACGCCGCGGCGTCGGATGGACGCCTGGACCGGCCGCCGGGGTGGCCGCCGCTACCGGGCCGCCCGACGCGCGACGGCGGTGCTGCTGCTGCTCGTCGCCGGGTTCTCCGCCGCCCGGCCCGCCGGTGCGGCCCCCGGAACGGATGCGGTCACGGTCACCCGGGATCTCGAACTGGGAGCCGTCCTGACCGCTGCGGACATCGCACTGATCCGCGTCGCGCAGCCGCCGGACGGCGCGCTGGCGGACCCGGAAGAGGTCCAGGGTCGTCGGCTGACGTCGGCCGTCCGCCGCGGTGAGGTCCTCACCGACCGTCGGCTGGTCGACACGCCCGGTCCCGCACCGGGGGTCGGGCGCTCCGCGGTGGCCGTCCGGCCCCGCGATCCGGCCCTCACCCAGCTGCTGCAGTCCGGTACCCCGGTCACCGTCGTCAGCGTCACCGCCGACGGGACAGCACAGCCGCTGAGCTCCCAGGCCTGGGTGCTGGCGGTACTCGACCCGGACGACGGCCCCGGCTACGGCGACCGGCCGGTGCTGCTGTCCGTACCCGACGACGAAGCAGACCGGGTCGTCGGGGCGACCTTGACGGGAGACATCGCGCTGCGCCTGAGATGACCAGCCGACGACGCGGGACTCCCGGGGGCTGACCATCGCCACCCTGCCTTTCGTTACGCTGCCCCGGTCCATCGCGCACCCGGGTCGGACTGGCCTCGCGGCGTGGCGCGTCACTCTCACCGCTCGAGGAGCCGCACTGTGCTCAAAGGCTTCAAGGATTTCCTGTTCCGCGGCAACATCATCGAACTGGCCATCGCTGTGGTCATCGGTGGTGCGTTCACCGCGCTGGTCGGCAGCTTCACGACCGCGGTCATCCAACCCGTCCTGGCCAGCATCGGCGGTGTGAACGCGGACGGACTCGGCTTCAACATCCTCGGTTCGGCCGGGCCGGCGACGTCGTTCGTCAACGTCGGCGCTGTCATCACCGCAGCCATCACCTTCGTGATCACCGCGGCGGTCATCTACTTCGTGTTCATCATCCCGATGAAGACGATCACCGAGCATCGGAAGAAGGGCATGAAGCCGGTCGACGCCGCCCCCACCGACAACGAGTTGCTGTTGCAGATCCGCGACCTGCTCAAGGCGCACAACGACGGCCAGGCCCCGGCGGACCCGATGCCCTGAACCGGGGGCGCGGAGGTGCGCCGAGGTGCGCAACGACCGGTCAGCCGCCGTGATGTGGCGGCCGGTTGTCCAAGTACCAGGATTCGATGGAGTCTCGACCGGACGGCTCCTCCGGGTCCGGCAGGTCGTCCCGGGTACTCACCGGGTCGGTGCCGAAGATGCGCTCCAGCTCCGCCGGGCTGGGGCGCCGGCGACCGGCGCCTACCCCGGGCAGATCGTCCGGCGTCGCCACCGTCATCGACCGTCCCCGGGGGCGGCAGCGGGCGGACGGACGTTCTCCGGTCGCGGCACCGCTCAGAGCTCCTCGAGATCCGAGAGTTCGCCGATCAGGTACGCCGCCAGCGGGGTCAAGGTCGCGAGTGCGTCCCGGATCGCCGGCCGGGTGCCGGGGATGTTCGCCACCAGGGTCGATCCGGAAACGCCGACCAGCCCGCGCGAGATGATCGCCTCCATCACGCCGGCGGTCATGCCGGACCAGCGCAGCGCCTGGCTCACACCGAGGAGTTCGCGGTCCAGGATCTCGGCGGTCACGTCCGGCACCACGTCGCGCGGAGACACCCCGGTGCCGCCGACGGTGATGACCAGGTCGACGCCGCCGATGACCGCGGTGTTCAGCGCATTCCGGACCACCGCCTCGTCGGACGGCACCGTGACACTGCCGTCGACCACGAACCCGGCTTCGACGAGTAGTTCGGTGACCAGCGCGCCGGTGCCGTCGTCCTCCGCCTCGTGCAGGTGTCGATCGGCCACCAGGACGATCAGAGCACGGCCGACGCGGTCGATGATTACGGGCACTCGCACACCTTTCTTCGTCCGGTCCGGCGATGAACGCCCACCGGTCGGTACCACGGCCGCGCAGATGCGGCGACGCGTTACGAGACTAGTTGTACCCAGCCGACCCGGTGGCTCCAGCGGCCCCGGCGGGAGCCGGCCAGCCGGCCATCGCTGAATTGACGCGGATCGATTTCCGCAGCTCTTGAGCGGATCGGGTAGCAAAACCGCCGATAATGGCTGTTTTGATACCGGATCCGTGGTGCTGGAACCAGCCGGCGGACGTCAACCCAGGAAGCGGACCGCCGCCGCCCGGAACACCCCGGACGGGACCGCCGACACGTGGTTGCGACCCGGCAGGCCGACGAACTCCACCGCCGGCAGCGCGTCGGCCCAGGCCCGCGCTGCGTCGTGCAGCGGATCGTCGGTACCGACTCCGAGCAGCGTCGGCACGGCGGGATCGGGGGCCCGCCGGACCGCGTCCGGGTCGGTGTGCAGCCCTCGTACCAGCGCCGCCAACGCTCGCTCGTCGTTGGTCGGCAGCGCGGCGATGGTCCGGGCGATGCGCGCTGTTTCCGGATGAGCAGGCACCGGCCCTCCCCCGACGGCGAGATCGACGACGTCGGGATCCATCCCCTGCAGCAGCGGCTGACCCGCGGTGCCGCCGAGAACAAGCCGCCGGATCGGTCCCGCCGTGGACCCGGCCGACCCCTCGAGGTGTTCCAGCAGCACCCGCGATCCCAACGAATACCCGATCGCGTCCACCTGCTGGTCGCCCCCGCTCCCGATCACCGCCTCGAGCGTCGCCGCGAGGTCGGCCACCATCGCCGACAGCCGGTACGCGGCCGGGTCGAGAGGGCGTCCGCTACCCCCGTGTCCCCGCTGGTCGAAGGCGATGACCGACCGGCCGGCCGCGTGCAGGGCCCGCACCCAGCCCGCCTGCGCCCAGTTCACCTGGGCGTCCGAGCCCAGCCCGTGCACCAGCACGACCGGGACCGTGGACGTCACCCCCGACCCCCGGGCGGGGTACTCGAACACGCGCAGCGCCAGATCGCCGGCACCCGCGACGGACCGGATACTCGCGAATTCATGGGACACGGACCCGATGCTTCCTCATCACCGCCGGTCCGTCGCGGCGAGACGACGTCCAGCAGCGGCACCGCACCCAGTAGGGTCCAGCTGTGACCCGCCACCGCCATACCGCGCGAGATCTGGCCCAGATCGCCATCTTTGCCGGACTCATCGCCGCTCTCGGCCTGCCCGGTGCGATCCACGTCGGCTCGACCGGCGTGCCGATCACCTTCCAGACGCTGGGCGTGATGCTCGCCGGCGCGCTACTGGGACCGCGTAAGGGTGTGCTCGCCGTCGCCGTGTTCGAGGTCCTGGTCGCCGCCGGCCTACCGCTGCTCTCCGGCCTCCGCGGCGGAATCGTCTGGTTCACCACCGCCCCGAGCGCCGGCTACCCGTGGGGCTGGCTGCTCGGAGCATTCGTCGTCGGGCTGGCCACCCGGCGGCTGCTGCCCGCCTATCGGCTGTGGCTGGCCCTCCCCCTGACCGCAGTCGGCGGGATGCTGGTCGTCTACGCCGTCGGCGTCCCGGTCACCGCGCTGAACGCCGACATCGGGTTGGGGGCCGCCTTAATCGACTCCTTCAAGTTCTGGCCGGGCGACGTCGTCAAGGTCATCGTCACCGTGCTGATCGCCGGTCAGGTACACCGGGCCTACCCCGGGTTGCTCGGTCGTTCGACCGCGCCGCCGGCGCGGGTCGACACCAGCATCCACGACCGCGCCGGAACCGGTGAGCGTGTCTGACCACCCCACGTCGGCGCCGGACGACCGGCCGGATGACGTGAGCCCGCCCGGGCCTGACATCGGCCTGGCCGGTTGGCTGCGCGGCTCGATCGAGCACCCGGCGGTCACCTTCGGCGGAGCCACCCTGACCTACGGCGAGCTGGCCGCAGAGATCGCCGAGGCGGTCGACGAGCTGCACGCCGCCGAGGCCGGCCAGCGCCGGGCCCAGGGCGGAATCGATGTGTTGGCCGTCGCCGACACCGACCCGTTGGCCACCCTGATCGCCTGTTACGCGGCCCTGGTCGCCGACCGCCCGGTCCTGGTCACCGACCCCGACCAGCCGGTCCCGGCGATCACCACGCTGCCGGCCGGCGCCCAACTGCTGCTCACCACCTCCGGCTCGACCGGGAAGCCGCGCGTCATCGCCCGGACCTGGGAGTCCTGGCGGGCCTCCTTCGAGCCGTTCTCCGAGATCACCGGCATCGACGGCGACGACACCGTCGCCCTCACCGGTCCGCTGCACACCAGCCTGCATCTGCTCGCCGCACTGCACACCCTGTGGGTCGGCGCCACCCTGACCGACCGCGTCCTCGGCGCCACCGTCATGCATTGCGTGCCCTCGGTGCTCGACGCCCTGCTCCGGGACGAGGACACCACCGAGCGCACCGTGCGGCTCGCCGTCATCGGTGGCGCGCCGCTCACCACCGGGCTTGCCGACCGGGCCCGGGCCGCCGGCATCGAGTTGGTCGAGTACTACGGAGCAGCCGAGCTGTCGTTCGTGGCGGCCCGCCGCTACCGACGCCCACTGCAGCCGTTCCCCGGCGTCGAGGTCCAAACCCGCGACGGCGTTCTCTGGGCCCGCTCCCCCTACCTGTCGCTGGGCTACGCCGGGGCGCCCGGCGCGCTGCGGGTCGACGACGAGGGTTTCGCCTCCGTCGGTGACCTGGGCGGTTTCGTCGGCGAGTCGCTGGCCATCCGCGGCCGCGGCGACGCCGCGATCACCACCAGCGGCGCCACCGTACTCGCCGAGGACATCGAGGCCAGCCTGCTCGAGCTGCCCGGCGTCCGGGCGGTCGCGGTCGTCGGGATCCCCCACGAGCGGCTCGGTGAGATCGTCGCCGCCGTGATGGAGGTCGCCCCGGGCACCAAGGGGGCCCAGTTGCGCACCGAGGCCCGGCTGCGGCTGCAGAGTGCGGCCCTGCCGCGTCGCTGGTACGTCGCCACCCTGCCCCGCACCTCGGCCGGCAAGATCGCCCGCGCGGCCATCCGCGCCGGGCTGATCGACGGAACCCTGGATGCCCAGCCACTGGCCTGACGTGTCCCCGCCCCCGGTCCGCCCCCGATGACCACCGCGGTGGTCGTCGCCGCGCGCCGGACCCCGATCGGCACGGCCGGGCACGCGCTGGCCGCTCTGACGGTCACCGATCTCGCCGCGCCGGTACTGCGGGCCCTGACCCCGCTCGGCCGGCCGGCCCCGGACGACGTCATCCTCGGCAACTGCCTGGGCCCCGGCGGCAACCCGGCCCGGATCGCGGCGCTCGCGGCGGGACTCGGAACGGACGTCCCCGGGGTGACGGTCGACCGGCAGTGCGGCTCCGGTCTGGACGCCGTGCTGCAGGGTGCGGCCCGGATCACCGCCGGTCAGGCGGACGTGGTGGTGGCCGGTGGCGTCGAGTCCGCCTCGACCGCTCCGCACCGCAGTTGGCCGACGACCGGTCACCGGTACCGCCGGGCCCCGTTCACCCCCGCCGGTTTCCCGGACCCGGAGATGGGCACCGCCGCCGACGACCTGGCCCGCGATCTCGGCATCAGCCGCGCCGACCACGATGCCTGGGCCGCCCGCTCGTTCGCCCGGGCCGTCGCCGCCCAGCGGAACGGGACCTTCGACGCCGAGCTGGTTCCCCTCGACCCGCTCACGGACGACGAACGACCGCGTCCGGGTTTCACCCCGGCCCGCCTCGCCCGGCTGCGACCGGCGTTCTCCGCCGCCGGCACCCACACCGCGGGTAACTCCTGCGGGATCTCCGACGGGGCCGCCGCAGTGACCCTCACCAGCGACGACCTGGCCCGCGACCGACCGCGATTACGCATCCTGGGCGGTGCGGTCCGCGGGTGCGACCCGGCACTCCCCGGACTCGGCCCGACCGCCGCGGTACCCGGCCTGCTGCGTCGGCTCGGTCTCACCACGGCCGACCTCGGCGCCGTCGAGATCACCGAGGCGTTCGCCGCGCAGGTCCTGGCCGCCGTCCGCACCCTGGACCTCGACCCGGACACCGTCTGCGCCGACGGCGGCGCGATCGCGATGGGCCATCCGTGGGGTGCGTCCGGGGCCATCCTGGTCGTGCGACTGTTCCACCGGATGCTGCGACCACTCGGTCCGGAGTTCGGGCTGGCCGCCTGCGCGGTCGGCGGCGGCCAGGGCATCGCGCTCGTGGTCCAGCGGGTCGCGCCGTGACCGACGCCGCGCACCACGTCATCCGGTTCGACCAGGTCAGCCACGCCTTCGGTGACCGGCCGGTGCTGACCGACATCGACCTGACGTTGTCCGAACCGCGCATCGGCATCGTCGGGGCCAACGGCTCCGGCAAGTCGACGTTGGCCCGGCTGATCAACGGCCTGGTCGAGCCGTCCCGCGGCCGGGTCAGCGTCGACGGACTGTCGGTTGCCAGGGACGGCAAGCGGGTCCGTGAGCTGGTCGGCTTCATCTTCACCGACCCCGACACCCAGATCGTGATGCCGACCGTCCGCGAGGACATCGCCTTCACGCTGCGCCGGACCAGGCTGTCCACGGCCGAGGCCGCCGCGAAGGTCGTCGCGATCATCGAACGCTTCGGCCTCGCCGACCACGCCGACCATCCGGCCCATCTACTGTCCGGCGGCCAGAAGCAGCTGTTGGCGCTGGCCAGCGTGCTCGTCGGGGAGCCGGCCATCCTGGTCGCCGACGAGCCGACCACACTGCTGGACGCCCGCAACGCCGCGATGATCAGCGCCACCTTCGCGTCCCTGGATCAGCAGCTCGTGGTGGTCACCCATCAGCTCGAGTTGGTCGCCGACTTCGACCGGGTGCTGGTGATCGACGAGGGCCGGCTGGTCGCCGACGACGTGCCGGCCCGGGCGCTGGACCGCTACCGCGCACTGCTCTGCGGATGATCGGCCTCTACCACCCGGGGCGCTCGCTGTGGCACCGCGCCCCGGCCGGCTTCAAGCTGCTGTTGCTCGCCGTCGCGGTGCTCTCGACCGTCCGGATCCACACCCCGGTCCAGGCGGGTCTCGCCGTGGTCGCCTTCGCCGCAGTGGCCGCATCCACCGGCCTGCCGCCGCGCCTGGTGCTCGCCCAGTTCCACCCGCTGCTCTGGATGATCCCGCTGATCGCGGCCTTCCAACTGGTCTTCACCGGCTGGGAGCGGGCCGTGACCAGCGTCGGGATCCTGCTGGTCAACGTCGGGCTGGCCGCCCTGATCACCCTCACCACCCGCGTCAGCGCGATGCTCGACCTCTGCCGCACCCTGCTACGGCCGCTGCGACGGTTCGGCGTGGACCCGGACCGGGTCGGGTTGATACTGGCCCTGACCATCCGGTGTGTGCCGCTGGTCGCCGGGATCGTCGGTGACGTCGTGGCGGCCCGCAAGGCGCGCGGCGTCACCGGCCTGCGCAATTCAGCGCTGGCGCTGGCGGCGCCCGCGGTGGTCCGGGCCCTGCGCACCGCCGACAGCCTGGGTGACGCGCTCCGGGCCCGCGGCGTCGATGATTGACCCCTTGACCCCTTGACCCCTTGACCCCTTGACCCTCACGCCACGTCAGGCTGCACGCTGAACCGGTGACCGGCATCCGCCGGTCGCACGAGGGAAGGACGCCGTCATGGGCAGCGGTCGGTACACCGTCGGCGAGGTCGCTCACCTCGCCGGGGTAACCGTGCGCACGCTGCACCACTACGGCGAGATCGGGTTGCTGGTGCCGGGTGAGCGAACCGGCAGCGGCTACCGGCTCTACACCGACGCCGACCTGGATCGGCTGACCCGGATCCTCTACTACCGGGATCTGGGCTTCGCCCTCGACGCCATCGCCGACCTGCTCGACGCAGCGCACGACCCGGGGCAGCACCTCCGTCGGCAGCACACGCTGCTGACCGAGCGGTTGGTCCGGGTGCAGGCGATGGTGACCGCCATAGAGAAGGAAATGGAGGCTGCCATGAGCGGCACCGAACTGACCGCAGAGGAGAAGTTGGAGATCTTCGGCGACACCTACGACCCGGCCTACGAGGTCGAGGCGCACCAGCGCTGGGGCGACACCGAGGCGTGGCGTCAGTCGCAGGAGCGGACGCAGCGGTATGACAAGGGCGACTGGCAGCAGGTGAGGACCGACACCGACGCGCTCAACGCGCGACTGGTGGGGGTCTTCCGGTCCGGCGCCGCGCCGGGCAGCGCGGCGGCGGACACCGTCGTCGAGGAGCACCGGGCCGCGATCAACGTCTTCTACGACTGCGACCACACCATGCAGCGGCACCTCGCCGACATGTACCTGGCCGACGAGCGCTTCACGAAGACCTATGAGGACCTGTCGCCGGGTCTCACCCAGTGGCTGCACGACGCGATCCACAGCCGCGCCGACCGCGTCGGATCATGACCTGGCAACGGGGCCCCGCCACCGGGGCCCCGTTGCCCGGGACCGGGACGTCGTGGATGTCGATGTCGGTCCCCGGGCGCATCATCGATCTCGATGCGACCCTCGTCCCTACCGCCGGCGCCCCCGCGCCCCTGGATCCTGCACGTCGACCTGGATCAGTTCCTGGCCGCCGTGGAGGTACGCCGACGGCCGGAACTCGTCGGCCGCCCGGTGATCGTCGGCGGGGACGGCGATCCCACCCGCGCCCGGCAGGTCGTCGCGACCGCCTCGTACGAGGCGCGGGCGCACGGAGTGCATTCCGGGATGCCCCTGCGGCAGGCCGCGCGTCGGTCCCCGGAGGCGGTCTTCCTCCCCCATGACCGCCCCGTCTACGAGGCGGCCTCGGTGGAGGTGATGGACGCCCTGCGCCGCCTCGGGCATCCGGTCCAGGTGTGGGGTTGGGACGAGGCCTACCTCAGCGCCACCACCGACGACCCGTGGGCGCTGGCCACCACCGTCCGGGAGCGCATCCTCACCGCGACCCGGCTGTCGTGCTCGGTGGGGATCGGGCAGAACACTCTGCAGGCCAAGGTCGCCACCGGCTTCGGTAAACCCGGCGGCATCGGGGTACTGACCAGCGCCGATTGGGAGACGGTGATGTTCGACCGTCCCGTCGAGGCCATCGGCGGGATCGGCCGCAAGACCGCCCAGCGGCTGGCCGGGTTGGGCGTCACGACTGTCGCCGAGCTGGCCGGCACCGACGTCGACGTCCTGGCGGGGACCTTCGGTCCGAGCACCGGCGGCTGGCTGTCCGTGGCCGGTCACGGGGGCGGTGCCACCACCCTGAGCACCGAAGCCTGGGTGGCCCGGTCCCGGAGCCGGGTGGTCACCTACCCGACCGACCTCACCGACCGCGACCGGATGGACACCGAGGTCACCACGATGGCCGCACAACTCACCACCGAGGTCGCCGCCGACGGCCGGACCGTGCACCGGGTCGCGGTCACCGTGCGGACAGCGAGCTTCTTCACCCGCAGCAAGATCCGGAAGTTGTCGACTCCCACGGTCGACCCGGACGCGGTGGCCGCCACTGCCCGCGCCGTGCTGGCCGCGTTCCCGCTGGACCGCCCGGTCCGGCTGCTCGGCGTGCGCGTCGAGCTCGACCCGCCGACCTGAACTACGGCTGGTAGCCCACCGACGCCTGGTCCTGCAGAGCCTGCAGGACGGCCGGGTCCTGCAGTTCCATCCAGGCGACGACGTCGGAGTAGGTGGCGCAGTAGGTGTCGGGCTTGCCGCAGGTCTCGCTCATGAACTGCGCCGTCGCCGGGTTGAAGGCGTTCCCGCCCCAGTCGTTGAAGTGGTTGGCGATGAGCACCGGGGCACGGTTGCCGTTGTAGGCCTGGTCGTACATGTAGCGGTAGGTATCGAGCACCTTCGGGGTGAGCTGCGAGGCGACGTCGACGTTCTTCTGCGCCCCGTTGAACTTGACCCAGAAGTTGTAGTCCATCGCGGTGACCTTGCCGCCGAGACCGGCGGAGTACACCTGCGGCATGTAGAACTCCCAGATGCCACTGCTCAGCCGCTCGGGCCAGAAGATGCCGTCCCGGGGTGCCGGCAGGGACGAGTCGTAGGTCATGCCGTGGGCCTGCCAGGCGGGCATCAGCTGGTCGATCTGACCGGCCAGGCAGGGCGTCCGGCCACCCTTGATCTCGCTGGTCGGGAAGACCAGGTCGGGGGCGTCGGTGAGGCCGTCGATGGACTTCCAGCCGGACATGAAGTCGTAGAACTGGTCGAGCTCGGAGTTCCACTCCGCGGTGGACCAGTTCTCGCCCAGGCCGCAGAAGTGTCCGTTGTAGTGGGTGCCGATCTCGTTGCCGGCCAAATAGGCCCGGTTGAGGTCGGTGACCCGCTGGGTGACCTCGGCGGCATCGCCACCGAAGCCCACCTCCGACGACCCCCGGTCGGTGCCGGGCCCCTGGTAGGCGGCGGAATGGCTGTCGTCGATGACGTACAGGCCGGTCAGGAAGCCGGTGAAACGGGCGTTGTTCGGGGCGGCGGCGTCCAGGAACTGGTGCATCTTGACGCTGCTGCCGACCCCGTCGAAGGAGAAGATGACGAACTGCGGCGCCTTCTCACCCGGCGCCAGCTTGGTCATCGGCACGTTCGTCGGCACCCGGCCGGACGGGTCGGCGGGGGCGGAACCTGCGTCGGAGCTGGGCGCGGCGCTGGACTCGGGGGTCGGCGTGGTCGCGGCCGTGCTCGGCGCCGCCGAGGTGGTCGGCGACTCGGTGTCGGTGGGCTTGCCGTAGAGGTCGTCGGTCGTCGGTGGCACGGTGACGGTCTGGAAGACGGTGTCACCCGCAGTGTCGGTCCGGCTCCCGTTCGTCGCGATGATGATCCCGACCGCCGCGGCCAGCACGACCACCACACCCAGCACGGCCCACTTCATCTGCTTGGAATTCACGCCTCACCCTGTCCGGCGCCGCAGCGCCCTCGTCCTGGCACGCCGTCCGGCGTCCCCTTCCCGTACTAGACGGTAGGCGCTCCCCACAGGTTGCCTGACCCCGGTCACGCCACCGCCACGGACCAGCGGCGCCCGGCGGTCACAGCGTCCGGACGATCTCCCGCTTCAGGATCTTGCCGCTGGGACCCATCGGCAGCGTCTCGACGAACTCCACCCGACGTGGGTACTTGTGCCGGCCCATCCGTTCGCTGGCCCAGCTGACCAGCGTCGATGCGTCCAGATCGGCCCCCTCCGGTGACCGGACGACGACCGCGCAGACCTCCTCGCCGAGCGCCTCGTCCGGCACCGGGACCACCGCGACCTGGGCGATCCCGGGGTGACCGGCCAGTACCTCCTCGACCTCGCGCGGGTAGACGTTGTATCCGCCCCGGACGATCAGGTCGTTCTTCCGGTCGACGATGGAGATGAAGCCGTCCTTGTCGACGGTGCCGAGGTCGCCGCTGCGGAACCAGCCGTCGACCAGCACCCGGGCCGTCGCCTCCGGGTTGCCGAGGTAGCCGGCGAAGACGTTGTGGCCGCGGATCACCACCTCACCGATCTCCCCGACGCCGAGCAGCTCGATCCGGCCCTCGACGTCGGCGGCGGCGATCGAGGCCTCCACACCCCACACCCCACGCCCGACGGTGCCGGCCTTCCGTCCGAACGCCCGCTGGTTGAAGGTGGCCACCGGGCTCGTCTCGCTGAGCCCGTAGCCCTCGTAGATGTCGGCGCCGAAGGTCTCCGCGAAGCGGTCGATGACCGCCACCGGCAGGCTCGCCCCGCCGGAGATGGCGTTCTTGAGCCGCGGCCGCCGCGGGTCGTCGCGGGCCGCGGCGAGCAGCCCGACGTACATCGTCGGGACACCCTCGAAGACGTTGACCCCGGCGGTGATCATCAGGTCCAGGGCCTGGGCGGCGTCGAAGCGGGGCAGCAGTACCAGCGTCGCCCCGGCGTAGAAGCCGGCGTTCATCGCACAGGTCTGGCCGAAGGAGTGGAACAGCGGCAGACAGCCCAGGATCACGTCGTCGGGCGTCAGGTCGATCACGCTGGACGCCGTGACGTGGGCGTTCATCACCATGTTGAGCTGGGTGAGCACCGCCCCCTTGGGTTTGCCGGTGGTCCCCGAGGTGTACAGGATGACCGCCTCGTCGGATGCCTCGCGGGCCGTCCACGAGGCGATCGGTTCGGCCGAGGCCGCGAGCACGTCGAGCCGTTCGACCGCGTCCGTGGAGGCGCCCATCACGCCGAGCAGATCCACCCCGGCGGCCGCCGCGGCCGGCGCACCCTGGGCGAGCAGGGGTGCGGCGACGACGAGCAGCTTCGCCTGGCAGTCACGCAGCATGTACTCGATCTCACGGGCCACCAGCAGCGCGTGTATCGGCACCACCACAGCCCCGAGCGACAGGATCGCGTAGTAGGTCCGCGGGAAGTCCGGCACGTTCGGGAGCAGCACCGCCACCCGGTCCCCCGGGCCGATCCCACGGTCGGCCAGCACCCGGGCGTACCGGCGGGTCTGCTCCCAGAGGTCGCGGTAGGTGATGCGTTCCGCGCCCAGCACGACCGCCTCGCGGTCGGGGTGGCGCTGGGCCGACTCAGCCAGGATGGTGGCCAGGGAGACCGTCATGGTCTGGCTCCTCGGTGCGCGGGGCGCGGGGCGCCGGGACACCAGGCGCGGCGGTGCGACCTGGATCACCCAAAAGTACTCGGACGGCGTATCGGCCCGCAGGAATCGGGCCGCGCCGCGGGGGACACGAAAGATCCTGCGGGACCGGTCCGGTGGCGGTTGCGCAGTCCCGCGCGATTCAGGGAGTGGCGCAGGAAGTAGATTCCTCGGCAGCACAGGACGGATCGGCGCCGACGACTGCGCCCGGCCCGCCGTGACGCACGAGGTCCGCAGCGCGACGATCCGCTCCCCCCCTCACCAGAGACGGGAGCACCGGGCAGCCGCAGCTGATTGCTGTATCGACGAGAGGTGTTTGCTCCCATGACCGAGACGACGACCACCGACACCGCGGCCCCCGCGGCTACCCCGTCCAGCACCGGCACGGACGGGGCACCGACCGGAGCCACCTTCACCTACGGCGATCACACCCTGGACCTCAAGGTGGTCCCGGCCACCGAGGGCGCGCCCGGAGTGGAGATCGGGAAGCTGCTGACCACGGCCGGTGTGATCACCCTGGACCAGGGCTTCACCAACACCGGGTCGACGACGTCGGCGGTGACCTACATCGACGGCGACGTCGGGATCCTGCGCTACCGCGGCTACCCGATCGAACAGCTCGCGAAGAGTTCGACGTTCCTGGAGACCACCTACCTGCTGATCTACGGCGAGCTGCCGACCACCGACGAGCTGGCCTCCTTCACCTCCCGGATCTCCCGCCACACCCTCCTCAACGAGGACCTCAAGCGATTCTTCGACGGCTTCCCCCGGGACGCCCACCCGATGCCGGTGCTGTCGTCGGCGGTGTCGGCACTGTCGACGTTCTACCAGGATTCGCTGGACCCGTTCAACGACAGCCAGGTCGAGTTGTCCTCGATCCGGCTGCTGGCCAAGATGCCGACGATCGCCGCCTACGCCTACAAGAAGTCGGTCGGCCAGCCGCTGCTCTACCCGGACAACAGCCGCGGTCTGGTGGAGAACTTCCTCCGGATGGCGTTCGGTTTCCCGGCCGAGGAATACGAGGCCGACCCGGTGATGGTCAAGGCGCTGGACCAGCTGCTCATCCTGCACGCCGACCATGAGCAGAACTGCTCGACCTCGACCGTGCGGCTCGTCGGGTCCTCGCACGCCAACCTGTTCGCCTCGGTGAGCTCGGGCATCCATGCGCTGTCCGGGCCACTGCACGGTGGCACCAACCAGGCCGTGCTGTCGATGCTGGCCGCGATCAAGGCCGACGGCGGCGACATCCCCCAGTTCGTCAACCGGGTCAAGAACAAGGAACCCGGCGTCAAGCTGATGGGCTTCGGTCACCGGGTCTACAAGAACTACGACCCGCGTGCCGCGCTGGTGAAGGCCACCGCCGATGAGGTGCTGGCCTCCCTGGGCGGCAATGACGAGCTTCTGGATCTGGCCAAGCAGCTCGAGGAGATCGCGCTGCACGACGACTACTTCGTGTCGCGCAAGCTCTATCCGAACGTCGATTTCTACACGGGCCTGATCTACAAGGCGATGGGCTTCCCGGACAAGATGTTCACCGTGCTGTTCGCCCTCGGCCGGCTGCCCGGCTGGATCGCCCAGTGGCGCGAGATGATCAAGGACCCGGCCACCAAGATCGGCCGCCCGCGGCAGGTCTACACCGGCTACACCGAGCGTGACTACCTGGCGATCGAGTCCCGCTGACGGCAGTGGTCCCGGGGCCGGCACCGGTTGTCCCGTCACCGCCCCGGGTACCCCACCCGTCGTGACCGACGCACCCGCCCTGCTCTGGTTCCGCCGCGACCTGCGACTGGACGACCACCCGGCCCTGCTGGCCGCCGCTCACGGCGGTCGGCGGGTGCTGGGTCTCTTCGTGCTCGACCCGACGCTGATCGGGGGTTCCGGCGCCCCCCGGGTCCGGTTCCTGTACTCGTGCCTGCAGGCCCTGTCGGACTCGACGGGCGGTCGGCTGCTCATCGTCGCGGGGGACCCGACGACCGTGGTCCCGGCCGTGGCCCGCCACCTCGGCGCCGCCGAGGTGCACATCAGCGCCGACTACATGCCCTACGGCCGCCGCCGGGACGCGGCGGTGGCCGACGCCCTGGGCGACGTCGCGCTGGTGGCGACCGGCTCCCCCTACGCGGTGGCACCGGGAAGGGTCCGCAAGGGCGACGGCACGCCGTACGCGGTGTTCACCCCGTTCTTCCGCGGCTGGAGCGAGCACGGCTATCGGGGCCCGGCCGGGCCGGGCGGGGCCGTCGACTTCGTTGACGGTTCCCGGGTGCACGTCGACCACCGGGTCACGCCGGCGGACCTGGACACCGCGGACGGCGGACCGGAACTGCCGGTCGGCGGTGAGGCCGAGGCGCTGCGCCGCTGGGCCGAGTTCCGCGACGACGACCTCGCCGCCTACAAGACCGAACGCGACCGCCCCGACCGGGCCGGCACCAGCCGGCTGTCGGCCTATCTCAAGTACGGCTGCGTGCACCCCCGGACGTTGCTGGCCGACCTGAAAAGCAGGCCGTCCGAGGGCGCCGCGACGTTCCGGCAGGAGCTGGCCTGGCGCGATTTCTACGCCGACCTGGTCTTCACCCGGCCCCGGTCGGCGTGGTGGTCCATCGATCCGGCCGTGGACCAACTGCAGTACGACACCGGTCGGGAGGCCGACGCCCGCTTCGGAGCCTGGCAGCAGGGCCACACCGGCTATCCCTATATCGACGCGGCGATGCGGCAACTGCTGGCCGAGGGGTGGATGCACAACCGGGCCCGGATGGGCGTCGCGTCGTTCCTGATCAAGGACCTGCACCTGCCGTGGCAGCGCGGCGCCGAGCACTTCATGAACCATCTTGTGGACGGCGATCTGGCCTCGAACAACCACGGCTGGCAGTGGGCCGCCGGCGCCGGCCCGCAGGCCTCGCCGTTCTACCGGGTCTTCCAGCCGGTCACCCAGGGCCTCCGTCACGACCCGGCCGGCGACTACGTGCGCCGCTACGTGCCCGAGCTGCGCGGGGTCGAGGGAAAGGCCGTCCACACGCCGTGGGAGCGGCCCGACGGTGTTCCCGACGGGTACCCGGAGCGGATCGTCGACCACGCCGCCGAACGGCTCGAGGCGCTGCGACGCTGGGAGCAGCGGCCCCGAGGCTGAGGACCCGGGGCCGACCAGCCTCAGCGGGCGTCGGTGCGGCCCCGTTTGACGCTGTACATCGCGGTGTCCGCGGCGTGCAGGAGCTGGTCCGGCGTCCGGGTCCCGTCGTCGGTGATGACACCGACACTTGCCCGGGGGTGGATCTGCCGGCCGGCCAGCTCGACCGGAGCGCTGAGCAGCCCGTCGAGCCGGGCCGCGATCGCGGTGGCCTCCGCCGGGTGCGTCAGCTCTGCACAGACCGCCACGAATTCGTCACCGCCGTACCGGGTGACGAGATCCTCGTTGCGGCAGCCGAGCCGCAGCCGGTCCGCGGTGGCCACGAGCAGGGCGTCGCCGGCCGCGTGACCGAGGGTGTCGTTGACGGCCTTGAAGCCGTCGAGGTCGATGAAGAGCACCGCCAGCACGCCGGGGTGCCGGGCCAACCGGGACACCTCGTGGTCCAGCCGGTGGTGCAGGAGCGTGCGGTTGGCGAGCCCGGTCAGCGGGTCGTGCAGGGACTGGTGCGCGAGCCGGGTTTCCAGCCGCTTGCGCTCGCTGATGTCCCGGATCACCGCGGTGAACAGACCCGACGCGAGCCCGACGTCGCTGACCGCCAACTCCACCGGGAAGAGCCGTCCGTCCCGGTGACAGCCGAGGAACTCGCCGTCGGCGATCACCACCTGGGTGCCACCCGCACCGAGGGCGTCCAGGACCGGGTTCTCCGCGCCACGTCGGCCGGGGTCCTGCAGCAGGATCGCGACGTTCCGGCCGATCGTCGCGGCTGCGAACCGGCCGAACATCCGTCCCGCCGCGCGGTTCATCGAGGTCACCAGCCCCGCCCGGTCGAAGGTGATGATCGCGTCGCCCGCGGTGTCCAGGACGGCCCGGGCCCGCGCCTCGCTCTCCTGGAGCGCGGCCACGGCGGCCCTCTCCGCGTCCCGGGCGGCTCGGAGCTCCTGCATGCGGACATACAGCTCGGCTTCGGCGGCGACCTCGCGGGCGGACGCATCGACGACCGGTGTCCTGGCCACCCGCTCCTCGCGGTCCCGGACGTAATCGGTGACGTCCTCCACCCGCTGCAGGATGTACGCGACCGTCCCGTCCGCCCCCCTCAGCGGCGCGTTGATCAACGACCAGAAACGGGTCTCGACGATGCCCGTGCGGGGATCCAGCACGTTGTACTGATGGAGGGGCAGCACGTCGGGTTCACCGCTGGACCGGGCCCGCCGGAACGACAGCTCCACCGGGCTGCGGCCGGCGACGTCGAGGGTGTCCGGGCTGGGCGGGAACGCCTCGAACACGCCGCGTCCGACGAGGTCTGCACGGGACCGGGCGAGCATCGTCAGGTAGGCCTTGTTGGCCTCGACGATGACCAGGTCACGGTCGACCAAAAGGTAGGCGGTCGGCATCTCGTCGAACATCAGCTCGAAATTCACATCACCGATGATCGGCACTCCACCACTCCGCAGCTGCCCGGCGACGGGATCGTCGGCGGCAGGTCGCCTGCTGTCACCGACCGTCCATACCCCCAGGCTCACCGTCACTAACGCGACGGCGGCGAACACGTCCGGCTCACACCCGCTGCACCGGGCGCAACCCCCAGGACGCCTCGAAGGACTCCCCAGGGTCCAGCCATCGCAGCCCCGTACCGGAGTTGAAGGCATCGGCCGGGCAGGTCATCGGCTCGACCGCCACGGTCAACGCGCGGCCCGGGTAGTCCCGCGGAGTGAAGACCTGGATGTAGGAGAAGGCCTCGTCACCCCACATGACCAGGCCGGATCCGTCCGGCGCGGCCAGCGTCGCGGTGTACTGCCCGCCGTGCAGCCGGATGTCGGTGTAGCAGGTGTCCAGGCTGACCGCGTCGAGCCGGACGCCGGCGCGCAGGTCGACCTCGGTGCCCTCGACCGGCGCAGTGCCGGTGGGGATCTTGGTGTCGTCGAGCGCGAAGTAGGTGTCCGCGTCCAGCGTGATGCGCAGGTCCTTGATGTCATGCTCGCCGACCCGCAGGTAGGGATGGGCGCCGATCCCGAACGGTGCGGTGCCGGCGCCGACGTTGACGATCCGGTGCGTGACGTGCAACCCGTCGTCGGCGAGCCGGTAGGTGACGAAGGTCTCCAGGGTGAACGGGTAGCCGTGCTGCGGGTAGATCGAGGCGCCCAGGGTCACGGCGGACTCGTCGATCTCGACCAGCTCGTAGCTGGAGTTGCGGAGCAGGCCGTGGCTGGCCGCGTTGTTGCTGCGGTCGGACAGGTCCAGCTTCTGGGCCTTGCCGTCCAGCGTCCACACCCCGCCGGCGATGCGGTTCGGCCACGGAACCAACACGATGCCGCAGCCGTAGGGTGCCGGCTTGTCGTCGTCCCAGACCTCGGTGAAGAGTTTTCCGTCCACCGAGAACTCACGCAGCACCGCGGCGACGGAGCCGACCCGGACCCGGGCGGTGCCCAGGGTGATCTCGTACTGCAGTCCGGTGGGTCGGCGGCGGGTGTCGATGTCGGGCATGGGACGACCTTAGACAGGGTGCGGCTCGGCGGCGGCGCGGGACAGCGCGCGGGCGAACTGGGTCAGCCGCTGCATCTGCCCCCGGCCGCCGTCGGAGATCGACTTGGAGAACCGGTAGGTCTCGACGAACTGGGTGGTGCGGGTGCCGGCGTCCTCGGTGAGCTCGGTGACCGACCGCTCCGGGGTCTGGGTCGACAGGTAGAACATCACCGAGTACAGCTGCCGGGCCCCCTGCTCGTCGTAGGTGTAGCGGGTCCGGATGCCCTGGTCGACGAAGGCGGCGACCGGAATGGTCCGCACCGAGGAGGAGAACATCACCTCGCCGGGGTTGTCCTCGTTCTCCTCGTCGTCGCCGTGCCACAGGATGAGCCGGCGCCCGTCGGTGACCGCGACCTCCTGCCAGAGCGAGTCCCCCCAGCCGGCGGTACTGACCACCCGCTCACAGGTGAAGGCGCGGACGTCGGCCAGGTCGACCACGCTGATGATGGCGTCCAGCGCGGCGTCCGCATCGCGCAGATAGGCACGCAGACCGTCCTCGAGTCCCTGGTAGACGGCCCAGTCCTGGGCCGGCTGATCGGGCAACGTCATGTCTGTCTCGTTTCCTGGGGGGTCTACGACGGCCGTCGGTGGAGGAGATACCCGTTCTACGCGAGGTGTGGGTCAGGGGTTCACGGCCTCGGGGGCGACGCCCGCGGCGTCGCCGGCCCGGTAGCGCAGCAGAGCCGGTCGGACGAAGGCGACCGTGACGACAGTGACCACCACGCCGACACCACCGCCGACGACGGCGATCTCGGTGGAAGTGGCGTCGGCGACGAGGCCGTGCAGCAGGTCGGCGACCCGAGGCCCACCGGCCACGACGACCAGGAAGACACCCTGCATCCGGCCGCGCATCTCGTCGGTGGCCGACAGCTGCAGCACGGTGGTCCGGTACACCGCACTGACCATGTCGGCCCAGCCGCCGACGGCCAGGAAGCCGACCGCGATCCAGATGCTGGTGGACAGGCCGAAGCCGACCATGGCCAGGCCCCACACGACGATCGCCACGATGATGGCCAACCCCTGCCGGTGCACCCGCTGGATCCAGCCGCCGGTCAGGCCACCGATGGCCGCACCCAGCCCGAGGCCGAGGTTGAGCAGGCCGAGCTGGATACCGCCCTGGGCCGGGCCGCCGAACGTCTCGGCCGCCATCTGCGGGAACAGGGCGCGGGGCATCCCGAGCACCATCGCCAGGATGTCGACGACGAAGGTCAACAGGAGCACGTCCCGCCCCCGCAGGTAGCGCAGGCCCTCGCCGACCCTGGCGCGCTGGGCGGCGGGCCCACCGAGCCGCGGCATCGCCGGTAGCCGGTAGGACGCCCAGACCACCGCCGTCAGCCCGACGGCGTCGATCAGGTAGAGCCAGCCCAGTCCGACCGTGGGCAGCAGCACGCCGGCCAGCAGCGGGCCGAGAAGTACGCCGACGCTGAACACCGTCATGCTCAGGGCATTCGCGCCGGGGACCAGGTCGGCCGGCACCAACCGCGGGATGACCGCACCGCGGGCCGGGCTGTTGAGGGCGAACAGGCCCTGCTGCAGGGCGAGCATGGCGAACACCACGATCACCGATCCGCCACCGATCAGCGCGTTGACCCACAGGCCGACGCTGGTCAGCGCGATGCCGGTGGACGACAGCACCAGGATGATCCGGCGGTCGTGGGTGTCGGCGATGGCCCCGCCGAGCAGCCCGAAGGTGACCAGCGGGATGAGTGCGACGAACGACGCCGCTCCGACCCAGGCCGACGAGCCGGTGAGGTCGTAGATCTGCTGCTGGACGGCCACCACGGTGAGCTGGGAGCCCACCACGGTGACGGCCTGCCCGACGAACAGCCGGCGGTAGGCCGGGACGGCCAGCGCCCTGGTGTCGGGCAGGACCCGGGACCGGGGCGGCGGCGGCGACGGCGACGGTGCAGGTTCCGGTGACGGTGGAGGTGTCTTCGGGGTGGGGACCTCGGTCACGGGGCGAGGCGCTCCACGATCCAGCCGCCGTCGGTGTGCCGGAAGCGGAGCCGGTCGTGGACGCGGCCGAGCCGGCCCTGCCAGAACTCCACCGAGTCGGGGACGACACGCCAGCCGCCCCAGTGCGGGGGCACCGGGACGGGTGGGGCGTCGACGGCATCGGCGCCGCCACCGAAGTGGGCGGCCAACTCGGCCTCCGCGTCGGCCAGCCGCTGTCGCGGGGACTCCGGCGGGGCGGACCCGGCCGGGAAGGTGCCCAGCACCGAGGACTGTGGGCTCGCCCACGCTCCGAGCTGGGAGCCGCGCGGCCGGGTCTGCCAGTACGCCTGCGTGGTCTCCCGGTCGACCTGGACGACCGGGCCACGGAAATGCACCTGACGCTGCAGGTCGATCCACGGAAAGGTCAGGCTGGCCACCGGATTGCGGAGCAGATCGGCCGACTTCGCCGAGGTGTAGTTCGTGTAGAAGGTGACGCCCGCCTCGTCGACGTCCTTGGCCAGCACCGTCCGCGACGACGGCACCCCGTTCTCCGACGCCGTGGCCAGCACCATCGCGTTCGGCTCGGTCAACCCGGCGTCCACCGCCTGGTCGAACCAGCGGCGGAACTGGGTCAGCCAGTCCGCGGCCAGGTCCGTCTCGGACAGTCCGGCACCGGCGTAACTGACCCTCATGTTCGCCAGGGTCCCTGGGTCCTGCGCACCAGCCACGTCGTCTGACCCTCCCTCGACGGCACGGCCCCGGGAACGACCTTCCCGCGGCGCCTGTCTGCCAACGAGGCACGGTACGCCTCACCGCCGACAGCGCCGCTGTCCGCGTACCGGGCGGCCGGTCAGGCGGCCAGCAGGGTGTCGATCTGGTTGATGGCACCCGACGCCCCCTCGACGACGCCCATGTCCAACACCTGCTGCAGGTCCTCGGCCGATGCGTAGGTACTGACGTAGGTGGCCCTGGTCCCGCCGTCGTGGGCGGCGAAGGCGAACACGTTCTTCGACACCGGCAGGTCCGGGTTCACGGTGAAGCTCTCGTCGGTGAACGCGTCGTCGAAGCCGAAACCGCGCGGGGCGTCGACGGTCTCGACCAGCCAGCAACCGTGGAAGATCTCGCCGGCGGGCCCGGTCATGAAGTAGTTCATCCGACCGCCGGGAACGAGGTCGTGGTCGACGACGGTGGCCGGGAAGGTCGGGGGGCCCCAGACCCGCTCCAGCTGACGCGGATCGGCGTAGACCGCGAAGACCCGCTCGACCGGGGCGGCGAAGTCCGCGGTGATGGTCAGGGTGCGGTTCTCGAGGTCGGGGGTGACGTCGGTGACGGGCATGGTCGGTCCTCTCGGGGACTTGGTGGAATTCGGGGACTGCGGGGGGCGGGGGGCGACCCGGCGGGTGCCGGGTCCAGGGCGAGGAGTTCGTCGATGCGGGAGACGCGACCGCGCCAGATGTCCTCGAGCTCGCCGAGCATCGAGGCGACCGACCGGACCGCCGCCAGGTCGCCGCCGGCCAACTGCTCCCGGCCGACCCGGCGCTTGACGATCAGACCGGCCCGCTCGAGGACCGCGACGTGCTTCTGAACCGCGGCGAAGCTCATGACGTACGTCGCTGCCAACGCGCTGACCGAGTGCTCCCCGGCCAGCACCCGACGCATGATGTCGCGCCGGGTCCGGTCGGCCAGCGCGTGGAACAGGGCGTCGGCCCGGTCCTCGTCGCGGTCGTCGGCGCTGCTCACCGGTAAAACCTACAACCTACTGGTTGTATGTTGTCAAGGCCCCGGGCCCGGTGAATTCTCCCCACCGGGTGACGAGAGCCACTGACGCCGGGCTGGCGCCCGTGGCGTCGAGCGGGAATGGTGGGAAGCCAAACCATCTCGGCGCGGAGGTGCCTCATGTCGGCTGCAACGTTCACCCCCGGTCTCGAAGGGGTCGTCGCCTTCCACACCGCCATCGCGGAACCCGACAAGGAGGGCAGCGCTCTGCGCTACCGCGGGGTCGACATCGAGAACCTCGTCGGCCGCGTCGGTTTCGAGGACGTCTGGGCCCTGCTCGTGGACAACGCCTTCGGTGCCACCCTTCCGGTCGATGTGTCGTTCCCGATCATCCGATCCGGTGATGTCCGGGTGGACGCCCAGTCGTCCCTACCCGCCCTCGCCCCGGCCCGCGGATTCGGGCCCCTGTTGGACATCTCGGACTCTGCGGCCCGAGATCACCTGGCGCAGACCACCGCCGCCACCCTGTCCTACGTCTCCCGTTCCGCCCGTGGGGATCTTCCCGAGGTTCCCCAGACGCTGCTGGACGGCACGGCCAACGTGGTCGAGCGTTTCCTGACCGCCTGGCTCGGCGAGCCGTCGGCGGAGCAGGTCAAGGCCATCGACGCCTACTGGGTCAGTGCCGCCGAGCACGGGTTGAACGCCTCCACCTTCACCGCCCGGGTGGTCGCCTCCACCGGAGCCGACGTCCCGGCCGCCATGGCGGGCGCCATCGGCTCGATGAGCGGACCGCTGCACGGCGGCGCGCCGGCCCGGGTGCTGCCGATGATCGAGGCCGTCGAACGGACCGGTGACGCCCGCGCGGTGGTCGCGAAGATCCTGGACAACAAGGATCGCCTGATGGGTTTCGGGCATCGGGTGTATCGGGCCGAGGACCCGCGGGCGCGGGTACTACGCCGCACCTGTCGTGAGCTGAACGCGCCCCGCTACGAGGCCGCCGCCGCTCTGGAGGCGGCCGCCCGCACCGAACTGCAGGAGCGCCGACCGGACCGCACCATCGAGACCAACGTCGAGTTCTGGGCTGCGGTCATCCTGGATTTCGCCGGCGTCCCGGCGCCGATGATGCCGGCCATGTTCACCTGCGCCCGCACGGCCGGGTGGAGCGCCCACATCTTGGAGCAGAAGCGCCTCGGCCGACTGGTCCGGCCCGCCGCGGTGTACGACGGGCCGGCCAGCCGCGGCCCGGAGTCGGTGGACGGTTGGGGGTTGCTCGGCGCCCGCAATTGAGTCGGATCGGGCCGGCGCTACCGGCCGACCCCGTCCGGTTCCCGGCGGTACCGGACGGCCCCGTCCGGTTCCCGGGCCGCCGAACCGGACCCCGGCCTGTGACAGGCTGACCCGGTGACTCTGGCCGACCTGCTCCCCACTCCCGGCCACGACCTGGGCGACGAACACCCCCGCTCCGCCGACGAGTTGTTCACCGATTTCGAGGGCTGGGCGACGGCCCGCGGACTGCCGCTCTACCCCCACCAGGAAGAGGCCCTGCTCGAGATCGTCGCCGGTTCGAACGTCATCGTGGCCACGCCCACGGGCTCGGGCAAGACGCTGATCGCCATCGCGGCGTTGTTCGCCGGTCTCGCGACGCAGCGCCGGTCGTTCTACACCGCACCGATCAAGGCGCTGGTCAGCGAACGGTTCTTCGAGCTGGTGGCGGTGTTCGGCGCGGAGAACGTCGGGATGGTGACCGGCGACAGCGCGGTCAACCCGGAGGCCCCGATCATCTGCTGCACGGCGGAGATCCTGGCGTCGATGGCGCTGCGCTCCGGATCCCGGACCGACGTCGGCGTGGTGGTGATGGACGAGTTCCACTACTACGGCGACCCGCAACGCGGGGTGGCCTGGCAGATCCCGCTCATCGAACTGCGGGAGGTCCAGTTCGTCCTGATGTCAGCCACCCTCGGCGACGTCGACTTCTTCGCCGCGGACCTGACCCGCCGGACCGGCGCCGAAACCGCGGTGATCACCGGCGTCACCCGCCCGGTGCCGCTGCACTACAGCTGGGCGCTGCAGCCGCTGCAGGAGTTGCTCGAGGAGCTGCTCAAGACGGGCCGGGCGCCGATCTACGTCGTGCACTTCACCCAGGCCGCCGCCCTGGAACGGGCCCAGTCGCTGATGTCCATCACTGTCGCCACCCGGGCCGAGCGGGACCAGATCGCCGATCTGATCGGCGACTTCCGGTTCTCCGCCGGATTCGGGCGGACGCTGTCCCGGCTGGTGCGGCACGGCATCGGCGTGCACCACGCGGGCATGCTGCCGAAGTACCGACGGCTGGTCGAGAAGCTCGCCCAATCCGGGCTCCTCAAGATCATCTGCGGTACCGACACCCTCGGCGTCGGTATCAACGTGCCGATCCACACGGTACTGATCACCGCGCTCACCAAGTTCGATGGCACCCGGATGCGCTCGCTGAACGCCCGCGAGTTCCACCAGATCTCCGGGCGAGCGGGCCGGGCCGGCTTCGACACCGCCGGTGATGTCGTGGTGCTCGCCCCGGACCACGAGATCGAGAACGAGCGGCGGCTGCGCAAGGCCGGCGACGACCCGGTGAAGAAGAAGCGGGTGGTGCGCACCAAGCCGCCGGAGGGCTTCATCAACTGGTCGGAGAAGACCTTCGACCGGTTGGTCGGCGCCGAGCCGGAGCAGCTGCAGTCGCACTTCGCGGTGACCAACGCGATGGTGCTGTCGGTGGTGGCCCGGCCCGGTGACGCGTTCGCGGCGATGCGTCACCTGATCGAAGACTCGCACGAGCCGCGCCAGCGGCAGCTGTCGCACGCCAAGCGGGCGCTGGAGATCGCCCGCGGGCTGCTCGGCTCCGGGGTCGTGGAGCGGATCGAGCCGCCGGACGCCGCCGGGCGTCGCTGGCGGGTGACCACCGACCTGCAGCTGGACTTCGCGCTGAACCAGCCGCTGTCGCCGTTGGCGTTGGCCGCGCTGGAGATCCTGGACGCGGAGTCCGCGACCTACCCGCTGGACGTGGTGTCGCTGATCGAGGCGACGCTGGACGACCCGGGGGCCGTGCTCGGGGCGCAGCGGTTCAAGGCCCGCGGCGAGGCGGTGGCCCGGATGAAGGCCGACGGCATCGAGTACGACGAGCGGATGGCGCTGCTGGACGAGGTCGACTATCCGAAGCCGCTGGCCGACGTCATCGAGGCCGCCTACGCGCTCTACCTCCGGGGTCATCCGTGGATTGCCGACTACTCCCCGTCGCCGAAGTCGGTGGTCCGGGACATGTACGAGCGGGCGATGAACTTCGGTGAGTACGTGGCCTTCTACGGCCTGACCCGCTCGGAGGGGGTGCTGCTCCGTTACCTCTCCGATGCCTTCCAGGCGATGCGGCGCACCGTGCCGGTCGAGGCCCGGGTGCCGGAGCTGACCGACCTGATCAGCTGGTTGGGTGAGCTGGTCCGCGGGGTCGACTCGTCGCTGCTGGACGAATGGGACGAGCTCTCGCACCCGGAGCCGTCGGCCGGTGGCGACGCCGCCGGGGACACCCTGCGCCCACCGACCGCGCACCGCGGCGTCACCGGCAACGTCCGGGCGTTCACCATCATGGTGCGCAACGCGCTGTTCCAGCGGGTCACGCTGGCCGCGCTGGAGCGCTACGACCTGCTCGGCGGCTTCGAGGACGGCTGGGACGCCCGCCGCTGGGAGGACGCCATGGACGGTTACTGGCACGAGTACGACGAGATGGGCACCGGCGGCGACGCGCGGGCTGCGGCGATGATCACCGTGACGCCGGGCCCGACGGTGTGGACGGTGCGGCAGGTCTTCGACGACCCGGACGCCCACCGCGACTGGGGCATCGACGCCGAGGTCGACGTCGAGGCGAGCGACGAGGCCGGCGAGCCGGTCCTCCGGATCGTCGCGGTCGGGCCGGTGGGCGCCTGAGCCCCTGCCTCCCCGAGAAATGGGCGGAGGTGATCAGGCCGCGCGCCGCATCAGCAACAACGCCACCACCACGGCGACCACCGGCAGCACCGGGCCGACGCCGGGTGCGGCGAGCAGCAGCAAGGCGCCGGCGAAGGACCCCACGACCAGCGCGCCGATCGCGGCCAGCCGCAGCGAGTGCACCTCGTGTCGGCCTTCCGACAGGTCCAGCATCAGGGCCGTGAGCGTCCCGGTGACGAACGTGGTCGACACCCCGGCCCGAGCCGACAGTCGGCGCCCGAGCACGGTGTGCCAGCCCATCGCGACCGCCGACAGCACGATCATCAGCGCGTCCAGCGAGACGTGCGGACCGGTCCCGGCCGACCACCAGATCCCGAGCACCACCGCCTGCACCACCCCGACCCCGACCAACAGGGGGAGCAGCCGCGACGGGCCGGACCGGGTGACCCGGAAGCCCAGGTACAGCGCCGCCAGGAACGCCAACACCGCAGCGACCGAGGCGATGAGGGTCTGCACGTAGTCGGGTCGACCGACCAGACCGACCAGCACCAGGTTCCCGGTCATGTTCGCGGTGAACACCCCGCCGAGGGCCAGGAATGCGAAGGCGTCGGTGGCCCCGGAGCCGAACGACAGCACCACGAGTGCCCACTGGATCGGCCGGTGCATCGACATGCTTTCAACACCAGCCATTCTCGAGTTTCGCAGCCCAACGCCTGTCGCATGAGCGTAGAGCCGAACCGGCGGCGACCCGACCGCACCCGGTCGTCGGAGCATCACAGCCCGCGTCGAACCCGCTCTGACCGCCGCCATTCCGGCCAGGAAGGTGGCGCCGGGAGCTGTAGCGGCCGCGGGCGTGGCGCCGTGCCATTCGGGTGATCAGGAACAGAAGCACCAGGGCGGCCGGAACCGCCGGCACGATGTACCCGACGGGCGACCGATCCGGCCGCCGCGGTGCCTTCCAGGCCGAGGTGCTGGGTGCGGATCCGCAGGGCCTGCGGGCTGCGGTGGGACGACGGTCCTACCTCGCCCAGGCGAACCAGCTCGACATCGTTCCTGCCGAGCTGAGCCGGTCCGCCCTCGTCGGCGCCGCCGAACTGGCGTTCCAGTCCCTGCTCGACGACCCCCGGCACGCCGTAGGACCGCCTCGCTGACCCAGGGCAGCGGGTGGCCGGGTGTCCACCCGACCGCAGGCGAAGTGGGAGGATCGAGTCGTCCGAACGTCCCGCCCCACCGTGCCCGCCCGCCCGCCCCATGCCGGCGGCAGCCCCCGAGGAGCCCACGTCCATGGCCGACGCCCGCACCATCACCATCCCCGACGACCTGAAGCCGGCCGACGGCCGCTTCGGCTGCGGACCGTCCAAGGTCCGCCCGGAAGCGCTCGCCGCGCTCGCCGCGTCCGGATCGTCACTGATGGGCACCTCCCACCGGCAGCCGCCGGTGAAGGGCCTGGTGCACCGGGTGCGTGCCGGGCTGACCGAGCTGTTCGCGCTGCCCGACGGCTACCGGGTTGTCCTGGGAAACGGTGGCAGCACGGTGTTCTGGGACGTCGCTGCGCTCAACCTGGTCCGGCAGCGCTCGCAGCACCTCACCTTCGGCGAGTTCTCCGCGAAGTTCGCCGGCGTCACGGCGGGTGCCCCGTTCCTCGGGACCCCGACGGTGATCAGGGCCGATCCCGGTGACGCGCCCGCGCCCCGTTTCGAGGCCGACGTGGACGCCTACGCCTGGGCCCACAACGAGACCTCCACCGGCGTCACGGTTCCCGTCGTCCGCCCGGACGGTGCAACCGAGGACCAGCTGGTCCTCGTCGACGCCACCTCCGGCGCCGGTGCCATCCCGGTCGATGTCAGCCAGGCCGACGTGTACTACTTCGCCCCGCAGAAGGTCTTCGCCTCCGACGGCGGCCTGTGGATCGCCCTGATGTCGCCGACCGCCGTGGCCCGGGTGGAGGAGATCACCGCCACCGACCGCTGGATCCCGGAATCGTTGTCGCTGGCCACCGCCATCGACAACTCCGACAAGGACCAGACCTACAACACCCCGGCCGTGGCCACCCTGTTCCT
>JBDSLP010000117.1:0-2997 GCA_039916325.1 Nakamurella sp. | reverse complement strand
GGTGTCCACCCGAACGCTCACGCGTCGCCCTCTCGGTGGGGAAGGAACTCCTGCGCCTTGGTCCTTAGCCCGGATGCGCCGTCGTGCCGAGTAGTTGATCTTGCTGGGCGGTAGTTGATCTTGTCGGTGGCTTTCCGGTGTAGGTGGCATGGCTGACTGACCGGCTGGTCCGGTTTCTCCGGCAGTTCTTCAGGCCTGGTGGGGCGACGGTCGGTGGTCAACTGGTGGTGGGCGGCCCGATGCTCGCGGTGATCAGTTTCTGAAACACGTTGGACCAGGGCCAGCTGGTCGGCAGTCGCAGGGTGACGCGGCGGGCGGAGCGGGTGATCCGGCCGGCGACGTTGATCAGCTGGGCGCGGACGGTCGCAGTGACGGCCTTGCGATGCTTTCCGCCGGCGGCGACGCCGACCGCCCTGGTCAGGTTGAACGCCATCGCGGCCAGCACCAGCCACCCGGAGTTGGCCATGAAGTTCCCTGATGGCAGGTGCGCCATCGGTCCGCTCTTCAAATCGGCGATGACCTGTTCGATGATCGCGTGCCGACGATGATCGGCCTCCGCCGCCAGCATCGGCAGCGGTGAGTCGGTGAACACCGCATGATGCCGCCAGACCGGGAACAGTTCGCCCTGCTCGTCAGCGGCCACGTGGGCTGGGTTGGCGTCGCGGACCCGCCGCACGATGAGCCGGGCCGTGACCTGACTGGCTTTGCCTCTGGAAGCGAAGGCGGTGAAGGAGGTCTCGGCGACCTCGGCATCAGAGACCCACTGGTTGAGTTCTTCATCGAAGATCGCCTTGGGGTAGCGGATCTTGATCCACCCGGCGGCTGGGATGCTCGAGATGGCGGCGGTGACGGCGCGGTCCTTGCGGGCGGTGATCGAGAAGCAGGCGCCGCCGCGACGGGCAGCCGCGACGACGTCTCGGCCGTAGTAGGCGCTGTCGGCCCGCAGGATCACCGTCCCACCCGCCCCGCAGGCTCGGGTGGTTTTCAGGCTGTCGGCGATCAGCCGCGCCGCGCCGCGGGCGGAGTTCGCAGACCCTTTCCGCAGCCTGGTCGCCACGATCACCGGTGCGCGCCCGGCGGCGGAAACAATGCCGAGCAGTGCATTGAGGCCTTTGACGCCGGAGTACCCATAGCCGCTGCCCTGCTTGGCGTATCCGTAGGTCCGCCGGATCGTGTCATCGATGTCGACGTAGGTGATCGCTGCCGCCGCGTCGATCAGGCCAATCTGGTTGTTCAAGCCGATCAGGAACCGGGCGGCGACGGCGTCAAGCTGCCGGACGTGCCCGAACTTCATCGACCGCAGGAACGTGCCCAACGTGGTCGGTGCCCGCGTCCCGGTGAACAGTTTGTTCATGCCGCCGTGCCGCAGCACCGCCATATCCGCGATGGAGTCAGCGCCGGCGACCATGCCCGCCACCAGCGCCGATACCTTCAACCCGGCCGCGTGGCCCGGCCCGCCGGGCACGCTCAGGTGCCGGTCTGCCAGCTCTGCCAACCCTGCCTTGGTGGCCAGTGACATCGCCGGGACCAGTCCGGCGTGCGACACGAGGTTCGGCTCGTCGAACACCATGGATCGCACCGGAAACAGGTGAGATAGTTGCATCCGCGGGATGCCCTTCCAGACGGAACGATTCAGACCCTAGAGAAGTCCGATCCTTCTGCCTTGCAAGGGCATTCCCGCACCACGACCCGCCGGAAACCTCAGATCACGGCGCATCCGGGCTAAGGACCAAGGCGCAGGAGTTCCTTCCCCACCGAGAGGGCGACGCGTGAGCGTTCGGGTGGACACCCCCATCGGTTCGGTGGAGGTGTTCACCTACACCGTGCCCACCGACGCTCCCGAAGCCGACGGCACCTTGTCCTGGGACTCGACCACCATGGTGCTGGTCCAGGTTCACGCCGGCGGCACCATGGGCACCGGCTGGACCTATGGCCCGCCCGCCTGCGCCACCCTGATCACCGACACCCTCGCCGGCCTCCTGACCGGGCGCAGCCCGTTCGACGTGGCAGGTGCGTTCGCGGCCATGGTGACGGCTACCCGCAACGCGAGCCGCCCCGGCGTCGTCGGCTACGCCCTCTCGGCGGTGGACGTCGCCCTGTGGGACCTGAAGGCCCGGTTGCTCGACCTGCCCCTGTTCCGCTTGCTCGGTGCGGTGCGGGAGGACGTCCCCGTGTACGGCAGCGGAGGGTTCACCACCTACGACGACACCCAGCTGCGGGAGCAGCTGACTCACTGGACGGTCGAGCAGCACATTCCCCGCGTCAAGATCAAGATCGGTGAATCCTGGGGCACCGACGTCGCGCGTGACCTGCGGCGGATGGCGCAGGCCCGGGACGTCGTCGGTGCCGACGTCGAACTGTTCGTGGACGCCAACGGCGGCTACGGGCGAAAGCAGGCCATCCGGGTGATGCACGCTGTGGCCGACCTCGACGTGCGGTGGGTCGAGGAACCGGTGTCCTCCGACGACCTGAAGGGTCTGCGTGAGGTCCGCGACGCGGTCGACCCCGACGTCGCCGCCGGGGAGTACGGGTGGGACCTGTACTACTTCCGGCGGATGTGTGCCGCCGGTGCAGTGGACTGCCTGCAAGCCGACGTGTCCCGCTGCGGGGGCATCACCGAATGGCTACGGGTCGCGGCCGTCGCCGCCTCGTTCGGGTTGTCGATCTCCGGGCACTGCGCACCACACCTGCACGTCCATGCCGCGGCGAGCATCCCCAACCTGCGTCACCTGGAATGGTTCCACGACCATGTGCGGATCGAGTCGATGTTCTTCGACGGCACGCTGGACCCCACCGGCGGGACCATCCGCCCCGATCCCGATGCCCCCGGACTGGGCCTCACCCTGCGTACCGCCGACGTCCGACGTTTCGCCCGGACGGCATGAGCAGCCAGGAACGGTTCGACGTCGAGCAGATGTTCCCCCCGCACGTGCTGCGGCAGTACGCCCTGATCGCCGACGGTGAGCGGGGTGCGCTCCTCGGGCCGCAGGGTGATGT
>JBDSLP010000116.1:0-33474 GCA_039916325.1 Nakamurella sp. | reverse complement strand
ACCAGCGTGCCGCCGACGGCGGCACCGACCAGGACGACCGCGGCGGCGCCGGCGATCAGCGGGCGGCGCCAGCGACGACGGGGACCTGGGGTCGCAGCCCCGTCGACTCCCGCGGTGGCGTCAGAGTTCCCGGCAGCGGAGGTGCGGTCGGCGGGATAGAGATCACGGGTGGTCGGCTCGTACAGGCTCACGGTGCTCCAGGTATCGCTGAATCCGGGCAGGGGCCATCGATGCCGACACGAGCACGCCGATCAGCGTTCGGTGAGCACGCCGGACCCAGGGGCCTGCAGCGTCACTCGCGATCCGCGGAGAGGATCCACCCACGACTGAACGGGGCGGACCAGGACTCGGAAACGGGCACCTTCGGGACTTCCCCATCCCAGCGGTTATCACGAAAGCATAACGCAGAGTGTGCGGCTTGGCCATCATGCGGGCGCATCTATGAGCGACTCCACAAGCCTGATCACCTGCGGCGATGATCCGATGACGGTGGGTGAGTGGCGGCTGTCGCCGTCACCCACCGGTCCCAGGTCAGCGTGCGGCGTAGGCGCACGCCCACGGCTGCAGGCCACGGGCCTGGAACAGAATCTTCGCCCGCATGAGCTGCTCCTCGGCCGGGGCGTCGTAGGCGCGGCCGCTGCCGCCGGTGCCCTGCCAGGTCCGGTCGTCGAACTGGAACAGGCCGGTGTACTTGCCACTGGGGTTGATCGCCCGTGGGTTGTTACCCGACTCACACTTGGCCAGGCCGTCCCAGTTGACGCCGAACTCGAAGTCGTTGAACAGCACCGTGCCGCCGGATCGCTGGGTCACCGGGGGGGTGGTGGGCGCGGGGGCGGCAGGCGCCGGGTCCGGTGCTGCAGCCGGCGTGGTCGACCTGGCTACGGCCGGCGGCGGGGTGACGGCCGGAGCCCGCGGCGCGGTGACGGCCGGAGCCGGCGGCGACACCGGCGCCGGAGCGGCCACCGGCGGCGGGACCTTGGTGCCGCGGTGCGTCACCGTGGGCAGCGCCTCGACGGTGACGGTGCGCGACACCTCGGTCCGACCGGTCTCGACGCCGTTGGTGGTGACGACGTCGTAGACCACGGACGCCTCGCCGGCCCGGCCCTGCTGGGTGACCTCGGTGGCCCCCCGGGTGAGCGCGGCGTCGTCGACCACCTGTTCGACGGGCTGACCGATCGGTTCGGCCTGGGTGACCTGGGTGGTGCTGATCCGGGTGACAACCACCTGCAGGCCCTCGCCGAGTCGGGTGTCGAGCGGGACGGAGACGGTGTCCTGCGCACCCAGGGTGATCCCGGCGGCGGCGAGCAGGTTCCCGACGGTGGGCTGATCGGACACGATCGGCGCGGGGTCCGCGGTGCCGTCGGTGACGGTGACGGTCGGCAGGGTGATGACGGTGACCGTGCTGTCGGTGGACAGGACGTCGGTGAGGCCCGGCGTGACCCGGTCGTTCGGTCCGAGCACCACGCCGGCGGCCGTGAGCACGTCGGCGACGGTGGCGGACACGCTGGAGACCCGACGCGGGGTCCCCCGGTCGTCGACGGTCACATCGTGCAGGGTGTCGGCGGTGACCGACAGGCCGTTCACCGGGATGGCCCGGGAACGCCCGGCGGACAGCTGATAGTCGGCAGGGTCGCGGCCGAGTTCGGCCATCGCCTCGTCGACGGTGCGCGCAGTGGTCCACAGCTGAACCTGGTTGCCGTCCACGGTGAGGCTGAGCAACCGACCACGGTTGAGCACGATGGTCGCGCCTTCGTTGGTCGCCGCGTCCAGGGCGGGCGCGACGGTGTCGTGGTCGCCCACGCTCAGGCCGGCGGCGGTCAGCGCGCCGGCGACGGAGCCGCGCAGGGTGGTGACCGACTGGGGTGCACCGTCGACGGCGATGGTGACGGTGCGGGTCAGCGCGACGAGGGTGCCGCCGACGACCACGGCGACGGTGAGCGCAGCGGCGCCGAGACCGAGCAGGATGCGCCGGCGCCGGTGACTCCGGGCCGGAGTCGGAACCGCGCCGACGGGGCCGGCCTCGGGTAGCTCCAGCACAGCGGTGTCCAGCCCTCCGTGGTCCAGCCCTACGGCGTCCGGTGCGAGTGAGCCACCGGTGGGGTCCGGCACGTCGGAGTGCGTCACATCGGGTCCTTGCCGTCGCGATTCCCGTTCGGAGGCGGGCGCGCACGACCGGCAGTCGGAGCCGTGACGACGCGCTGGCGCCGGGTCGACGGCCCTACCGGGATGGCACCCGAGACTTCCCCGTCCCGGCTGTGTCACGGAACCATAACGGGGAGATCACGAGCCGGGCAAGACACCGGCAGGAGGACGTGAAGCACCTCGGCCCCAGCCGATCTCGTCGGAGCGAAGAACATGCGCGTGCACGGGCCCGGAACGCAGACCGGCCCCCGTCCGGAAGGACGGGGGCCGGGTCATGCGGTGGAACGGGTAACAACGAGATCAGCCGGCGTGGCCACAGGCCCACGGGGACAGGCCCCGCTGGGAGTAGAGGACCTCGGCGATGGCGATCTGCTGCTCACGGCTGGCCAGATCGGCGCGGGGCGCGTACTGCCCACCGCCGGCACCCAGCCAGGTGCGGTTGTCGAACTGGAGGCCACCGTAGTAACCGTTGCCGGTGTTGATCGACCAGTTGTTGGTCGACTCGCAGCGGGCGATGCCGTCCCAGTTCACTCCGGAGCGGCCTGAGCTACTCGGCGCGGCGGCCGAGCTGGAGCTGGTGGCGGCGGCGGGGGTACGCGTGGGGGCGGCGGCGGGGCTGGCCGACTTGGTACCGACCGTGACGACCGTCTGGACGGGTGCAGTGGTGACGGTGCGACTGACCTCGGTGCGGGCGGTCTCGGTGCCGTTGGTGGTGGTCACCGAGTACGTGACGTCGGCCGAACCGGGCTTGCCCTGGGTCTGGACGGTGGTGGTGCCCTTGGCCAGCGTGGAGTCGTTGACCTTCTTGTCGGCAGGCTGGGCGATCTCCACGGCCTGGACGACCTGGGTGGTGCTGACCCGGGCGATGGAGACCTGCAGGCCCTCCGAGAGCGGGGTCTCCGGAGCCGGGGTGACGACGTCCTCGGTACCCAGGGCGATGCCCTGGCCGGCGAGCAGGCCCGCGACATCGGCCGCGTCCGAGACGTACGGAGCACCGGGGTTGGTGCCGTCGGTGACCGTGACGGTGGGCAGCGTGATGACCTTCACCGCGGTTCCCTCGGCGAGAGCCTCGCCGACGGCGGGGGTGACCCGGTCGTTCGCACCCAGGGTGATGCCCTGGGCAGCGAGCAGGTCGCCGACGGTGGTGGCCGGAGTGACGAGCGAGCTCGCGGTGCCGCGATCGTCGATGGTGACGGAGCGCAGGGTGTTGGCGCTCAGCGCGAGGCCGTCAAGCGGGATCTCGCGGCCACGGTCGGCGGAGAGCTGGTAGTTGCCGGCGTCGCGGCCGAGCTGGGCCAGCGCCTCGTCGACGGTGGTCGCGGTGGTCCAGACCTGGGTCGGCACACCGTCCACGGTGAGGTTGAGCAGGCGGCCCTTGTTCAACACGATGTGCGAGCCGTCGGAGATCGACTGGTCCGCAGCCGGGGCGAGCGTGTCGTGCTCAGCGACCACGATGTCCGCGGAGTTCAGGGCGCCGTCGACGGAACCGGAGAGGGTGGTGACGACGCGGTCCTGGCCGTCGACGGTGATGGTCACCGACTTGGTCAGCGCGATGAGCGAGCCACCGACGGTCGCGGCGACCAGGATGACGGCGCCGGCGACGATGAACCAGGGCTTACGGAGCTTGGAGCTGAAGCCACCCTTGACGGGGGTCAGCGGGGTGGCGGCAGCGGGCTGATCCGCGGACTCGGGGAGGAGGCCGTCGACATCGGTCTTGTCGTCGTAAGAAATGAGTCACATCCAATGAACGAGAACGTCCGGGCAGGTCGTGTGGGTGCCGGTCCGGACACGCCGGACAGTCCGCCGGAAGGCGGCTGCTGTCAGGGGTGATCCGCACCGAGTGGGCCGCGGAGTCCTGTGCAGGACTCCGGCCCATCGCACCCGGTGATGAAGAACCATCCCGGCTGTTATCACAAGACGGTAACGAGAGCACCAACGGGGGGGCAACCCCGGATTGGTGAGAGTGATGTCACGAGGCTGAAACAAAGAAATCTGTAACGACCGAACGAGAAATCAAACCAGCGTTGACCTGCGGAGATCCGTCAGGGAGTAAACCCGTTCGGTGGTGGCAGTCACAGTCACAGCCAGGTCTTGAATGTCTGTTTCGCGTAACTCCGCCACGGCCCGGAGCGTGTACGGCAGTGCGTACGGCCCGTTCTTGCGGCCCCGGTGCGGGTGTGGCGCGAGGAACGGCGCGTCGGTCTCGACCATCAACAGCTCCGCCGGGGCGAAGCGGGCGGCGGCGTGCAGATCCTTGGCGTTGCGGAACGAGACGGGCCCGGCGAAGGACATCAGGAAGCCCCGGTCGGCGCAGTGCCTGGCCATCGCGGCGTCCCCGGAGAAGCAGTGGAAGACGACGGTGTCCGGTGCGCCCTCGGCGGCCAGCACGTCGAAGACGGCGTCGTGGGCGTTGCGGTCGTGGATCATCAGCGGCTTGCCGAGTTGTTTGGCCAGCGCGATGTGCCAGGCGAACGCCTCCCGCTGGGCGTCGTGCGGAGCGGCGTCCCAGTAATGGTCCAGCCCGGTCTCCCCGACGGCCACCACGCGCGGCCCGGCGGCGAGCTCCGCCAGCTCGGTGCGGGTGGCGTCGTCGAGGACGTCCGCGCGGGTCGGGTGCAGCCCGATCGCGGCCCAGACGTCCGGGTGTCCCGTCGCAGCGGCCGCCGCCCACCGGGCCGAAGCCAGGTCGTCGGCGACGGTGATCGCGCCGATCACGTTCGCCGCGCGGGCCCGGGCCATCGCGGCGGCGACGTCGTCGGCGGTCCGGCAGCCGGCGGCGTCCAGGTGGGTGTGGTTGTCCACGACCGGCGCCGGTAGCGGCACCGGGTCGGGCACCTGCTTCCAGTCGTCAGGTTCGGCCCACTCCGGCGGCGGTTCCCCCACGGCTCAGCCGACCGGCGCCCAGTCGGGGCCGGTCTCACCCAGCGCGGGATCCAGCTTCGGGAACAGCGGGGTCGGCTTGGCCAGCCGCGCCCCCGGCCGGATGTCGCGACGGGCCCAGACGGCCTGCTGGGCCTGGTAGTCCCCGGTCAGCACCGGATACGGCGCGGGCGCGAAACCGGCGTCGCCCTCGATCTCGTCACCGAGATCCTCGACCTCGACGACCTCCGGCTGCGCGGCCCAGACACCGTCGCCGCCGAGAGCGTCGAACACCTTCTGCGAGGAGTGCGGCAGGAACGGCGTCAGCATCGTCTTGGCGTCGTCGATGACCTGCAGCGCGGTGTGCAGGACGGTGGCCTGGCGATCCGAGCCACCGGGGTCGGCCGACATCTTCCACGGCTCGGTGTCGGAGATGTACTTGTTCGCCAGCGACACGACCCGCATCGCCTCGGTGATCGCGGCCTTGAACCGGCTCCGCCGCAGGAGGTCCCCGACGGTCGAGAAGGCGTCCGCCGAAGCCGCCAGCAGGGCCGCATCGACGTCGGAACATGTTCCAGGCGTCGGGATCTCGCCGAAATTCTTGTGAGCGATGGAGATCGACCGGTTGACCAGGTTGCCCCACTCGTTGGCCAGTTCGTTGTTCGTCCGGCGAACGAACTCGTCCCAGGTGAAGTCGGTGTCCTGGTTCTCCGGGCCGGCCACGGCGATGAAGTAGCGCAGCGCGTCCGGGCCGAAGTCACGCAGGAAGTCACCGACGTAGATGACGTTGCGGCGCGAGGTGGAGAACTTCGAGCCGCTCATCGTGAGGAACTCACTGGACACGATCTCGGTCGGCAGGTTCAGCTCACCCAGACGGCCGGGGGCGCCGCCGAACTTCCCCTGACCGTCGTAGGCCAGCAGTTCGGCCGGCCAGATCTGGGAGTGGAAGGTGATGTTGTCCTTGCCCATGAAATAGAACTGCTGCGGACTCCCGGGTCCGTCGCCATCGGACCACCACTGCTTCCACTGATCGGCATCGGTGCCGAAGCGACGGGCCCACTCGATGGAGGCGGACAGGTAGCCGATGACGGCGTCGAACCAGACGTAGAGCTTCTTGTCGCCGCGGTCGCGCCAACCGTCCAGCGGTACCGGGATACCCCAGTCGATGTCGCGGGTCATGGCCCGCGGGCGGATGTCGTCGAGCAGGTTCATCGAGAATTTGAGTACGTTCGGTCGCCAGTCGGTCCGGGTGCCGAGCCAGTCCCCCAGCGCCATGGCCAGCGCCGGGAGGTCCAGGAACCAGTGCTCGCTCTCGACGAACTTCGGCGCCTCGCCGTTGATCCGGGAGTGCGGGTTGATCAGGTCGATCGCGTCGAGCTGGTTGCCGCAGTTGTCGCACTGGTCGCCGCGGGCGCCGGCGTAGCCGCAGATCGGGCAGGTGCCCTCGATGTAGCGATCGGGCAGGGTGCGCCCGGTGGACGGCGAGATCGCCGACATGGTCGTCTGCGGCACCAGGTAGCCGTTGCGGTGGACGGTGCGGAACAGCTCCTGCACCACGGCGTAGTGATTGGTCGTGGTCGTCCGGGTGAACAGGTCGTAGGACAGACCGAGGCCTTGCAGGTCGTTGACGATGACCCGGTTGTAGCGGTCGGCGAGTTCCTTGGCGCTGATGCCCTCCTGGTCGGCCTGGACCAGGATCGGGGTGCCGTGCTCGTCGGTCCCGGACACCATCAGCACGTCGTTGCCGACCATCCGCTGGTAGCGGCTGAAGATGTCCGACGGGACGCCGAATCCGGAGACGTGGCCGATGTGGCGGGGACCGTTCGCGTACGGCCAGGCGACCGCGGTCAGTATGGAGCTCATAGCCGTTCAGGCTAGTGCGCGACCAGGCTGGTGCCGACCTGGCCGGTGGTCAGCTCTGGGGCGTCTGGTTCACGCCGTGGGTCGGGCCCACTTCTTCGACCTCGGTGCGGTCACCGGACCACAGGGTGTGGAAGGTGCCTTCCTTGTCGACGCGCCGATAGGTGTGCGCGCCGAAGAAGTCCCGCTGGCCCTGGATCAACGCAGCGGGCAGCCGCTCCGAGCGGAGACCGTCGTAGTAGGACAGCGAGGACGCGAACCCCGGGGTCGGGATTCCGGCCAGCGCGGCCCCGCTGACCACCCGGCGCCACGAGTCCTGGCCGGCCGCCACGACCTCGGTGAAGAACGGCGCGAAGAGCAGCGACGCGAGCTCCGGGTCGTCGGCGTACGCCTCGGTGATGCGGTTGAGGAACCGCGCCCTGATGATGCAGCCACCCCGCCAGATCTTGGCGACCGCGCCTCGGTCGATGGACCAGTCGTACTCGGCGGCGCCGGCGACGATCTCGTCGAAACCCTGTGCGTAGGCGACGATCTTGGACGCGTACAGCGCCAGCCGGACGTCCTCGACGAATGCCGCCCGGTCGTCCAGGACCATCAGCCCGGACGGACCGGGCAGGCCCTTCGCTGCGGCCCGCTGCACGGACGAGGACGACAACCCGCGGGCGAACACCGACTCGGCGATGCCGGTGACCGGAATGCCCAGGGTGAGCGCGGTCTGCACCGTCCAGGTTCCGGTGCCCTTCATCCCGGCCGCGTCCACCACGATGTCGACGAACGGCTTGCCGGTCGCGGCGTCGACCTGCTTCAGCACCTCGGCGGTGATCTCGATGAGAAACGAGTCGAGGTCGCCCGCGTTCCAGTCGGCAAAGACCGCGGCGATCTCGGCCGGCTCCAGCCCGGCCCCGCGCCTCAGCAGGTCATAGGCCTCGGCGATGAGCTGCATGTCGGCGTACTCGATGCCGTTGTGCACCATCTTGACGAAGTGACCGGCGCCGTCGGTGCCGATGTGGGTGCAGCAGGGCGCACCGTCGACGTGGGCGGAGATCTTCTCCAGGATGGGGCCCAGTGACTCGTAGGACTGCGCGGATCCACCCGGCATGATCGACGGGCCCTTCAGCGCACCCTCCTCGCCGCCGGAGATGCCGCAGCCGACGAAGTGGATGCCCTTCTCCCGCATCGACTTCTCCCGACGGATGGTGTCCTCGAACAGCGCATTACCGCCGTCGACGAGGATGTCGTCGGGCTCCATCAGCTCGGAGAGCTCGTCGATCACCGCGTCGGTCGGGCCGCCGGCCTTGACCATGATGATGATCTTGCGCGGCGTGGCCAGCGAAGCGACGAAGTCGGCGGCGGACTCGCTCGCGACGAACTCCCCGTCCGATCCGTGCGCCTCGATCAGCGCTTTCGTCTTGGCCGACGAGCGGTTGTGGATCGCGGTGACGAAGCCTTTGCCGGCGAAGTTGCGCGCCAGGTTGGAGCCCATCACGGCCATACCGGTCACACCGATCTCGGCGGTTCCGACGGGAGAGTCAGTCATCTGGGGTCACTTCCGGTTCGGGGACGGGGGCAGTGGGTGTCTCAACCAGCCAATGCGGACTTGACCGCATCGGAGATCCGGCGGCCGTCCGCGCGACCGGCGGCACGGGCCTGGGCGGCCTTGATGACCTGGCCCATCTGTTTCATCGTCGGGGCGCTACCGGCGGCAGCCCCGACCTCGGCCAGGGCTTCCGCGACGGCGGCGGCGAGTTCGTCGTCGGACAGCGGCTCCGGCAGGTACGCGGCGATCACCGCGGATTCGGCCCGCTCCCGCTCGGCGAGCTCGGCCCGGCCTCCGCCGTCGAAGGCCTCCGCAGACTCCTTGCGCTTCTTCAGCTCGCGGGCCAGCACGGTCATCACCTCGGCGTCGGACAGCTCGCGCGCCGTGGTGCCGGCGACCTCTTCGGTCATGATCGCGGCCAGCACCATCCGCAGGGTGCCTTTGCGCAGATCGTCCCTGGCCTTCATCGCGGTGGTCAGATCGGCGCGCAGGCGTTCCTTCACAGTGCTGCTCATGGCGACCACCGTAAACCCCTCAGATCGGCGGTCGCCGTGCGGTGGCCAGGGCGTAGACGGCCCGCCGGTTCAGGTTGTAGGTCGCCGCGATCTGATCCACGGCGTCCCGGCGGCTCTTCCCCGCGTCCACCAGCGCGGTGACCTCGGCCAGCAGCCGTTCGTCGTCCGGCGGGGCGTCGTCGGCCCCGGTGGAACCGGCCACCACGACGGTGATCTCACCGCGGAGACCTTCCGAAGCCCAGTCGGCGAGCTCGCCGATGGTGCCGCGGCGGACCTCCTCGTGGGTCTTGGTCAGTTCCCGGCAGACGGCAGCCGGCCGGTCCGCGCCGAAAACGGTGGCCATCGCGGCCAGCGACTCACCGATCCGGTGCACCGACTCGAAGAACACCATCGTCCGGGCCTCGGCACGCAGCGCCCCGAACGCCCGGGTCCGCTCACCGGTCTTCCGCGGCGGGAAGCCCTCGAAGGTGAACCGGTCGCTCGGCAGTCCGGACAGCGCCAACGCGGTGATCACCGCGCTCGGGCCGGGCACGCTCGTCACCGGCAGGCCGGCGGCCGCCACCGCAGCGACCAGGGTGTAGCCGGGATCGGACACCGACGGCATCCCGGCGTCGGTGACCAGGACGACCCGCTGCCCCTGCGCGATCCGGTCCACCAGGGCGGGGATGCGTGCGGACTCGACGGACTCGTAGAACGACACGACCTTGGCGTGCAGGTCCACGCCCAGATCGGCGGCCAGTCGCAGGAAACGGCGGGTGTCCTCGGCGGCGATCACGTCGGCGTCGGTCAGCGCCCGGACCAGACCCGCGGAGGCGTCGCTGATCCGGCCCAACGGGGTCCCGGCCAGGATCAACGCACCGTGCGACGGGAGAGCGGAGGGGTCGGTCACTTCCTCACCCTACGATCGTGACCATGACGACACTGGCCACGGCGCCGCCTGATCGCGGTGGCCCGGCCGGCCCCGCGTCGACGGGCGCTGAGCCGCGGGTCGCAGCGCCGGCGAACGGCGCGCTGCCGGCCAACCCCGCCGAACCGGCCCGCGAACCGGATCCGGCGGAGACCGTCGTCGCGATCGGCGCACTGCCGCCGCTGACCGTCCCGGTGGCCGTGCGCCGCGCGGCCGGGCCGCGCCTGCCGTCCGACACCGGCCAGGGCTGGGTCGTCACCCTGGTGATCTCCGCGATCGGCGCGATCGTGCGGTTCTGGCAGCTCGGTTTCCGGACCGACGCTGGCACCCCGATCTTCGACGAGAAGTACTACTCCCTGAACTCGTGGGAGGTCCTCACCAACGGCGGTTACGAGGCCAACCCGGGCTACGGGGTGGTCGTCCACCCGCCGCTGGGTAAGCAGGTCATCGCCATCGGCGAGTGGCTTTTCGGATACAACGCCCTCGGCTGGCGCTTCATGACCGCGGTCGCCGGCGTGGTGTGTGTCGCGATCGTCATCCGGGTCGCCCGGCGGCTCACCGGTTCCACGTTCATCGGCGGGCTCGCCGGGATCCTGCTGATCTGCGACGGCGTCTCCCACGTGCAGTCCCGCACCGGCCTGCTCGACATGATCCAGGCGGTGTTCGTGCTGGCCGGTTTCGCCTGCGTCGTCGCCGACCGCGACCAGGTCCGGGCCCGCCTCCTCGAGTCCCTGGACACGGTGACCGACCACTGGGCCGGGCCCGCACTGGGGGCCCGGTGGTGGCGGTTCGGCGCCGGCGTCATGTTCGGCTGCGCGACCGCGGTCAAGTGGTCCGGCATCTACTGGTTCGCCGCGTTCGGTGTCATCGTCGTGATCTGGGACATCACCGCCCGCCGGTCGGTCGGGGTCCGGAAATCCCTCCGAGCCGTGCTCCGACGCGATGTGCTGCCGTCGGTCTGGTCGCTGGCCGTGGTTCCGCTGATCGTCTACGTGGCGAGTTGGTGGGCCTGGTTCGCGTCCGAGACCGCCTGGGCCCGGCACCTCACCGGCAACGTCGTGACGTCATTCCTGAAGTGGCAGCAGCAAATGCTCGCCTTCCATGCCAACCTGCGCACACCGGCGGTCGTGGCGAGCCGGCATCCCTGGGAGTCCAAGCCGTGGTCATGGCCGATGGGCACCCGACCGGTGCTGTACTACGTGCAGGGCGGCGCCGACGCGACCGGCTGCAACGGCGCCACCGACTGCGTGAAGCGGATCTTCCTGATCGGTACCCCGTCGATGTGGTGGCTCGCGCTGCCGGTGCTGTTCTGGTCGCTGTGGCGGATCATCGGCCGGCAGGACTGGCGCTACGCCGCCGTCGTCGCCGCCTACGCCGCGGGCTACCTGCCCTGGTTCTTCAACCTCGAGCGCCAGATGTACTTCTTCTACATGACCCCGGTCGCACCGTTCCTGATCCTGGCCATCGCCCTGGTGCTCGGCGACGTCCTGGCCCAGCGCACCGCCGGCATCGAACGCCAACTGCTGGCCCTGGGCGCGGTCTGCCTCTACGTGGGCGTCGTGGTGGCCAACTTCGCGTTCCTGTGGCCCGTCCTCAACGGCGACCCCATTACCAACGCCCAGCTCACCGCCCGCATCTGGCTCCCCACCTGGGGCTAGGCCGCCACTGTCGCCGACCCGGAAGTTACTGACCAGGCAGGGCGCCGCACCCGCATCAGTGCGGTGGCTTCGTGCTCAGCCTGCCGTCGGGCGGTCATCCCGGCCGTACATCGGGTCCCGACCGATGAAGCCGAGTAGGCGGGTCTGTACGTCGGCGTCGTCCGGCACCGGATTTCGGGGCCCGTACTGCCCCGAGGACCGCATCAGCTCCTCGATCGGCTCCATCCCGGCGAGCAGGTCGGCGCAGGTCTGCGGGTCGAGGCGCTCGTCCTGGCCGGTGGCGCGGGCCAGGTCCCAGGTGTGCATGAACACGTCCGGGGTGTAGAACCGGTCGACCGCGTCCGGCAGCGGCATCTCCCCCACCATCGGGTGCCGGAACGGGGTGGCCGCCTCCGGCCCGTCGAGCAGCCGCTGCACCGCGTCGGCGTGCACCAGCCAGGCGGCGACCGGGTCATGCTGCGGCGACGGACCCCGGTCCAGCACCAGCCCCGTCGCGCTCGTCAGGAAAGTCGGGAACCACTCGACGAGGTGGCCCACCACGTCCCGGGCGCGCCATCCGGCCACCGGGGCCGGGGCGTCCCAGTCGGACGCGCCCCGCACCCGGGCGGTGAACCCGGCGCTCACCGCGCGGTGGCGCTCGGCTGGGCTGCTGGGGACGGTCATACGTGCGCTCCGTCGGCGGTCCCGGCGATCTCCCCGGCAACATCACCCGCGCTGAGGAGGGCGTCCAGCTTGGCGTAGCCCTGGTCCACACCGACCTCCATTCCGCTGCGCAGCCAGGCGTCCCGGGCCTCGAAACTCTCGCACAACGACTGTGCGTGCAGCCGGGTGCGGCCGTCGCCGAGGTCCTCGAAGAGCAGCGTTTCCAGCGAGACGCCGTCCGGGTCGCCCTCCCAGGTGAACGTCTGCACGATCCGGTCCGGCCGGACCTCGTGGAAGCACCCGTGGAAGCCGTACTCGATCCCGTCCCGGGTGGCGACGTATCGCCAGCTGCCGCCGGTGCTGGCGTCCCAGCGGTCCAAGGTGGTGGTCATCCCGTCCGGGCCGACCCAACGGGGGAAAAGCTCCGGGTCGGTGTGGGCCCGGAACAGCTGGGCCGGGGTGGCCCTGAAGTCCCGGGTGATGCGGATGATCGGGACCCTCGGATCCGCGTCTATCGTCGCGGCCGTCATCGTGTCGTTCATGCCGTCTCCTCTCGGGCCGGGCGGTGCCCGGCCTCCTCGTCGTCGTCCATCTCCGCCAGCAGGGCGTCCAGCCGCCGGTACCGGGCCTCGGCCCGCTCCCGATAGCGCTCGATCCACTTCGTCATCAGGTCGAAGACCTCCGCCTCCAGGTGCACCGGGCTGCGGTGCCCCTCCCCGTCACGGCTGATCAGGCCGGCCTGTTCGAGCACCTTCAGGTGCTTCGAAATGGCCTGCACGCTCATCCGGTACGGCGCCGCCAGCTGCCCCACGGTGGCGTCGCCGTCGGTCAACCGCGCCACCAGGTCGCGCCGGGTCGGTGCCGCCAGGGCGCCGAACACCTGCGACAGCGGGTCGGTCATCTCGGCTCCAAACCTCAACTAGATGGTTGACGTGACTGTACGCCCCCGCCAGGGCTTGTCAACCGATTGATTGACAACGGACGCCGCCCGTCGGTGGACCGGCGTCGAGGCGGGTGGACGCGCCGATTCCGGCGGCACGGCCCGGGTATAGGGTCGAAATCGAGTGGAAATCACGCTCCCAACCTTCGAGGAGGCACCACTTCATGGCCCCGTACACCCTTCCGGATCTGCCGTACGACTACGCGGCGCTCGAGCCGTTCATCTCGGGCAAGATCATGGAGCTGCACCACGACAAGCACCACGCCGCTTACGTCAAGGGCGCCAACGACACCCTCGACGCTCTTGCCGAGGCCCGCGAGAAGAACGCCTTCGGACCGGTCAACGGCCTCGAGAAGAGCCTGGCGTTCCACCTCGGCGGACACCTGAATCACAGCATCTTCTGGCCGAACCTGGCCGCGGGCGGTGGCGACAAGCCCGACGGCGAGCTGGCGGCAGCCATCGACGAGTTCTTCGGCTCCTTCGACGGTTTCAAGGCGCACTTCAGCGCCAACGCCAACGCGATCCAGGGCTCCGGCTGGTCGGTCCTGGCCTGGGACACCCTCGGTCAGCGCCTCAACGTCCTGCAGCTGTTCGATCAGCAGGGCAACATCCCGTTCGCCCAGGTGCCGATCGTGCTGCTCGACATGTGGGAGCACGCCTTCTACCTGCAGTACCAGAACGTGAAGGCCGACTACGTCAGCGCCTGGTGGAACGTGGTCAACTGGGCGGACGCCACTGCGCGCTTCGAGCGCGCCCGAAGCACCACCCAGGGCCTGATCATCCCCGTCTGATCCACCGTGACGATCGGCTCGGTCTGATCAGCCGCAGCGCCACGGTTCCCGGCCCGGACGGTCACCTCACGGTGGGTGTCCGGGCCGTTCTGCGGACGGTCCGACCCCGTGCCGCGTTGTAGGTTGACCGTCATGTCCGTTGCCCGCGCCCTCGTCCGTCGTCCCAGCTCCCACCTCTCCGACGGACTCGTCACCCACATCGAGAAGTCCGTCATCGACCAGGATCTCGCGCTGGTGCAGTGGCAGAGCTACGTGAATGCGTTGCGCGACAACGGTTTCGAGCCCGTCCAGGTCGACGAGGTCGATGACTGCGCCGACGGGGTGTTCATCGAGGATGCTGTCGTCGTGTACGGCGACCTCGCGGTGGTCAGCCGCTCCGGAGCCGAGGTGCGTCGAGGCGAGGCCGCCACCGCCCGGACCGCAGCCGTGGCGGCCGGTCTGCGCATCGCCGAGATCATCGAGCCCGGCACGCTGGACGGTGGCGACGTACTCAAGGTCGACCGGACCGTCTACGTCGGCCGGACCCTACGCACCAACGACGCCGCCATCGACCAGCTCCGGGAACTGCTCGCCCCCGAGGGCTACGAGGTCGTCGCGGTGCCCACCACCAAGGTCCTGCACCTCAAGAGTGCGGTCACCGCTCTCCCTGACGGCACGATCATCGGCTACCCGCCCCTGGTCGACGACACCACGGCGTTCGCCAAGTTCATGGCCGTGCCGGAGGAAGCCGGCTCGCACGTCGTGCTGCTGGGTGGGCACACCCTGCTGATGGCGGCCTCCGCCCCACGGACCGCCGAGATCTTCCGCGGCCTGGGGTATCACCCGGTCGTCGTGGACATCTCCGAATTCGAGAAGCTCGAGGGCTGCGTGACGTGCTTGTCGGTGCGCTTGCGCTGACACCCGGGTCTGCGGCGACCCGAGCCACCACGCGGTGACGAGGCAGGCCCGGTCGGCGGCCCCGCCTCCCCACTCGGACGCGCCCCCTCAACCCAACGGCGTCGGCCCCAGCAGCCTCTCGACCCGCTCGATCTTGGCGGTCAGTTCACCGGTGTGACCCGGTCGGATGTCGGCCTTCAGGACCAACGACACCCGGGTGCCGTAGCGGCCGACGGCATCGCAGCAATCCTTGACGACCTCCATGCACTCGTCCCACTCCCCCTCGAGGGTGGTGAACATCGAGTCGGTGCGATTCGGCAGGCCCGAGGCCCGCACGATCCGCACCGCCTCGGCCACGGCATCGGACACCGAATCGCCGGCGCCGGCCGCCCCCGAGGGTGCCACCGAGAACGCGACCAACATCAGCGGGCCCCACCCTCGGTCACCGGGGTCCGCAGGATGTCGGGCTCCACGTACATGGCCGTCACGATCGGCACCGCAGCCCGCACCCGCTGCTCCACCTCGTCGATGGCCAGGGTCACCTCGGTCGCGTCGTCGGTCGGGTGCACGGCCACCTTCATCGCCACGAGCAGCTCATCCGGACCCAGGTACAGGGTCTGCATGTGGATGACCTTCTCGATCGAGTCGCCGTCCTCGGCGGCCGCGGTGATCCTGCGGACGTCCGCACTCAGAGCGCCCTCGCCCAGCAGGAGCGACTTCGTCTCCACCGCCAGCACGCAGGCCACCAGGACCAGCAGCACACCGATGCAGATGGTGCCGACGCCGTCCCAGACGCCGTCACCGGTGATGATCGCGACCGACACGCCGGCCAGGGCGAGCACCAGACCGATGAGGGCGGCGAAGTCCTCCAGCAGGATGACCGGCAGCTCCGGCGCCTTGGCCCGGCGGATGAACTCCACCCAGCCCAGGCCGTGACGCACGAGGTTGGCCTCTTTGATCGCCGTCCGGAACGAGTACGACTCCAGGATGATCGCGCCGATCAGGACCGCGATCGGGAGCCACGGGACAGTCAACGGCTCTGGGTTTTGGACCTTGTGGATGCCTTCGTACAGGGAGAACAGGCCGCCGAGGCTGAACAGGATGATCGACACCAGGAAGGCGTAGACGAACCGTTCGCGCCCATAGCCGAAGGGGTGTTCGGGCGTCGGTGCCCGCTTCGACCGTTTGCCGCCGACCAGCAGCAGCACCTGGTTGCCGGAATCGGCCAACGAGTGGATCGACTCGCCCAGCATCGACGACGAACCGGAGAACAGGAACGCCACGAACTTCATCACCGCGATGCCCAGGTTCGCGATCAGGGCGGCGATGATCGCCTTGGTGCCACCGGAAGTGCTCACAGACTCCACGTCCCTTCGGCCTGCGCACCTCGCGCGGCTGCGGCAGGATTCTGCCTCACCGGACCCCGGCTGACCGCCTCCGGGGTAGTGCAGCGTCAGCATGCCGTTCACATCAGTCCCGTGTACATCAGGGCGTGTACATCAGGACGTAACACAGGGATGGACCGACGTCATGATCTTGCAACAGCCCGGGCCTACGGTCCCGCACATGGCGGACCTGTTCGAGAACTACCCCTTCGGGCGCGCCTGGGACGAGATGTTCGCCGCCGAGGGCGAGATCCGTGACGCGTACCGGACGGTCCACACGGCGCTGAAGAGGCTGGACGCGGCCGACCTCAAGTCCCGCGCCGAGATCCTCGGCCGCAGCTTCCTCGACCAGGGCATCACCTTCGCGCTGGGCGGCGTCGAGCGTCCCTTCCCGCTGGACCTGATCCCGCGGATCATCACCGCCCGCGAGTGGCAGGTGGTCGAGCAGGGGGTGTCGCAGCGGGTGCGCGCGCTGGAGCGGTTCCTGGCCGACGCCTACGGCTCCGGGCAGGTGTTCACCGACGGCGTGGTTCCCAAGCGACTACTGACCACCAGCCCGCACTTCGCCCGCCAGGTCGCCGGCATCTCCAGCCAGGACGGCGCCCGGATCGTGCTCTCCGGCGTCGACCTGATCCGCGACGAGACCGGCGCCTTCCGGGTGCTGGAAGACAACGTCCGGGTGCCGTCCGGGGTGTCCTACGTGCTGGAGAACCGGCAGGCGGTGGCCGAACTGATGAGCGAGGCGATCGGCGACCAGCTGGTCCGCTCGGTCAGCGACTTCCCGGCCAAGCTGCACGCGGCGTTGCGGGCGATCGCCCCGTGGAACGTCACCGACCCGACCGTGGTCGTGCTGACCCCGGGCGTCTACAACTCGGCGTACTTCGAGCACACCCTGCTGGCGCGGGAGATGGGCGTCGAGCTCGTCGAGGGCCGCGACCTGATCTGCCGGTCCAATCAGGTCTTCGTGCGCACCACCGCCGGCGAGATGCCGGTGCACGTCATCTACCGTCGCATCGACGATGATTTCCTGGACCCGGTCCAGTTCAGGCCGGACTCCATGCTGGGCCTCCCGGGCCTGGTCAATGCGGCCCGTGCCGGCAACGTGACGATCGCCAACGCCATCGGCAACGGTGTCGCCGACGACAAGCTGATCTACACCTATGTGCCCGACATCATCCGGTACTACCTGGGCGAGGAGCCGATCCTGCCCAACGTGGACACCTATCGGATGGAGGAGAAGGACCACCGCGAGTTCGCCCTGGACCACCTCGCCGAGCTGGTCATCAAGCCGGTCGACGGCTCCGGCGGCAAGGGCATCGTGATCGGCTCCAAGGCCGACCCGAAGACGCTGCGAATCGCCCGGGAGGCCATCCTGGAGAACCCGCGCGGCTGGATCGCCCAGCGCGAGGTCGCGCTGTCCACGGTGCCGACGCTGATCGGGGACAAGATGCGCCCGCGGCACGTCGACCTGCGCCCGTTCGCGGTCAACGACCGCAGCAACGTCTGGGTCCTCCCCGGCGGACTGACCCGGGTCGCGCTGCCCGAGGGCGAGCTGGTGGTGAACTCCTCGCAGGGCGGCGGGTCCAAGGACACCTGGGTGCTGGAGCAGAGCCGCAGCGACGCCGAGCCGGTCGCCCCCATCGTGCCCACCGCGAGCACCAAGTTCCGTAGCGAGCCGATGCAGATGCCCGCCGACGAGGCGGCGTCCTACCGTCTCCAGCAGGGTCAGCAGCAGCAGTCCCAGGCCGCGTCCCTCACCGCCGCCAGTTCGACCGAGGGGAATCACGCATGCTGAGCCGGATCGCCGAGGCCATGTACTGGATGGGCCGGCACGTCGAACGGGCGGACAACACCGCCCGCATCGTCGACACCTACCTGCACCTGCTGCCCACCGGGACCTGGACGCAGGAGAATCAGATCGTCCGTGAGCTGGTCGAGTCGATGGGTCTCACCAGCGAGACGCCCAGCGATCCCGATCTGCTCATCCGGGCTCTGGTGTTCGACGGCGATCGTCCGTCCAGTGTGGCCGGTGCGCTGATCGCGGCCCGCGACAACGCCCGTGGGGTCCGGGATGTGGTGCCGATGGAGGTGTGGGAGTGCCTCAACGTCACCTGGCACGGCCTGCGGACCCGCTCCACCAGTGCCGCCGGACCGCACACCTTCCTGCGCTGGGTCGCCGAACGCAGCGCGATGGCCAACGGCCTCATCGACCAGATGATGAGCCACGACGAGGGCTGGCACTTCCTCAATGTCGGGCGATCGTTGGAACGGGCGGACATGACCGTCCGGCTGCTCGCGTCGGCGGCGCACACCACCGCCACCCCGTGGCGCGCGCTGGTCACCGCGACGGGCGGCTTCGAGCCCTTCGTGCGCTACCACGGTGAGCACATGGGTCGCCGGACCGCGCTGGAGTTCGTCCTGCTGGACCGGCGCTTCCCGCGTTCGGTGTTCCAGGCGATGAACGCCGCCGAGACCTCGCTGAGCGAGTTGGAGACGGCCGGCGCCAACAGCTACGGCGATCCGCGCCGCGATCCGTCGTCGGCTCGACGCCTGATCGGCCGGGTCCGGACCGGCCTGGAGTACCGCTCCGGGACCGAGCTCGAGGACGACCTCAGCACCGTCCTGACCACCCTGCAGCGGGCGGTCGACAACGCGCACATCGCGGTCACGAAGTCCTTCTTCCGCCAGGGTGACGCGGTCACCTGGGCCCACCAGTCCACGCTGGGAGCGCTGGCATGACGCTGAACTACCTGAGCCAGGGCGACATCTGGCGGTTGGCCATCACCCACCGGACGAAGCTGACCTACCCGGAGCCGGTCACGACCAGCTACAACGAGGTCCGGATGCAGCCCGCTGACGAGTCCGGCCAGTCGGTGCTGTCGTCCTACCTCGAGATCGATCCCTACGAGGGCATGCAGCAGTACACCGACTACTTCGGCAGCCGGGTCGCGGCGTTCGACGTTCACCGGCCGCACCGCGAGCTGACCATCACCTCGGCCACCACCATCGAGACCTTCGTCCCGGCCCAGACGCCGCCGGCGGCGCTGAGCTGGGACGAGATGGCCGTCTCGGGCTGCGAGGACCGGTACGAGGAGTACCTCGCGTCGACCCCACTGACCGCGCTGGACGACGAGCTGACCACGATCGCGGCCCACCTGCGCGACGCCGCCAGCCCCAGCGACACCGGTCGGGCGGTCTGCGACTGGGTGTACCGGACCCTCACCTACGAGCAGGGCAGCTCCGACATCCACACCTGTGCCATCGAGGCCTACCACGACCGCCGCGGCGTCTGTCAGGACCTGTCCCACCTCGCGATCGGCATGATCCGCTCGCTGGACATCCCGACCCGGTACGTATCCGGGTACCTGCATCCGGACGCGGAGGCCGTCGTCGGCGAGACGGTCACCGGCCAGTCACACGCCTGGATCGAGTTCTGGGACGGCCGCTGGAACGCCTTCGATCCGACCAACGCCCAGCCCACCGGGCTCCGGCACGTGGTGGCCGGCCGTGGGCGCGACTACGCGGACACCCCGCCGATCCGGGGCGTCTACGCAGGCCCCGATGCCACCGGCAACGACGTGACCGTGCAGATCACCCGGCTGCGCTGACGGCCGGCTGGTCCGAGCGGGGCTCCCCACCGGCCCGGTCACGGGATAGCCTCGTCTGGTGAGCGACATCGAGCTTCCAGGGGCACCCGCACCGCGCAGCATGGCCACGTCGGACGGCACCGGTTCCGGACTGCCCGCACAGGCCCCGCCGCCGGCGTTCACCTCCTCGCGCGGGACGTTGGACCGGGGCAAGATCCTCGCCGCGGCGATCCAGCTCATCGACGAGGAGGGATTGCGGGGTTTCACCATGCGCAGTCTGGGAGCCCGGCTGGGCGTCGAGGCGATGGCGCTCTACCGCTACGTGTACGGCCGCGACGCCCTGCTCGACGGCATCGTCGAGACCCTCGTCGACGAGCTCTACTCCGACCCGGACGTCCAGTACACCGCCCCGCACTGGCAGGACTACCTGGTGCGGCTGGCCCACGGCGTACGGCACATCGCCCTGACCCATCCCGAGGTGTTCCCGCTGATCGCGACCCGCCCGCCGGCCGCGCCCTGGCTGCGGCCGCCGCTGCGGAGCCTGCGCTGGATGGAGTCGTTCCTGTCGACGATGCGTTCGTGCGGTTTCAGTGACGAGGCGGCGGTCGCCGCCTATCGCGGCTTCTCCAGCTTCCTGCTCGGTCACCTCCTGCTGGAGGTCTCGGCGCTGGGCGCGGACACCGCACCGGTCGAGCAGGCGTCCCCGGACGCCGCGCCACGGACCGACCTGTCGGAGTATCCGCTGCTGAAGGAGCTGGAACCGGTGCTGTCGCAGAACCGTTCGGCCGAGGAGTTCGAGAAGTCGCTCGAATCCCTGCTGGACCGGCTGGAAGCCCAGACCTGACCGAGGAGGCAGCGGTGAGCGAGTCATCCGCCGCAGGTCGACCGATCGGCTGGTGGCTCAAGACCGCCGATGCCCGGATCGACCAGGCCTTCGAGGCCGTCTTCCACGGCCAGTCCATCACCAGGCGGGAATGGCAGGTGCTCGAGTCGACGTCCGGCGCCCCCGTGCGCGAGTCCGAGCTGTTGGGCACGCTGAAGTCGTTCGCCGGGGCTGGGGAAGCCGTGGACGAGCTGCGCCGACGCGGTTTGCTGGCGGACGGAGCGGACGGATTCCTGACGCTGACCCACGCGGGGCAGCTCGCCCATGACGGGGCGGCGGCCGGTGTCGCGACTGTTCGCCGTGCCGTGCGCACCGCGTTACCCGGCGAGAACTACCCCACCCTGCTCCGACTGCTCGCCGACCTCGTCGATGGCCTCTGAGCGCACCTCGGTGTCGTCGCGCCGGTCGACGCGGCTGGTCGACGATCAGTAAGGTCGAAAGACGCGTGCGACTCCGCCTCGTACCATTCCGGCACCGCCTGTGAGGACCAGATGAGCAAACCGACGACGTCGTCCGGTGAACCGATCTCGCAGCGGCAACGCTCGTTCGGAGCGATGTTCGCCGATCGGGTGGCCACGTCCGGAACCAGTGACGCCTTCCGCTACCCGGAGGACGGCGGCTGGACCACGATCACCTGGAACCAGACCCGGGACCGCGTGCACCGCATCGCCGCCGGTCTGATCGATCTCGGCATCGCTCCCGAGGACCGGGTCGCGATCGCCTCGGCAACCCGGGTCGAATGGGTGCTGTGCGACCTGGCCGTGATGTGCGCCGCCGCCGCCACCACCACGATCTACCCGTCCACCTCGGCGGAGGACTTCGCCTACATCACCACCGACTCCGGTTCGCGGGTCCTCATCGCGGAGAACCCGGACCAGGCACGCAAGATCCTGGACCATCCCGACGCCACCGTCGGCCTGCTCGCGATCGTGCTCATCGACGGCACCGTCGACGACGACCGCACGATGACGCTGGCCGCCCTCGAGGAACGGGGCGCACGCCTGCTGGTCGAGAGTCCGACGCTGATCGACGACGCGATCGCCGGGGTCGGACCCGAGGACCTGGCCACCCTGATCTACACCTCCGGCACGACCGGCCGACCCAAGGGGGTCAGGCTCGTCCACGACAGCTGGACCTACACCGCCCGCGGCGCCGAGCTGCTCGACTTCCTGCGCCCCGACGACGTCCAGTACCTGTGGCTGCCGCTGTCGCACGTCTTCGGCAAGGTGCTGATCGGCGTCCAGCTGCGGATCGGTTTCGTCACCGCCGTCGACGGCAACGTCGACAAGATCGTCGAGAACCTGGCCGTGGTGAAGCCGACCTTCATGGCCGGCGCTCCCCGTGTCTTCGAGAAGGTCCGCGCCCGGGTCACCGCGACCGCGCACGCCGAGGGCGGCCCCAAGGCCAAGATCTTCGACTGGGCGGTCGGCGTCGGGATCCGTTATCAGGCGGCCCGCGAGGCCGGCAAGGTCGGCCCGCTGCTCACCGCCGAGCACGCGGTGGCCGACAAGCTCGTCTTCAGCAAGGTCAAGGCTCGCCTCGGCGGCAACATCCGGTTCTTCGTGTCCGGGTCGGCCGCGCTGTCCGCGCCGGTCGCCGAGTGGTTCCGGGCGGTCGGGATGCCGATCCTGCAGGGCTACGGGCTGACCGAGACCAGCGCGGCGAGTTTCGTCAATCAGCCCCGGCACAACGTGCTGGGCACGGTCGGTCCGGTCTTCCCCGGCAGCGAGGTGAAGATCGCCGTCGACGGCGAGATCCTCATCAAGGGACCCGGCGTCATGCGCGGCTACCACAACATGCCCGAGGCGTCCGCGGAGGTCATCGACGCCGACGGCTGGTTCGCCACCGGCGACATCGGCGAGCTCACCGAGGACGGCTTCCTGCGCGTGACCGACCGCAAGAAGGACCTGATCAAGACATCCGGCGGTAAGTACATCGCGCCGCAGAAGATCGAGATCCTGTTCAAGGCCATCTCCCCGCAGGTCAGCCACATCATCGTGCACGGCGAAGGCCGTAAGTTCGTGTCGGCGCTGATCACCCTGGACGCGGACGCCATCGGCGACTGGGCCAAGACGGCCGGCCTGTCGGAGTCGTACGAGAAGCTGGCCGCCCAACCCCAGCTGCACCAGATGATCCAGCAGCAGATCGACGACCTGAACTCCAAGCTCGAGCGGTGGGAGACGATCAAGAAGTTCGAGATCCTCACCAAGGACCTGTCGGTCGAGGACGGCGAGCTGACCCCGTCGATGAAGGTCCGGCGCAAGGCGGTCGAGAAGGAATACAAGGCGCTGCTCGACGCCATGTACACCGACTGATCCCGGGTCCGACCCGGCGGACTCACACCCGCCGCACACACTCGGTGGGCATCATGGAAAATTCCGTGGAAGACCCCTGGTGAGGAGCCTGTGTTGCCGTCCTCCTCCGTGACGACCGACCTGCCCACCACCCCGGGCGCCACAGGTCGGACAGCGAACTCCGCTCGGACCGTGGCGACGGTGACCGCGGTCGCCGGCCTCGTCGTCCTGGCCGCGGGGACACTGGCGATCCTCGTCCTGCACGTCATCCCGCCCACTTCGGCAACCAGCCCGTGGCGGCGCACGATCAGCGAGTACGCCTATTCCTCGCTGGGCTGGGTGTTCGACACGGGGGTGCTGGCCATCGCCGCCGGCTCCGTGCTGGTCGCGGTGTCGTTGTGGATGACCGGGAGACTGCGGCCCGTCTCGGCCGGGAGCCTCGGGCTGCTCGCCTGGACTGTGAGTCTGGTGGTGCTGGTGATCTTCCCCAAGCACGACTGGTCGGTGGGGCCGAGTATCCACGGCTCGATCCATCGGGCGGCCAGCCTGGTGGCGTTCATCAGCGTCCCGATCGCCGCGGTGGCCATCTCCCGGTACCGGTCCGGCCGTCTGGGAGTCCCGGCCCGCACCGCGCTCATCACCGGACTCGTCTCGGCCGGCTGGCTGTCGTTCCTGATCGGTGCCTTCCTGGTCGGTCCGGTCACCGGGACGCCCTGGTACCGGGTGTTCCCACTGGGCCTGATGGAGCGCGGCATCGCCGTCTTCGCCGTCGTCGCGGTGCTGGCCCTGGGCTGCCTGGCGCTGCAGGCGGCCCGCACCCCGTCCGGCTAGGTTCCTCCGGTGGGCACCTCACGGGTCATCGGGCTGATCGGCGGCATGAGCTGGGAGTCCAGCGCGCTGTACTACCGACTGCTCAACGAGGGCGTCGCACGCGAACTCGGAGGCCTGCACTCGGCCCGCTGCGTGCTCGCCTCAGTGGACTTCGCCGAGGTCGAGCAACTCCAGGTCCGCGGCGACTGGGACGCCGCGGGCGCGCTGCTCGCCGATGTCGCACGTGATCTCCAGGCGGCCGGCGCCCAGCTGTTGGTGCTGTGCACCAACACCATGCACAAGGTCGCGCCGACGATCCAGGCGGCGGTGGACATCCCACTGCTGCACCTGGCCGATTGCACCGCGGCGGCGGTGCGGGCTGCAGGCATGGGCACCGTGGGCCTGCTCGGCACCGCATTCACGATGGAGCAGGAGTTCTACCGGGACCGGCTCGCCGCCCACGGCCTGACCGTGCTCGTGCCCGACGCCGACGACCGCGCCGCAGTGCACCGGATCATCTACGACGAGCTGTGTCTGGGGATCGTCGAGCCGGCCTCGCGGCGTCGCTACGCCGACGTCATCGAGCGCTTGGCCGCTACCGGCGCCCAGGGGGTCATCCTCGGCTGCACCGAGATCGAGCTGCTGATCAGCCCCGACGACAGCGTGTTGCCGGTCTTCCCGACGACGCGGCTGCACGCCGAGGCGGCGGTGGCCGCCGCTCTCGCCTGATCTCCGTGGTGGAGACCTCAGGCCCCGAAGACTGTGCGCCGCAGGTAGTCGTTGCGGAACTTCCCGCGCGGATCGAAGTAGTCGGCCATCCAGCGGAAGTCGGCGAGCTTGTCGTACCGAGGCGTCAGCTGGGCCGCTTCCAGGGTGAACAGCTTGCCCCAGTGCGGCCGCGGCGCGAACGGTGCCAAAGCCGCTTCGATGCTCGGCAGCACCGCCAGCACCGCCTGCTGATCGCGCTTCCAGGTGAAGTGGATGGCCACGCTGTCGCGTCCGTAGGCCGGGTCCAGCCACAGATCGCTGGCGGCGACGGTGCGGATCTCGGTGGCGTACAGCAGCGGCGTGACCCGCTCGGTCAGGGCTCGGACGGCCCGGATCGCGGCGACCGCGTCCGCCCGGTCGACCAGGTACTCGGACTGGATCTCCTCCCCCACGCTGGGGGTCGAGTCCAGCCGGAAGTGCGCCAGCCGCTCCGACCACGGGCCGGGCTCACCGAGCTGGGTGGTCCAGGCCGGTCCCAGCGACTCCGTCGCCGGGGTGGTACCAGCGACCGTCGGCACCACGTCGCCCACGGATTTCACCAGCACCCGCGGGATGGTGTCGCCGTCCCAGGTGGTGAACAGACTGACGCTGTAGCCGGCGCCGGTGACCGCGTCCAGGTCGTCCAGCAGGTCGTCGAACGGCAGTCCCTCGAAGACGTACTGGGCGACGTCGAAGGTCGGGATGAGGTCCAGCGTCAACCGCACCACCGCACCGAACGCACCCAGGTTCACCACCGCCCCGCGGAACGCGCCGGTGCCGCGGTCCAGTTCGACGACCTCACCGTCGCCGGTGAGGATCTCGATACCGGACACCGCGGTGGCCAGGCTGCCGATCGCGTCGCCGGAGCCGTGGGTGCCGGTGGCGACCGCACCGGCCACACCGACGTGCGGCAACGACGCCAGGTTCGGCAGTGCCCAGCCGGCTTCGTGCAGCACCGGGGCCAGCATCCCATAGGTCACGGCGCCGGTCAGGGTCACCGTGGCGGCCGTGTCGTTGATCGCAATGTCGGTCGGCAAACCCGCCAGTGAGACGAGATCACCATCAGTGTCAGCGATGTCGTTGAACGCATGCCGGGTGCCCAGGATCTTCACCGTCGTCGAGCCGGTGATCAGACCGACCAGCTCGTCGACCGTGGTCGGCTCGTGGAAACGGGGGGCGACGTAGTGGTGATTACCCGACCAGTTGGTCAGCCCGGTGGGAGGCACGGTGCGCGTCATGCCCCCGACGGTATCGGGCGCGCGCCGGCGTCGTCGAACAGTGCAGCGGTCCGGCCGGCGGTCCCGCGGGCCCAGTAGGTGGTGCTGACCAGGCCCAGCACGAACACCGCCACCCCGCAGGCGGCGACGACGATCCAGGCCGGCCGGGCGGCGGCGGCGAACCCGGCCGGCAGCGGGCCGACGACCCGGGAGGTGACCAACGACCCGAGCACCGCCACCCCGAGGGCGGACCCGACCTGCCGGCTGGTGGACGCCACCGCTGCCGCGGTCCCGGCCTGGGACAGCGGCATCCCGGAGACCGCGGTGTTGGTGATCGGGGCGTTGAGCATGCCGAACCCGGACCCGAACAGCACGTAGGCGACGATGACGCGGGCCAGCGGCGTCCCGGGACCGACCCCGATCAGGACCAGACCGCTGGCGGTCAGCCCGATTCCGGCCAGCAGCAGCGGTATCCGGGCGCCGCGGGTCGCCACGATCCGCCCGGAGATCGGCGGCAGGATCGCCATCATCAGGGCCAGCGGAAGGGTCAACAGACCGGCGGTGAACGGGCTGTAGCCGCGGACGCTCTGTAGGTAGAGCGCGTTGAGGAAGAGGAACCCGGCGAGTGCGGCGAACCCACTGACCGCGATCAGGGTGGCTGCGGAGAACGGCACGCTGACGAAGAAGTTCAGGTTGAGCAGCGGTTCGTCGCGGTGGGACTCGACCAGCAGCAGTGCGACCAGCGCCAGCGTCCCGCCGGCGAAGCAGCCGATGATCAGAGTCGACGACCAGCCGACACCCGGTCCCTCGATGATGCCGAAGACGACCGTGGTCAGCACGGTCATCACCAGCAGCTGGCCCGGGACGTCGAGGCGACGGGCCCGCGCCGCCCGAGATTCAGGCACGAAGCGGATGGTCAACAGCACCGCGACGATACCGATCGGCACGTTGATCCAGAAGATGGAACGCCAGCCGATCCTGTCGACCAACAGACCGCCGACCACCGGGCCGAGCGCGAAACTCAACCCGATCACGGCGCCCCAGACGCCGATGGCCCGGGCCCGCTCCTTCGGTTCGGTGAACGTGTTGGTGATGATCGACATCGCCACCGGGTTCAGCATCGACCCGCCGACCGCCTGCACCATCCGGAACGCGATGAGCGCTCCGGTCGTCGGCGCGATGCTGCACAGCAGCGACCCGACGCTGAACAGGACGAGGCCGATCTGGAAGACCTTCCGCCGGCCGACCCGGTCGGCGGTCGAGCCGGCCAGCATCAGCAGACTGGCCAGCACGAGCGTGTAGGCGTCGATGATCCACTGCAGACCGGTCAGGGACGAACCGAGATCCCGCTGGATCGCCGGCAGCGCCAGATTCACGATCGTGGCGTCCAACCCGACGATGAACAGGCTGGAACAGCAGATCGCCAGCACCGTGAGGCGCTGCCTGCGCATCGACTCGGGCATCGGGCTCGTCTCTGACGGGTGGCTGTCACCTTTCTACCCGGCCGGCCCGCCGTCAGGTCGCGTGCAGCTCCATGACCAACGCCTGCTCGGGCTGCAGGATCGGTAGTTCGAGCCCGACCGACTCCAGCACGCGACCGCTCGCGGTGATGCCACCGGCCGCGATCCACCCCGGGGCGATCCGCTGGGTGTCGCCGACCGGACCGGCCACCTCCAGCACCGTCACCGTGTACCGCCGCTGCGGGTCCAGGCCGACGAAGCGGGCCGGCACCGGCGCCTCGGTCAGGCCGGAGGTGAGCTGTACGTAGGCGAACACCGCGGCCGACCGGTCGGTCGCGACCACCCCGGACAACGTCGCCGCCGGATCCGGGTGGTCGGCGTGCACGGCGGTACCCGTGTGCAGCAGGTCGCGCAGCCGCTTGTAGGCCGCCGCGGTGGTGGCCACACCGACCCGGTCGGCGTCGGTGGCCGAGACGATGTCCCACTCCACCCCGAAGTGCCCGAACAGCGCGGTGGCCGCCCGGAACGACAACCCGTGGGTGCGTCCGGTGGTGTGTGCGGTCGGCGGTCCGACGTGGGTCCCGATCAACTCCAGGGGCAGCAGCAGGTTCGTCCAGCGTTGGATCTGCTGACGTTCCAGGGCGTCGTTGCAGTCGCTGGCCCAGACCCGGTCCGTCCGGGCGAGGACGCCGAGGTCCACCCGCGCCCCACCGCTGGCGCAGCTCTCGATCTCCAGACCCGGATGGGCCGCCTTCAGCGCGTCGAACAGTCGGTAGACCGCGAGGGTCTGCACGTGCACCCCGGCCCGGCCGTCGTGGGTGGCGGCGATCAGATCGCGGTTGTGGTCCCACTTCAGGTAGCCGATGTCGTCAGCGACGAGCAGCGCGTGCAGCGCGTCGTACAGGTACTGCCAGGCCTCCGGATTCGCCAGGTCCAGTACGTGCTGCTGACGCGCCTCCGGACCGAGGCGCCCGGCCGGGCCGAGCACCCAGTCCGGGTGCGCCCGGTGGAGATCGGAGTCGGCGTTGATCATCTCCGGCTCGACCCACAGGCCGAATTCCAGCCCGAGCCCGGTGACGTGGTCGATCAGCGGGGTGAGCCCGTCGGGCCAGACGTCGCCGGACACCGTCCAGTCGCCGAGCGAGGTGGTGTCGTCCCGCCGACCGCCGAACCAGCCGTCGTCGAGAACGAAGCGCTCCAGACCGGCCGCGGCGGCCACGTCGGCCAGGGTCGACAGGTCCGCCAGGTTCTGGTCGAAGTAGACCGCCTCCCATGTGTTGAGCACCGCGGGCCGCGGCGTCGACGGGTGGGTCGGCCGGGCCCGCAGGTGACGGTGGAAGCGGTCGGAGATGCCGTCCAGGCCGACCCCGGAGTACGCGGCCAGCACGGTCGGGGTCAGGTAGGTCCCGCCGGGGGCCAGGGTGAGTTCACCGGGCGCGAGCAGCTCGGCTGCACCGAGGACCCGGACCCCGTCGACCTGGGCTTCGGCCCAGGTGACCTGGTCGCCGCTCCAGGCCAGGTGGGTGGCCCAGACCGCACCCCGCCGGTGGGCGAAGTCCGGGGTGCCGGCCACGGTGACGTAGGCGCTGTCGGCAGCTGTGCGGCCGCGGCGGTTCTCCCGGGTCCAGGCGCCGAGCTGGAACGGCCGGCGGACCGGGCCACGCTCCCGGCACCAGCGGCCGGTGAAGTCCAGCAGCTCGGTCGCCGCCGGCGGAACCGGCAGCGTGACCCCCACTTCGACCACCTCGTACGGGGTGTCCCCGGTGTTGGTGACCTCGTGCTGGACGAGCAGCAGCCCGTGCGGATCCAGCGCCCAGAACGAGCGGACCTGCAGGGCGGCCACCGTGTCGACAAGCGTGAGCACGACGTCCCAGGAAGCGTTCCCGCTGGTGCCGACCGGGCCGGTCCGGTCGGTCTCGATCCCGGTGAGCTGCATCGCGGGGGCGAAGTCGGCACCGCCGGGGCGGAATCCGGCCAGGCCGGGACGCCCCCGGTAGCCGACGGACCGCTCCGGCAGCAGACCGCGGGGCACTGCGGTGTCGACCACCGCGCGGGGCACCGCCGGCACCCGGGCCAGCCGCAACGCCGTCACGTCGGTATCGGTCAGTTCCCCGAGATCGGCTCCCCAGTGCAGGATCTCGGGCTGACCCGGACCGTCGCAGTCGATCAGCACACTGACCCCGTCGCGGCGCAGGTGCAGGTGGTCGGGTACGGAGGTGGTCACAGTTCTCTCTCGCGTTGTCGGGTGTGGCCGGCGAAGGCGCGCCCCAGAGTGCCGTCGGACACCGGGACGACGATCAGCTTTCCGACCTGGTCCTCCAGCACCCGCCGGGCGTCGGCGGTGATGCCGTCGTCGGTGATGAGGATGTCGGCGGCGCCGAGCCGGCCGAAGTTGGCCAGCCCGACGACACCCCACTTGGTGGAGTCGGCCAGCACGACGATCTGCCGGGCGCTGTTGATCAACGCCTGGTTGGTCTGCGCCTCGGCCAGGTTCGGGCAGCTGTAACCGACCCGCGCGTCCATTCCGTGTACCCCGAGGAATAGTCGGTCCACGTGGAGCGAACCGATCGTCCGGTCGGCGATGGCCCCGACCAGGGCCGCGCTCGGGGTCCGCTCGCCTCCGGTGAGCACCACCCGAAGATGTGGACCGGCGTCGACCGCGAGGATGTCGGCCACGGTGGTCGAGTTGGTGACCACCGACAATGGCATCTCGGTGCCCTGGATCCCGCGGGCCAGCATCCAGGTGGTGGTTCCCGCGGACAGCGCGATCGCGGTGTGCGGCTCGATCAGCTCTGCGGCACGGGCTGCGATGGCCCGCTTCGCGGGTTGCTGCAGTGCACTCTTGGCCTCGAAGCTGGACTCCTCGACGCTGGACTGACTGAGCACGGCGCCGCCATGCACCTTCCGCAGCCAGCCGCGCGCCTCGAGGTGTTCCAGGTCGCGGCGCACGGTCATGTCCGAGACGCCCAACAGCTCGGTCAGCTCGCTGATCCGGATTGCGCCGGTCCGCTCGACCTCGGCGAGGATGAGCTCCCGACGTTGATCCGCGAGCACCGTGGTCACCCCCCGCCGGAGAGGGTGCTCTCTGTGGCCGACCTGGGCGCCGCCGCCCCTGTCGTCACGGCGACCACCGCGGCGCCACCGGCGCCGACGGTGCTGTCCGGCCCCCACGGCCGGCCGGTGAGCAGGTCGGTTCCGGTGACCGGCAGTGGCACCGCGGAGTCGGCCGCGTTGAGGGCGAAAATGTAACGGTGGTCGGCATTCTCGCGCACGATGACCTCGAGCCCGGGCGGCCACTCCGGCAGGTCCAGCGCGGGACTCGCACCGGCCTGCCCGCAGGCGGACAGCAGTACGGAGCGCAGGGTGTCGTCGTCCGGGGTGGTAGCCAGGTACCAGGCGGTACCGCCGGTGGTCCCGTCCAGGGCAGGTTCGGGCCGTCGACAGGTGATCGCGGGCCGGCCCGCGAACAGCCCGTCGGTGAAGGTCGCGAGGACCTCGACGTCGTGGTCGACGCCGGCGACGAGCTCGGTCCACACGGTGCCGGTGGCGGTCGTGTCCGCGAACTCGGCGCCCAGGGTCAGGCCCACCCGCTGGTCGGGCAGCAACGGACCGAACTCCTCGCTGCGCACGCCGAGAAGGTCGGTGAACGCGCCCGGGTATCCGCCGAGCCGGATGTGGTCGTTCTCGTCGACGATCCCGGAGAAGTAGTTCACCACCACCGTGCCGCCGCGGGCGGTGACGGCGGCCAGGTTGGCCGCCGCGGTGTCGGTGCACAGGTACAGCGACGGCACCAGCACGACCCGATAGGCGCTGAGATCCCTTTCCGGATGGACGAAGTCGACGGTGTAACCCTGTTCCCAGAGCGCCCGGTGCCAGCGCCGGACGCTGGTCATCTGGTCGACGTCGACGCTCGGGTGCGAGTCCAGTTCGACGCCCCACCAGGCGTTCCAGTCGAAGGCGATGGCGATGTCGGCGCGGGTCCGGCTGCCCGCGACCGGCGACAGCGTCTGCAGGTCGGCGCCGAGCTCACACACCTCGCGCCACCGCGCGGAGGTGGTGCCGGCGTGCGGGAGCAGCCCGGAGTGGAACTTCTCCGCGCCCGCCCGGGAGGCCCGCCACTGGAAGAACAGCGCGCCGTCGGCACCCCGCGCGACGTGGGACAGGCTGTCCCGGCGCATCTGACCGGGCGCCTTGGCGAGGTTGCGCGGCTGCCAGTTCACCGCCGACGTCGAGTGCTCCATCAGCAGCCACGGTGCGGTGTCGGACAACGACCGCGTGAGGTCGGCGGCCATCGAGAGCTGGTGGGTGGTACCGGGTTCACCGAGATGACCGAGCCGGTAGTTGTCGTTGGAGACCAGGTCCATCCGCTGGGCCCAGGCCCAGTAGTCCAGCGGCTTGAAGAAGTCCATGAAGTTGGTCGTCACCGGCAGATCCGAGCCCGCCCGGATGATGGCCGCCTCGGCCTCGAAGCAGGCCAGCAGTTCGTCGGAGCCGAACCGGGCGAAATCCAGCTGCTGGGTGGGGTTGGCGAAGGTGTTGTACGCCGTCCGCCGAGGCGGGATGACCTCATCCCAGTCGTAGTACCGCTGACTCCAGAACGCCGTCCCCCAGACCTCGTTGAGGGTCTCCAACTCACCGTAGCGACGCTGCAACCAGGCCCGGAACGCGATCGCCGAGGTGTCGCAGTAGCAGCTCCAGTTATGGCAGCCGTACTCGTTGTGCACGTGCCACATCACCACCGCCGGATGGTCGGCGTACCGCTGCACGACTGCCTCGGTCAGCGCCGCGGCGGCCGCCCGGTAGTCCGGCGACGACGGGCAGAACGCCTGCCGGCCGCCGTAGCTGCGCCGCCGACCGTCGATGTCGACCGGCAGCGAGTCCGGGTAGGCGACGGAGAACCACGGCGGCGGGGTGGCCGAGGCGTTGGCCAGGTCGACCGCGATCCCGCCCTCGTGCAGCATGCCGAGAATCTTGTCCAGCCACCCGAACTCGTAGCGACCCTGCTTGGGCTCCAGCCACGCCCAGGAGAAGATCCCGAGCGAGACCAGGTTGACCCCGGCCTCCTTCATCAGCGTGACGTCGGACGCCCAGACGTCCTCGGGCCACTGCTCCGGGTTGTAGTCGCCGCCGAAGGCCAGCCGGCCGCCGAGCGCGGCGGTCACCCGGCCCATGGCGCCGGTGAACTGCGCCGACCGGTCCGGCAGCGGGGTCGACGACGTGGAGGTGGTGCTCATTCCTGAGGACTCATCCCTTGTTGGCGCCGAGCGTGAGGCCCGCCTTGAAGTGCTTCTGCAGGGCGAAATACACGATCAGCACCGGCACCGCGGACAGCAGCGCGCCGGCAGACAGCAAGTTGTAGTTCTGGGCGAACTGACCGTTGAGGTTGTTCAGACCCGAGGTGATCGGCAGCCGGTCGCCCTTCTGGACCAGCAGCAGGGCCCAGAAGAAGTCGTTGTAGATGAAGATGAACTCCAGCGTCGCCAGGGCGGCCAGCGCCGGCCGGCACAGCGGCAGCACGATCTTCCAGTACTGCTTCCAGATGCCGGCGCCGTCGACCTGGGCGGCCTCGGTCAGCTCGATCGGCAGCGCCTTCATGTAGTTGCTCATCACGAAGGTGCAGAAGCCGAGCTGGAAGGCCACGTTGACCGCGATGACGACGTAATAGGTGTTGATGAACGAGCCCGAGTCCGAGATGGACTCCGGCAGCGGGGTGTGCTTGGCCATCTGGAACAGCGGCGTGGCCAGGACCTGTTGCGGCAGCAGGTTTCCCGCAGTGAAAAGGATCAGCAGCGGGACGTTCCATTTCCACGCCACCCTGGACAGCTTGAACGCCGCCAACGAGGCCAGGAACAGGGTGAGGATCACCGCGGGGACGGTGATGATCATCGAGTTGGCGAAGAACTTCGGCAGCTCGGCCTGGTTCCAGGCGTCGACGTAGTTCTGGAAGTTGTACGCCCCGCCGATGGAGAAGTACGAGTGATCCTTGAAGTACTCGATCGGTCGCAGCGACGTGTAGACCGTCCACAGCAGCGGGATGAGCCACAGCGCGGCCGCGCCGGCGAGGAACACCGTGATACCGATGCGGCTGCCTCTGCTCCCCCGGGTGAGAGGGGTGGCGTAGCTCTGCTTGCGGCTCCGGCGGCGGACCCGCGCCTCCGGGTCGGGCTCCGGGGCGACGGCTACGGCTACGGCTACGGGGACGGTCACCGGTTCTCCTCCTTGAAGGCCTGGCTCAGGTAGCTGACGATCGGCACCAGCGCGATCACCAGCAGGATGACGGCCAGTGCGGACGCGTAACCGACCCGGGCTGCCGCGCCGCTGTTGGTGTAGATCATGGTCGACAGCAGCTGCAGGCCGTTGTTGC
>JBDSLP010000115.1:0-3239 GCA_039916325.1 Nakamurella sp. | reverse complement strand
GATCTGCCCGCCGGACTGACCGGAGCGGCGGCTGCCTTCATCGCCGCACACCCGGCACCGGAGACCGGCTTCGCGGCGGCCCCGCACATGACCCGGGTCGTGCTGCCGTGGCCGGCGGAGCTGCCCGAGGGTGGTCGACACGGGATCCGGGCCGTCGAGGCGGCGGCCCTGGACGCGGCTGTGGCGGCCGCCGTGTCCCCGCTCGCTGCGGCGCTGCCGACCGGGGTCACCCGCGTGCTCGTTGTCGGCACCGAGGAGTTCATGTACCTGCCGCTCCGGCTCGCCGAGGCCCTGTCCCGTCCTGGCCGGTCGATCCGTTTCCAGACCACCACCCGGTCGCCGGTGCACCCCGAGGCCGACGCCGGCTACCCGGTCCGGCGTGCATTCCGCTTCGCCGGCCCCGAGGGGGACACCGACGCGCCGCGTCACCTCTACAACGCCGACTGGACCGGTGGCGATCCGGACGCGATCGTGATCGTGCTGGACGCCGCTGCAGACACCCCCGCCCTGCACGCCCCCGACGGCCTGCTCGCGGCACTCGGCACGATCGGCGTCCCGCTGGTCGTGGCCGTCGTCCCGGGCGCCGACCCGGGCACCCTGGGTACCCGCCGATGAGCCGGCTCCCGCTGGCCCGCGACCTCCCGACGCCGCTGGTCGGGCCCGCTTTCGGGTCCTACCGGCCCGCTGAGGTCAGCTGGCTGCTCAAGGACCTGTCCGGCATCCCACTGGAGGCCGACACCGCATCCCGTGAGCAGCGCATCCAGTCCGGGCAGGCGCACTACGCCGAGTCGCTGCCCGTCGAGTACCAGCCGGATGCGGCCTATCAGCGACTCTTCGCGACGGTGCTGGCCGACAGCGCCGCCCGGCTGGCGACCGCGGTCGGTCTGGTCACCGATCTGGTCCTGGCCGAACGCGGTGACGACGTCACGCTGGTGTCACTGGCCCGGGCCGGTACCCCCGTCGGAATCCTGATGCGGCGGTGGGCGGCCCGACGCGGCCTGGAGCTCCCGCACTACGCGGCGAGCATCGTCCGCGGACGGGGCATCGACGAGGTGGCGCTGGCGTATCTGGCGCACCACCACGACCCGTCCACCGTCGTCTTCGTCGACGGCTGGACCGGTAAGGGTGCCATCGCCCGGGAGTTGCATGCCGCCGTCACCGAGGTGGCCCGCGCCGGCGGACCGGTGTTCGACCCCTCACTGGCGGTGCTGGCCGACCCGGGGTCGTGCGTCACCCGCTTCGGCACCCGGGACGACTTCCTGATCGCCTCGGCGTGCCTGAACTCGACGGTCAGCGGGCTGGTCTCGCGGACCGTCCTCAACGACGCCTACATCGGCCCGGACGACTTCCACGGCGCGAAGTTCTACGCCGAGCTGGCCGCGGCGGACCGGTCGAACGACCTGCTCGACGCGGTGTCCGCCCGATTCGACGACGTCGCCGGCCGGGTCGCACTCGAGCTGCCGGCCCTGCAGGCGTCCGACCGCGCGCCGACCTGGGCGGGCTGGGCGGCGGTGGCGGAGATCAGTCGGCGCTACGACGTCTCGTCGGTCAACTTCGTTAAACCCGGGGTGGGGGAGACCACCCGGGTGTTGTTGCGGCGGACCCCGTCCCGGGTGTTGGTCCGTGATCTGGACAACCCCGATCACGCGCACATCCGGCTGCTCGCCGCGCAACGCAGGGTTCCGGTCGAGGTGGTTCCGGAGCTGGGCTACGCCTGTGTCGGTCTCATCGAGCAGGTCGCAGGTGAGGTGCAGTGACCACGTTGATCGCCACCGACCTGGACCAGACGATGATCTACTCGCCGGCCGCGTTGCGGTTCCCCGGTGCTGACATCGACGCCCCGACAGTGGTTTCCGTCGAGGTGCTCGACGGTAGGCCGTCGGCGTTCATGACCGCCGCGGCCCACCGGGGATTCGCGGAACTGTCGGCGTCGTACACGGTGGTGCCGTGCACGACGCGCACCGTCGAGCAGTTCCGCCGGATCAAGCTCCCGCTGGACCCCGCCGGACGGCCGCAGTATGCGGTGAGCAGCAACGGCGGCACCCTGCTGGTCGACGGCCGCCCCGACGCCGACTGGCGGGTCGGACTCGAGGCCCGGCTCCGCGAGACGGCCAGCCCGTTGGCCGAGGTGATCGGGGCGCTGAAGGAGCGCGCGACCGGGGACTGGGTGCTCAAGCGCCGGTCGGCGGACGATCTGTTCACCTATCTGGTGGTCGACCTCGCGACGGTGCCGGACGGCTTCCTCGCCGGCTGGGGCCAGTGGTGCGCCGAGCACGGCTGGCTGCTGTCCGTGCAGGGGCGCAAGGTCTACTCGACCCCGGTGGGCTTGCGGAAGTCCGCCGCCATCGTCGAGGTCGCCGCCCGGGTCGGCGCCGACCGGATGCTCGCCGCCGGTGACGGCCGGCTCGATGCGGAGATGTTGGAACTCGCCGACGCCGGCATCCGGCCCCGGCACGGCGAGTTGGAGGGCCTGGGGTGGCACCGGCCGCACGTCGCCGTCACCGAGCACGCCGGGGTGCTGGGCGGCGAGGAGATCGTCCGGTGGTTCGGCGAGCAGGCGAGCGGGGGATGAGCGCTATCGCACCCGGGTCGTCCAGGCCAGCAGGCCGTCCAGCGGCCAGCTGTTGACGATCCGCTCGGCCGGGACACCGCACTCGACCGCGCGGGCGCAGCCGTAGGTCTGGAAGTCCAGCTGGCCGGGGGCGTGGGCATCGGTGTCGATGCTGAACAGGCAGCCGGCGGCCACCGCCTGCTTCAGCAACGCCCGCGGCGGGTCCAGCCGCTCCGGGCGACTGTTGATCTCGACCGCCACCCCGCGCTCGGCGCAGGCCGCGAACACCTTCTTCGCGTCGAACGAGCTCGGCGGGCGGGTGCCACGCCCGCCGGTGACCAGCCGCCCCGTGCAGTGCCCGAGGACGTCGGTGTACGGGTTGGCGATCGCGGCCAGCATCCGCGAGGTCATGGCCGCCGAGTCCGCCCGCAGCTTGGAATGCACCGACGCCACGACCACGTCGACCCGTCCGAGCAGGTCGTCGGTCTGGTCGAGGGTGCCGTCCTCGTTAATGTCGCATTCGATCCCGGACAGCAGCCGGAACCCGGCGCCGAGCTGCCGGTTCATCGCCGCGACCAGCGTCAACTGCTTCTCCAGCCGCGCGGCCGTCAGCCCGTGGGCGACGGTCAGACGCGGGGAATGATCGGTCAACGCGAGGTAGTCGTGACCGAGTTCCAGCCCGGTGACC
>JBDSLP010000114.1:0-5746 GCA_039916325.1 Nakamurella sp. | reverse complement strand
GGTCCGGTCCTGGCTGGCCGATCGGGACACCCCGTTGACGTTGTACCGAGCGGCGCCCTGGGGACAGGCGCCGCTGGAGCTGATGCCGGTGACCCTCTCTCCCGTCGAGCGGATCGCCTACGACATCGCCTGGAGGCAGTTCCGGGCGGCGCTGACGGCGCTGGTCGAGCAACGCAGTCCGGACGGTCGCCGAGCCGTCGCCACCCAGGGTCGCGCCGCGGTGCTGCGGTTCCGACAGAAGGCGTCGTTGCTGCGGGTGCCGGCTACGGTCGACTGGGTGTTGCGCACCGTGGAAACCGGGCGGCAGGTGCCGGTCTCGTGCGAGTTCGTCGGCGCCGCCGCCGAGCCGATCGCCGCTGCGGTCGAGTCCGCCGGGGTGCCCGTCGCCCGGATCTACGGCGGCCCCGGGGCCCGGGACAGCGAGGCGGAGCGGTTGCGGTTCCAGACCGGTGCGGCCCGGGTCGTGGTGTTCACCCCGTCGAGCAGTCTCAGCCTGCAGGCGAACGAGCATCTCGCGGCCGGCGACACCGGGTCGGACGCTCGACGGGAAGCGGTGATGCACAACGTCCGCTACTCCGGCATCGCCGCTCGGCAGATTCTCGGCCGTTCGCACCGAGACCACCAGATCTGCCCGTGGAACCTGGCTTTCGCCGAGGACACGATCGAGGACCAGATCGCGCAGATCATGGTGACCAGGCTCCGGGCCACTGCCGACAGCGCAGGCGCCGACAGCGCCGCGCTCACCGACATCGCCGAGATCCTAGGCGTGTCCTGGCTTCCCGTTGGGGTCCTCGCGGCTGACGAGTCGAGCGGCTGACGAGTCGAGCAGCCGACGGATGAGCCGCACCATGATCAGCAGATCGACCCTCGGCAACGGCGTCCCGGATCGTTCACGGCCAGTCGATCAGATGTTGAAACCCAACGCCCTGAGCTGGTCGCGGCCGTCGTCAGAGATCTTCTCCGGACCCCACGGCGGCAGCCACACCCAGTTGATGGTGAACTCCTTGACCAGCTCGGTCGTGGAGTCCGGGCCAGTCAGTGCGGCGTTGATCTGATCCTCGATCATCTCGGTCAGCGGGCAGGCCGCGCTGGTCAGCGTCATGTCGATAACGAGCTTCTCGTCAGCCAGGTGCAGGTCGTAGATCAGCCCGAGGTCGACGATGTTGACCCCGAGCTCGGGGTCGACGACATCACGCAGCGCCTCCTCGACCTCGTCCAGTTGCTCGTCGGTCATCCCGGACTCGTGGACCCCGGCCGGGACGGTCGCCTTCTCGAGCGAGCCGGCGTCGCGGCCCGCACGGTCCGCCCCGGTCACGGCGACGTCGGTCATTTCGCTCACTTCGACTCCTCTGCCACAGCGGCCTGCGCGGCCGCTGTATGGTCTGCTACCGCCTGCGCGGCAGCTGTATCGTCTGCTACCGCCTGCGCGGCAGCGTCTTTGAACGCCATCCAACCGAGCAGGGCGCACTTCACCCGGGCCGGGTACTTCGAGACACCGGCGAAGGCGACGCCGTCACCGATGACGTCCTCGTCACCCTCCAGGGTGCCGCGCGACGTCATCATCGTGGTGAACTCGCCGAGCACGTCCAGTGCCTCGCCGAGCGTCCGGTCGATGACCAGGTCGGTCATCACCGACGTCGACGCCTGGGAGATCGAACAACCCATGGCGTCGTAGGACACGTCGAGGACCTTCGCCTCGCGGCCGTCCCCCTCGAGCCGGACCCGCAGGGTGACCTCGTCCCCGCAGGTCGGGTTGACGTGGTGCACCTCGGCGCCGAACGGCGTCCGTAGCCCGGCGTGATGCGGACGTTTGTGGTGGTCCAGGATGATCTCCTGGTACAGCTGCTGCATCTGCACGGTCGATCAGCTCCCGCTCTGGGTGACGTCAGCGGAAGGGCCCACAGGGACGGCGCCGAAGAAGCGCTGCGCCTCCCGGACCGCGGCGGCCAATGCACGCACCTCGTCGGGGGTGTTGTAGACGGCGAACGACGCACGCACCGAGGCTTGCACCCCGAACCTCCGGTGCAGCGGCCACGCGCAGTGGTGGCCGACGCGGACGGCGATACCACTGTCGTCGAGGATCTGTCCGACGTCGTGCGCGTGCACCCCGTCGACGACGAACGACACCGCGCCACCTCGGTCGGTGGTGTCCGAGGGTCCGATGATCCGGACCCCGTCGATGGAGGACAACTCGGTCAGCGCCAGCTCGGTCAGCCGGTGTTCCCAGGCTGCGACCGCGTCCATCCCGAGCAGGGACAGGTAGTCAGCCGCGGCACCGAGCCCTACAGCCTGGCTGGTCATGGGGACCCCGGCCTCGAAGCGGGCCGGCGGCAGCGCGTACGTGGCGTGGTCGATGAAGACCTGCTCGATCATCGAGCCACCGGTGATGAACGGCGGCATCGCCCGCAACAACTCGAAACGTCCGTACAGGCAACCGATCCCGGACGGGCCGAGCATCTTGTGCCCGGAGAAGGCGGCGAAGTCCACGCCCATCTCGACGAGATCGACCGGCATGTGTGGCACCGACTGGCAGGCGTCGAGCACGACGAGCGCACCGACCGCGTGCGCGGCGTCGACCAGCGTCTTGACCGGGTTGATCGTGCCGAGCACGTTGGACTGGTGGGTGAAGGCCACCACCCGCGTACGGGGGGTGATCAGGGTGTGGAGATCGGTGAGGTCGAGCCGGAAGTCGTCGCCGACCGGGATCCACCGCAGCGTCGCCCCGGTCCGGCGGCAGAGCTCCTGCCACGGGATCAGGTTCGCATGGTGCTCCATCTCGGTCACGAGGATCTCGTCGCCGACGCCCAGCGCGAACCGCGCCCCGGACGACCCTTGCGGCACATAGGCCGCGTTTCCGAAGGCGTAGGCGACCAGGTTGATGCTCTCGGTCGCGTTCTTGGTGAAGATCAGCTCATCCGGGTTGGTCACCCCGACGAAGGCGGCGATCCGCTGCCGCGCTGATTCGAAGGCGTCCGTCGCCTCCTCGGCGAGCTGGTGCGCCCCCCGGTGCACCGCCGCGTTGGAGGTGGTGACGAACTCCTGCTCGGCGTCGATGACCGGCACCGGGCGCTGACTGGTCGCCCCCGAATCCAGGTACACCAGCGGCTTTCCGTCACGGACGGTGCGCTCCAGGATAGGGAAGTCAGCCCGGATCGCCGTCAGGTCGAGCTCGAGGTCGGCCACCGCAGACCCGACGGTCGGCACGGCCGACAGATCAGCATCGCCGGTCGCCGTTTCCGTCGCCGGGTCACGGTAGGCCACGGTCATGCCGACGCACCGGCCCCCGTGAAGCGCACATAACCGTTGGTCTCCAGCTCGTCGGCGAGCTCAGCCCCGCCGGACTCGACGATGCGACCGGCGGCGAAGACGTGGACGAAGTCCGGCGTGATGTAGCGCAGGATGCGGGTGTAGTGGGTAATGAGCAGGACACCCACGCCGGCACCGGCTTCGTCCTCGGCGGCCGACAACGCCTTGAAGCGGTTCACACCTTCGGAGACGACCCGCAACGCGTCGACGTCGAGACCGGAATCGGTTTCGTCGAGCACAGCGAATTTCGGGCGGAGCAGACCCAACTGCAGGATCTCGTGGCGCTTCTTCTCGCCACCGGAGAAGCCCTCGTTGACGCTGCGGTCGGCGAACTCGCTCTCGATGCTCAGGTCGCCCATCGCGCTCTTGACCTCCTTGACCCACTTACGGATCGGCGGCGCCTCACCGCGGACCGCGGTGGCGGCGGCACGGAGGAAGTTGCTCATCGAGACGCCGGGCACCTCGACGGGGTACTGCATGGCCAGGAACAGCCCGGCCCGCGCGCGCGCGTCGACGGTGAGCTCCAACAGGTCGACTCCGTCGAGAGTGACCGAACCCGAGGTGATCTGGTACTTGGGGTGCCCGGCCAGCGAGTAGGCCAGGGTGGACTTGCCGGAGCCGTTGGGTCCCATGATGGCGTGCGTCTCACCGCTGTTGATGGTGAGGTCGACGCCACGGAGGATCTCCTTCGGCTCCTCGTCGGTCAGCACCGAGACGTGCAGGTCGCGGATTTCCAGTGTGGCCATATCGGTGTGTACTCCCGTGAAGTGGTTCGAAGAGGGTGGGCGGGACCTGCGGGCCCCGTGCGACTAGATGCCGGCGACTTCGAGCTCGCGCTCGACGATCTCGTTGACGTGGTCGACGACGGTCGGGATACCGACCCGGACGAGGACCTCGGTGAAGAAGCCGCGGACGACCAGTCGGCGGGCCACCGGCTCCGGGATCCCCCGCGACAGCAGGTAGAACAGCTGCTCGTCGTCGAAACGACCGGTCGCACTGGCGTGCCCGGCCCCGACGATCTCGCCGGTCTCGATCTCCAGATTCGGGATCGAGTCGGCTCGGCAGCCCTCGGTGAGGAGCAGGTTGCGGTTCATCTCGTAGGTGTCGGTGGCGACAGCCTCCGGGCGGATGACGACGTCGCCGACCCAGACGGTATGGGCGTTGCGACCCTGCAGGGCCCCCTTGTAGTACGCCCGGGACTTGCAGTGCGGAGCGGTGTGGTCCAGGACCAGCCGGTGCTCCAGGTGCTGGCCGGCGTCGGCGAAGTACAGGCCCAGAAGCTCGAGGTCGCCCCCCGGGCCGTCGTAGACACCGGTGGTGAGGATGCGGACCAAGTCACCACCGAAGGTCAGGACGCTGTGCTTGAGGACGGCGTCCCGGCCGACCCGCAGCCGGTGGTGGCTCAGATGCACCGCATCCGACGCCCACTCCTGAGACGACGCGAACGTCAGGGTCGCGCCGTCACCGACGACGATCTCGACGTTCTCGGTCAGCGTCGCGCTGCCTTCGTAGGTCACTGTCACCTGGGCGGTGGCGTGGTGGCCGACCCGCACGACCAGATGCGCTGCGGCGGCGTTCTCGGCCGAGAGACCCCGGAAGACGATCGAGACAGGCCCGTCCACCACGGTCTCGGCGGGGATGTCCACCAGGAACACGTCGGGCGACGCGTTCCAGGCGCGCGCGGCCGGGCGGTCGACCGGGTGCTCGCCGGACGAGCCCCGCACCCAGTCAGCCGCCGCCCCGGCCAGCGAGACCACCGACACCGTCTCCGGCGCGTCGATCTCGACCTCGAAGTCCTGACCGGCGCGACCGGTCAGCGGGGCCTCGTCGTGCAACCCGCGCAGCCGTCGCAGCGGGGTGAATCGCCACGACTCGAACTTGCTGGTCGGAACCGGGTGGTCGGCCACGTCGGTGGAGACGACCCGGGTCATGTGCGCACCCGGCGTCGCGGACGGATTCACCGTGCGGCCGCCGACATGCGAGTGCTCGGTCAGGCCGTTCGGCCCACCTGCGGCTGCGTTGATGGCGGGATCGACGACAAGTGAACCGTCGATGACACTCTCGGTGGTGGTGCTCACGCTGGGGACGTCCTCGATCTCGGGGAGTGCCGCCTCTGGGACGGCACAGTCGGTGGATCCGGGCAGTGCGGCCACGATCAGCCCACGGACCCTTCCATCTGCAGTTCGATGAGCCGGTTGAGCTCCAGTGCGTACTCCATCGGGAGCTCACGGGCGATCGGCTCGACGAAGCCACGCACGATCATCGCCATCGCCTCCTCCTCCGTCAGACCCCGGGACATCAGGTAGAACAACTGCTCCTCGCTGACCCGGCTGACCTTGGCCTCGTGACCCAGCTGAACGTCGTCCTCGCGGACATCGACGTAGGGGTAGGTGTCGGAACGGGAGATGTTGTCCACCAGCAGTGCATCGCACTGGACCGA
>JBDSLP010000113.1:0-4448 GCA_039916325.1 Nakamurella sp. | reverse complement strand
CATGTCCGGGACAGCGCCCGGGGAGGCCGCAACGGCCTGATCTGGACCCCCTCGCCGACCCTTCGACGCGATGGTGACCATGTCGGTATCAGCTCGGTACAAGATCAGGTGGAAGTCGGTCGAAAGTGCTCGTATTCTGGACCTACGTGGCAGCATTACGCTGACGACGCGCCCACCTGTCGCTACCAAACACCCCCACCGGTGCCGGAGGAGTTTCAATGCCGCTCTCCGAGCATGAGCAGCGCATGCTCGACCAGATCGAGCGCGCCCTCTACGAGGACGACCCCAAGTTCGCCAACAGCGTTGACGAACGTCGCATCCGACGCCGTCGCCCGTTCATCGCCGGAATCGGTTTCCTCGTAGGTCTGGTCTGTCTGGTCAGTGGCGTGATCCTGGCCCAGAACATCCTTGCGCTCGGGGTCATCGCCAGCGTCGTCGGCTTCGTGTTCATGGTCGCCGGAGTCGGGCTCCTCGTGTTCGGTCAGCCCGCCGGTCGAGCCCCGATGGCCAGTGGCTCCGCCTCGGCGAACAAGCCGGCGTCGACCCTGTCGGACCGCATGGAAGAACGTTTCCGGCGCCGCTTCGACCAGGAGTAGCCGGACTTCCGGAGCCGGATCCCGGAACACGTCACACTGCGGGTGGACCTCATCAGGTCCGCCCGCAGTCGCGTCCGAGGCCGGCCGGTGCGGATCGTGCGGCGTGAGTCGCAGGCTGTGCACCGAGCCGCGGGCCGATCAGTGGGCCACGGGCAGTGCACGGAGCCGTCGGCCGATCAGCGACCCGCCACCCGACGCATCACCGATCGGGGCAGCACCCGGTCCCGCCAGCCCCGCGGTGCGGAGTGTTCGAGGTCCACCGAGATCCGGCGGACGTCCTCGGCCAGATCTCCGGCGGGCGGGGGATCACCCACCACCGCCACGGTGGTGACTCCGCCGGATGGACGATCGGGTCGAACGCCGCCGACCGTCGAGCCCGCCCCCGCTCTTCCGGTCGCCGCCCCGGCAACCCCGGGAGGCCCGGACTCCGCGGAGCCGGGCGGCGGGTACCCGGCGGCCGAGTACCAGGAGGACTCCACCGCCAGCACGACCCGGCGCAACCCGGCGCGCGCGCCCTCGGTCAGCTTTCCGTCACGGGCAAGTTGGTTGGCCGCCTTCCGGACGGTGACCGTGGCATCCAGATTCAGTCCGTGATCGGCGGCCAGATCCTCGATCTCGGTCCACGCCGCGCCCGGAGCATCATTCCCACCAACGCCGGCCGCGGTCATCCGTTGGCCCCGCCGTCGCCGGCGGATCACTCCCGGCAACGTCAGAGCCGCCGCGATCAGCCCGATCAGCGCCAGCATCCAGGCCATCCAGGGACGCCAGAACGAGGATCCGTCCTGGGACCCGCCGCCGACCGTCACCGTGGTGAAGTCGGTGCGGGTGGCGCGCGCCTCGGACCCGGGCACGTCGTTCGCGGCCGAGAACGCGGACGCCGCCGAGGTCTGGGCGGTGGTGTCCGCCGACGGCGCCGTGCTGGTGGCAAAACCCTGCTGGCCGGCGACGGCCTGCGAGAGCGGCGTCGGGTCGAAACGCACCCAGCCGGCGTTGTCGAACCGCACCTCCACCCAGGCGTGCGCATCGTGGCTGGTCACGAGGTAGGTGCCCGGCTGCTCTTCGGTGCCCTGGGTGAACCCGATGGCCACCCGGGTCGGCAGGCCGAGGCTGCGCAGCATGATCGCCATCGATGCCGCGTACTGCTCGCAGTAACCCTGCCGGTTCTGCAGGAAATCGGTGAGCAGGTCTCCACTGTTGCCCGTCGGTACCTGCAGGGAATAGGCGAAGCCGTTGGCCGGGTCGGTGAACCAGTCCTTGAGCAACAACGCCTTGTCGAACGGAGTCGCGCCGGAAGCAGTGACCTCCTGAGCGAGACGCACCGCCAGCGCTGAGATGCCGTCGGCGGAGACCAGGGACGGGGACGGAGTCACCGTGTCGGTCCGCAGGGCGTCCTGGTCGACCCGGCCGTACGCGAACGACAGTCGGTAGTTGTCCGGGCGACTCGACCCGGAGCGGAAGATCGACCCCAGCTCCGGGTTGTAGGTGTAGTTCCCGGCCAGCCCGGTCACCTCGGAGGTGCCTTCGTAGATCGGCACGAAGCGATCGGAGAAGTTGAGTACCTGGACATCGACCGCGGTCGGCACCGCGGCGGGGTTACGCGCCAGCGGGGTGACCTGGATCGGCGACCCCGCGTCCTGGCCGCCGTTGTCGGGGTCGACCAGGGCGAAGCCCTCACCCGCCGTCCACGCCTCCAGCGCCGTGGTCCGCAGGTAGTCCGGCCCGGGCATCCCGGTCACCCGGAGCACCTCACGTGCCTCGCCGCGCTGCAAGTCGCCGTGCAGGGAGGCGAATGAGGACAGCCCGATGTTGCTGCCACCGCCGGAACCGCTGCGGTCCAGCCGCCCCGCGGTCCCCACGCCGGTGACCGCATCCGCCACCAGCAGGCTGGACCCGATGGCCAGCACCAGCGCCAGGCCGCCCGCCGCCACCACGCCGACGCCGGCCCGCAACCCGACCCGCCGCCCGGGGTGACCGGCCACCGCCACCAGCGCGACGTAGCAGCCGGCCGGCAGTGCGAACGCCCACCAGGGCAGCATTTCCTCGCTGATCGACGCCGGCACCGAGTACAGGCACAGCAGGGGCAACGCGACCAATGCCGGGGCGTCGACCTCGGAGACGAAAAAGTCCGCGATGAGGGCGGTCAACCCCAGCGCGATCGCGATCAGGAACGAGAGCTCGGGCGTGGCCGGCGCCGGGACCGTGCTCTGCACGATCTGATCCCAGGCCCCGGTGAGCAGGACGTAGGACTCCCGAACCGCCCGGGCGTTGGGGATCAGGCCGCCGTACCCACCGCTGGTGAAGACTGCGGTCAAGGTGACGACCACTCCCGCGGCTTGCGCCAGCACGGTGATCGGCGACGGCACCCGCAGCAGCCGGCAGCCGAGACCGACGAGCCAGACGAGGCCGACGATCTGCACCATCGGTGCGACCCACTCGCCGCCGGAGATGGTCGCGCTGAGCGCGACGCTGCCGGCCAGGACCGACACGGCGGCCAGCAGACTGACGAACGGCTTCGGAGTGACGGGCTCGCGCCGACCGGGGTGCCCGGCCGGCGCGCCTCCCTCGGTCGGCCGGGTCAGGGTGGGGGCGCTCATCGTCGCGACCTCGCGCCGAAGCCGTCGTCGGCCGAGCAGGCCCGACGCCAGACCTGGGCGAGGTCGTCTCCGCGGCGGACGACCACCACCCGCCAGCCGGCTGCGGACAGGGTCGTCGCGGCGTGGTGATCCGGAGCGGCGCCGTCCCAGTCCTCGGTGGCCAGGAGCAGCGCCACGGTCTGAGCCGACCGCCGGCGGGCGGCGACGATCAGGGAGGTGAGGTGTTCGTCGAGTCGTCCGAAGACCGCTATCAGCAGCCCGTTCGACGCCACCGCGGACGGTTCGACGCCGATCGAGGGGTCGGCCTCGACCAGAGCCAGGCCGGCCAGCACGTCGTCGGCGATGTCGTGTCCGCCGGCGAGCTGTCGACCGTTGTGGGCGACCAGTCGGACGTGGTGGTCCTCGCCGAGCAGGTGCAGGGTCACCGACGCAACCAGGCTGACGGCTGTCTCGAGACTGGAGTCGGCGCCGGTGCCTGCGTGGGCCCGACCGCGGTGGTCGAGCAGGACGGTCGCGCCCCCGTGCGACACCGGCTCCGTGAGCCGCACCATCAGATCGTCGTAACGCGCCGATGCGCGCCAGTGCACGGTGCGGATGTCGTCACCGCGTTGGTACTGCCGGACACCGACGTCGGGATCACCGCCGGTCGTGCCGTGGGCCGCTCGCCCGGACGCGGCGGACAGCGTGCCGCCGCTGGTGGGACTGCCCTGCAGGGCCACCACCGTCGGGACCACCAGCACCTGGCTGAACGCGGGCAGCGTCCGGTTGTCCTCCCAGGTGCCGAACGGGTCGCCGAGACGAACCTGCGGGGGACCGAGCAAGAACCGGCCCCGCCGCTGGGCGACGAGCGGGTAGTGCGACACCGCCGACCGGCCCCGCGCCAACGCCGGGATCAGGCAGTGGGTGCCGGGGGACAGCTCACTGGTGGCCGGCTCGAGCAACTCGATCGGGCGGGTCCGCGAGCCGCCGTCGTTGGTCACCACGAGGGCGACCGAGCCGGCCATCCCGGGGCTGAGCCGTTCCGGGGTGACGTAGTGGGCGGCGCTGAGTGAGGTGCGTCGGGTCGCGGTGACGGCCCAGGCGAGCAGCGGCAGCAGGGCCGCCAACAGACCGACGCGCAGCAGGTCACGTTCGTCGAGGATGATTCCGCACAGGCAGGCGGCAACCCCGCCGGCCAGGAGACACCGGCCCCGGGTGGTCAGGCCGCGGTGACCGCCGCCGGCCGGCTCGGACGTCCGGGCCGGCCGGCCGGCCGGCC
>JBDSLP010000112.1:0-5604 GCA_039916325.1 Nakamurella sp. | reverse complement strand
GTCCGGAATCTGCTTCAGTTCCGACCGACCCCCGTTCCAGATCACCCGACGAAGAGACTCGCAACGGCTGGCGGCCCGGTCTGGAGGCTGGCTTTGAGCTGATCAATGATAATGAACCGGTGATTTCCTGACAGCGGGTGAGCAGATCTTTATGGCGACTGTGGCGACACCGCGCCGGACGAAAATCCGCTGGTCGTCCGCTCCCGAGGTGCGATCGGTCGATGCGCGGAGTTCAAATGTCACGTCCGTGCCCGACAGCGTGTTCTTGAGCGCCCGCCGAATCCTGTGCCTCTGCGGGTGCGCGCTGCGAGGCTTGATTACCCAGGGTTTACTTGATTCTTAGACCATAACGGTGATCGTTCAAATGGCCCTCGCAGGCGACGGTGCCAGTATGTAACGTTCGTCTCATCGAGCTTCTCCTCTCCATGGACAGTCGGTCAGCATGCGGGATCGCTGCTGGCTGCAGAAGGACAGTCATGCCGCCGTCGTCACGTCGTAGTTTTCTCACCGTTGCCGGCGTCGGCGCTGCGGGGGTGGGTCTCACATCCGCATTGGGGATCACCGGGTCGCCCGCCCTGGGTGTGGGCGCACCGGCGCGCACCCCAGAGCCGACCAGTGTCCCGGCCTCGTTGTCCGGTTCCCTGGTGGCCTACATCGACGATGTTCACGGCGACGAGGTGTCGTTGCTGATCGGAGACGACGAGATCGTGGTCAAGGATTCGGCGTTGATCGCTCGTATCGCCGCCGCCGCCGCTTCGCAGGGCTCCGCCGCGCTCTGAGCGGTGCCCGACCCGGTCGTCGCCGGCCGCCGCGGGTCCCAGTTCCGCGCGCGCCGTTTCTGAAGATCTCGCGTCAACCCCCTTCCTTCCCGCAGGCCCAGAGGAGTGCCCCTATGTCGTCCCATCGTGAAGCGCCGGAAATTTCGCAGGACCCGGTCGCTGACAACACCGATGTGTATGCGTTCGTCAGCCCGGACAAGCCGGACACCGTCACGTTGATCGCGAATTTCATACCGCTTCAGAAGCCGGATGGGGGCCCGAATTTTTGGGAGTTCGGCGAGGACGTGACGTACCGAATCCACATCTGCAACTCCGGCGACGCCAAAGCCGACATCACCTATGAGTTCAACTTCTCCACGCGGATCGTCAATCCCGAAACCTTCCTCTACAACACGGGCCCGATCACCCATATCAGCGACAAGACGTGGAACCGTCCGCAGACCTATTCGGTGGCGCGGCTCACCCGCTCCCGCTCGTCCCACGGTGACGACGACGCGTCGGATGCGGACAATTACCGCGGTGGCGGCGGGCATCGGGGCAATACCGCGAACCGGAAAATTCTGGGGGAGAACCTGACCTGCCCCCCGGTGAACGTGGGACCGCGCAGCACTCCGAACTATCCGGCCCTGGCTGCCGAGGCGATCCACGATCTCCCTGGGGGTCGCACCGTCTTCGCCGGGCAACGCGCAGAAGCGTTCTTCGTCGACGTCGCCAGCATCTTCGACCTGGGGGCGCTGCGCCCGCTGCAGATGGCGCACCTGATCCCGTCCGCCGCCGCGGTCGGGGTGAACGGGCTGCAAGGATTGAACGTGCATTCCATCGCGTTGCAGGTGCCCATCACCGACCTGACCCGCGGCGGTGTCACGCCGGGCGGTGTGGCAGACCCGGCAGCGGTCATCGGTGTGTACGCCTCGGCGAGCCGTCGCCGGGCGCAGTTCCTGAACTCCGACGGGCACAAGCGCGTCTCCGGCCCGTATGTGCAGGTCTCCCGGCTCGCGAATCCACTGTTCAACGAGGTCCTGATCCCAATGGCCAAAAAGGACTACTGGAACCGGGTCAGTCCGTCGCAGGACTCCGAGTTCGCCTCCTACGTCCTCAAGCCGGAGCTCGCCGCGCTGCTCCCCGCCCTCTATCCGGGGGCGTTCCCGCGGCTCGCCGCCTACACCAAACCCCGCGCCGACCTGGCCGCGATCCTGCTGACCGGCATCCCGACCGGAGTCGTCGACGGTTTCCAGAACTTCACCGGCACGACCCAGGCCGACCTGTTGCGGCTGAATGTGGCGATCCCGCCGACGGCGGAACCGAATTCGCTCGGCGTGGTCGGGGGTGACCTGGCCGGATTCCCGAATGGCCGTCGGGTCGCCGACGACGTGGTCACCATCGAGCTGAAGGCGGTGGCCGGTGCGACCCTACCGCTGGTGGACCCGACGTTCACGCCCGACGACGTCGTCCCGGCCGTGGCGGACGGCACCACCAACACCAATGCCACTGCGGACAACCCGTTGCTGAAAGTCTTCCCGTACCTGGCGCATCCCTTCGGCGGGTACCAAACCGGACAGGTGACCCCCAACGCCAACCCTCTCCAGCCGGTATAGCTGTGGAGGAGCACAACCGGTTCGCCGGCCATGGATCAGTGGTTCTGGACATCGGCGGCGACGTCGGCGCGCTGATTGTCTCGATGCCCCCCACCATGGCGGGCATCGAGATCGAAATCAGGCCCCTCGGGTCGACCCACCGGTACTCCGACCACTTACCTGCGCAGCAACACGACCACGACCATGATCACGGACCTGGACACTCCCACCACCCGCACGTAGCCGTCATCGGCCGACCAACGGTGAACGGCCCGGCCTACACCGCTGTGTTCCCCGAACTGAAAGAGGGGACCTACGAGCTCTACGAGAAGCTCGGCGGACCCATCCAATTGCAGGTCACCGTCACCGGTGGCGAGGTACAACACGCGGACTGGCGACAACTCGCCTGACCGTAACCAATGGACACCCGGTCCATGAAGGTGTGGCGTGGTCCCGGTCGATTCTCCGAAGCGAAGCCGGGGACAGCAGCAGCATGGACGGATGCGACCTCGCGCAACTCGAATCCGATGTAGCGCTCGTCCCGGAATTTCCAGCCGGGCTTACCGAGGGACCCGGCTCCCCACCTGGGGAGACCGGGCCCCTTGACGTCTGATCAGTTCAGTGCGCCGATAGCGGTACCCCAATTCGCGAGATACTGCGGGTACCCGAAGGTGCCCGGGATGTACTCCGCAGCCATCCAGATCGTGCCGCTCTTGTCGGCGACGGCGGCCGAGTAGTCGCCCCAGCGCTCTACGCCGGGACCGCCGAACTGGGGGTAGCCGGTGAAACCGTCGGCCGGCTTCGTCCCCGAACCGTAAACCGTCACCGGTCCGCTGAGCCCGCCGGTGCTGGTGAGCCGCACATACGCGGTCGACGGGTAGTAGCCCGGTCCCGCGAGCGTGAACACAATCGCAGCATCGGCGCCGCCCGGCGCGACTCCAACAGACGGATACATCACCGAGTTCCGATTCACCGACACGTAGCCCTGGTTGGCCATCGACGCTGCAAGTGCACCGGCCGCGGACACGGCCGGACGGACGACGAAGTAGGCGATCCCGGTGGTCGTCGGCCCGTTTTCCGTCTTGACTGCGGTGTTCACACCACTCCAGAGCTTGCCGCCGCTGTACACCACCTGATTCATCCTGTCGTCGTTCGACGACAGCAAGTTGAGCTTGTCCTTCAGGCTCTGCCCACGCGGATACGGACCAGCCTTCTGCTGCACGGCAGGCGGCTGCCCGTAGACCTCACTGCCGATGACTGTCGATGTGAGGTGCACATCCGGTGTGTCGGTCGTGAGGCTCCTGGTGTTTGTGAGTGCCCACGTAGCAATTCGATTGTCCAGCGTGCCGGTGAAATCGAGCGAAGAAAGGGCGTATTCAGTCCCGTTAGCCGCATCGGACCACTCGGCGGACACCGGCGACGTAGCCGGCTGGACGCTGTAAGCGGGGCCTTCAGCGAGCGTGAGTCCGGACGACTCGATGCGCTGGGTCTTCACGTTGCCAGCCGCCAACCCGGCCTTGTCGAACGCGTAGATCTGGGCGCCGTTGAACTCCGGCCCCTCGATGGAGAACTCGTTCGTAGTGATGTAAAAGCCGTACTTGTCGGCACCGATCAGCGGCTGGTCGCCCAGGCACGGACAGCCCGGGTGATCAGGAGTGCCCTGCGTGCCGTCGTTGCGGACGTTGAGGCGGTACTGGTACCAGTCGCCCGCGCTCGTTGACGGTGCGGCGGACTTGCTTACAGCGATGTTCACGAAGCTGTCGCCGGTGAAGTCGCCGGTAACGGGATCGGTACCCAGTTGCAATTCGGTCATGAAGAAGCGGTTCAAGGCGGGGTCGTAATAGCATTTGGGATCGGATACGAATGGGCCGTACCTGCCGGCAGCCCGGTCGATTTCCGCAGCCCCGTTGTTCCAGAACGGGGCGTACGACTGCGGCCCCGATGTTCGCGCGCCGGACTTGGAGTACGTCGCGAAGACGTTGTTGACACCCTCGATAACCTCGGTGTCCCCGACGCACAGGGCCTGGTCGGGCGGTTCGAGAGAGAAGGAGTTCCCTCCGTTCGCGTCTCGCTGGTCTTTCAAGCTGAGCCCCTCGGCACGCTTCGCGCCGGGGTCAGTGCTGACCGCGCGGCTGGTGGGCCTCGGCAGGCCCGCAGCAGGTAACCGGGACGGGGAGTTCGACCGTGGGGGCGTCTGGCCGGTACCGGCACCATCCTCGCCCGGCTCGAAGGGCCGGGTCTCAGACCCCCCGATCTGGGTCGCGGCGTTCGCCACGACCGGAGCCCACGCTCCGGCGGCCGCAAGACACGCGGTGACAGCGACGACCGAGACGAACCGTCGAGAACTTCCCCATATTGACCTGGTCACGTGCGACCTTCCGTTGCAGTGGGTGAAGTGTTCACCTAACGACTGCTTTCGGGTAGCTGTCAAGAGCCTGCCCGCCCACATCGTCTGACCCCTGGCCGGTGCTCCGGGTCGCTCGAAGTGGATGTCAATGCCAATGGGCTGGATCGGTCCTCGAACTGTGTGGGAAAGAGTCAGGACTTGGGGATGAAGAGATTTCCGGCGACCATGATTTTTTTGGTGACCTTGGAGCGGTGGGAGCGGTGGGGACCGGCCGCGAAGGCAGAATAGGCCGGGTGGTCAGCGCAACGGAGAACCTTGGTCGGCGGGATAGTTTTCGAACTCCAGCAGCACGTCGAAGTCGTCGGTGATCTCGCGGCGGCCCGTGGGAAACTTGGTCCCGTCGTCGGCCGGTTTGGAACGCCTTCAGTGCGACCCTGACGAGATCGCCGTCTTCGGCGTTTGCGATGTCCTGCATGGACCGGTTCGCCGCCGGGGCAACCGCCTCCGGCAGCGCCACAAGCACATTCGCGATCGTGTGAAAGAAGACGGCGTTGCTGACGGGCCCCAGGAACCCCTCCCGGAGCGCCGCCAGAACCGGAACCGGTGTCATGCTGCGATCGAAGGCCTACCGGTCGATCTGAACGGGGCAGGGACGGGAATTTCTGGGTCCGACACCGCGACGGCCAGTCGTCCCGCAGCCAAAGCCCTTGTCCTCGTCCTTGTCCTTGCGCGAGCGATCAGGGGGTCGGCGCCGTCCCGACCTCGACCGCCGCGACCTCCTGAGCAGGAGAGCAGAACCGCTCGCGGCCCGATCACCCTCCGAAATCAGCTGAGTACCGAACGCTCACATCTCGGCCGCTGCGGCCGATAGAAGGGAGAAACAACCGCGCTCCGGAGCCACTCT
>JBDSLP010000111.1:0-7187 GCA_039916325.1 Nakamurella sp. | reverse complement strand
CGAGCAGCAGCATCACCATCCCGGACAATCGCCGATCCATGTATCGACGGTAGGCCGCCGGCGCGTGTTCGGAGAGGGCTCGGCCGGTCCGGGTGTGGCGCGACCGGCGGGCGCACCCGGCCGCGTGCTCTACCGTGGCGGGGTGGCTCAGAAGACATCCCGACGTTCCCGCGCCGACCAGAACGCCCCGGCCGGCGCCCGCAGCACCGAGGGGATCAACCCGCGTCAGCCCTGTCCCTGTGGTTCCGGGCGTCGGTACAAGGCCTGCCACGGTTCGGGCGACGCCGAGAACCTGATCATTGCGCGCCCGTTCGAGGGGTTGGCCGCCGAGACGGAGCTGATCGCGCTGCGCGAGTTCGTCCCGTCGGCGACGTCCCCGCTGCACATCGACCGGGCGGACGCGCCCTCGATCACATTGGGCAGCGTGTTGCCCGCCGCGGCTGCTGCGCTGACCCGGGCCGACGGCTCGATCCTGCTCGGCCTGCAGGTACAGACGCACTCCGGCGACCTGTCCCGGGACGTGGCTGCCGCCCTGGAGTGGGCCCTCGAGGCCGGGCCGTCGCAGGTGCTGTCGGTCGTCGGTCGGGCCACCGCGGGCCACCGCCTGCAGGACCTGCTCGTCGACGAGCCGTTGGACGTCACCGTGCACGCGACGTTCGGTTGGTGGCTCGATGTGGAGGCCGAGCCGGGTAGCGAGGTCGCGCTGACCCTGGAGCGGGCGAACTCGGCGATCATGCCGACGGCGAAGATCGCCGGCCTGCCCGGTGCCTACTGGGTCGACGCCGGCGAGAAGGCGCACCTGCGCTGGGTCCGGCCCGAGGAGGAGGCGACCGTGATGGCCGCACTGGCCCGGTTGGCCGCCGCCGACCAGCTCGACCTCGGGGAGGGATCGCGCTACGTCGGGTCGTTCCGGGCGCACGGCCGCCTGGTGCCGGTCTGGGATCTGGACCGCGATGCGCACCCGACCGAATGGGACGCCCCCGCCGTGGCCTTCGAGGAACGGCTGCAGGGCGCGCTCGCCTCCGACGCGCCGCTCACCGGCGCCGAGCGCCGAGCCCGCGACGGCATCCTGGGCCGGCAGTTCACCCTGCGCTGAGCACCGGGCCCACCTGCGGACCCCCACTTTCGGCGTGGACATCACCGGAATCCGGGTCGCCCTTCCGCCCGCCCGCACGAAAGGGGGTCGAGGGCCGACCCCGATCGCCTCAGCCGAGCAGGTTGTTGTACCAGTCGGAGACGAAGTAATAGCCGACGAAGGCACCGATGTCGATCAACGTGTGCGCCCCGACCAGTGGCCACAGCCGCCGCCACTTCAGCCAGACGAACCCGAAGACCAGCCCCATCAGGGCGTTGCCGACCGCCTGACCGGGGCCCTGGTACAGGTGGTACGAACCACGCAGCAACGCCGACACCAGCAACGCGAGCCACGGGTCGACGCCGAGTTGCCGCAGCCGGGTCAGGAGGTACCCGATGACCAGCACCTCTTCGAGGAAGCCGTTCTCCAGCGCCGCCAGCACCAGGATCGGGATGGTCCACCAGTGGTCGTCCAGGGTGGCCGGCGCGATCCGGGTACTGAAACCCAACCGGTACGTGACGACGACGAAGACCAGACCGGTCAGCCCGATGGCCGCGGCCAGCAGCACCGCCCGCCCGAGGTCACCGAACCGCCACGACAGCCCGATGTCGCGGCCCAGTCGGAAGCCGGCCCGCCACAGCAGATAGACGCCCAGCGCTCCCCAGGCGATCCCGACCCCGATGCTGGTCAGCTGCAGCGCGAGATCGGCCCAGCTCACCGACGACTGCGGCGCCACCACGCTGACCTGCTGACCGGCCAGTGGCACCGGCTTGAGCAGGTTGTTCACCAGGTTGATCGCCGCCCGAACCCCGCTCGCTCCGAGTGTGACGGAGAAGACGACGAGCAGTTCGATGCGGATCGATCGTCGGGTCTCCGGCGGCGCAGTCGGGTCCGGCCCGGCATCGGACAGCGTCAGGACGCGGGAGAGGGCCATGACGGGCCAGCGTAAGGGCGATTGCTGCGGCCGGGCTGCGAACGACGGTGGAATCCGCTGGGGCCGCGCCGAGCCGGGCACCTAGGGTGAGGTGGTGACTCAGCGCTGGGCGTATCTCGGACCGGAAGGGACCTTCACCGAGCAGGCGGCGCTGGAACTACAGAGGCGTGCGGGGACAACGACCGAGCTGCAGCCGGCGAAGAGCGTGGGCGCCGCGATCGCCGACGTCCGGGCGGGGACCGTCGACGGGGCCTGTGTGCCGATCGAGAACTCGGTGGAGGGAGCCGTCCCGCTGACGCTGGACGAGCTGACCCACGGTGAACCGTTGACGATCAGCGCCGAGGCGTACGTGACGGTGCAGCTGGACCTCCTGGTTCGACCGGGGACGACCCTGGCCGACATCCGCAAGGTCGGCTCCCATCCGCACGGCCATGCCCAGATCCGTAGCTTCGTCACCACCCGGCTGCCCACCGCCGAGAGCGTCGTCTTCGGGTCGACCGCCGCGGCCGCGGCCGCGGTGGCCGTCGGCGAGCTGGACGCCGCCGCCGCCGCCCCGAACGCGGGCCACCGTTACGGGCTCACGTCACTGTCGACCGACATCGGCGAGGTCCACGGCGCGGTGACCCGGTTCGTGCTGCTCCGACGGCCAGGCGCGCCGGCCGCCCGGACCGGTAACGACCGCACGTCCCTGGTGGTCTACGTCCAGGACGAGCCCGGATCGCTGCTGGCCGTCCTCGGCGAACTGGCCAACCGGGGGATCAACCTGACCCGACTGGAGTCCCGCCCGGCACGCTCGGAGCTCGGCAAGTACTTCTTCCTGCTCGACGCCGACGGACACATCGACGATCCGGCGATGGCCGACGCGGTGGCCGCGCTGCACCGCCGGTCGGCCGGCCTGCGCTTCCTCGGGTCCTATCCCCGTGGCGCCGGAGCGGCCCACACCCCGCCGCCGTTCGCCTCGCCCGACGCTTTCGATCGGGCCCGGGAGTTCGTCGCCGGACTGGCCGGTTCGCGGTGAAGCTGACCCTCGTGCGGCACGGTGAGACCCCGGCGAATGTCGCCGGGCAACTCGACACCGCGCCGCCCGGGCCCGGGCTGACCGAACGCGGGACGCACCAGGCCGCGGCTCTGGTGCCGAGATTCGCCGGTGAACACTTCGACGCCCTCTGGACGTCCGCCCACCTTCGGGCCCAGGTCACCGCCGGTCCACTGGCGGCCGAGCGCGGGATGGCGCTGCGGATCCGTCCCGGGCTGGGCGAGTTCAGCGCCGGCGACCTCGAGGGGCGCAGTGATCCGGCGGCTCTGGAGGTGTTCCTCGAGGTGATGCACGCCTGGATCGGTCGTGACCTCGACCCGACGATGCCCGGTGGCGAGAGCGGCCACGACCTCATCCGACGATTGGACGCGGCGGTCGCCGAGATCAGTGCGGCGGGTGATGAATCTGCCCTGGTGGTCAGCCACGGCGGGGTCCTGCGGATCTGGACCGCGGTGCGCTGCGCCAACATCACCACCGAGTTCGCGCTGGCCAACTACCTCGTCAACACCGGCGTCATCGTCGTCACCGGCACGCCGGCCGACGGCTGGCACTGCGAGTCCTGGGATCTGCCGCCGCGCCCGAGTCACTGACCAGCGACCACCCGCAGCCGCGGCGACACCCGACCGATCAGGTCCACGGCGGGGCCGAGTAGCAGCACCACCAGCACGGTGCCCACCCCCACCGCCGCCCCGAGGAGCCAGCCGAGCACCGCGCTCGCCCCCTGGAAGACGCTGTAGCTCCAGCGGAACGGGACCGGCGGGTCGTACGCCGTGGAGAGGGCCTCGGCGGGCCCGGCGCCCGTGTCGCTCCCCAGGTAACCCGCCACCCCGACGGCGACCACGACGAAACCGGTCAGCAGCATCCCGAGCCGCAACGGCAGTTCCACCGGCCGGGTCAGCAGCTCGAGTGCGTAGGTCACCACCGTCCCGGTGATCACCGGCTGTACCACGGTCCCCAGCGCCGGCTGCTGTCCCTTCGCCCACGCGAGTAGCACCAGGACGACCCCGACCACCACGTTGACCAGCAGGAACGGCACGTGCAGGGCCAGCGAGAACCCGTTGACCATCGTCGAGAAGCCGTCCGAACCCAGCGCCGGCGTCAACAGCAGCGCCACCCCGAGCCCGAGCACCGTGCACGACACGACCAGCTGCACGACCCGGACCCACATGCGCGCCAGCATGTCAGGGTTGACCCTGATGAGGGCAGTGGTCGTCGTAGCTACGCTGAAAACATGACCGGACCCCAGATCCACCCGCGTGACCTACGGGTGTCCGACGACGAGCGGTCGCACACGATGCGGCTGCTGGAACGGGCCACCGGTCGGGGTTACATCGACCTCGAGGAGTTCAGCGAGCGCAGCAGGCGGGTCACGCAGGCCCGCACCCGCGCCGATCTCAACCTGCTGCTGCTGGACCTTCCCGGGCTGCAGCTCTCCGGTCGACCGTTCGATCCGGCGACCGCCGGGCAGCTCGCCACACCGCCGCCCCGGGCCCCGGGGGACGTTCTGCACCTGCGTGGTTACGGTTCCCGGCAGTTCACCGGCAACTGGACGGTGCCGTCGCTGATCATCGTCGAGGGGATGGGCGCGGCCACCAAGCTCGACTTCACCGCCGCCCGGCTGACCACCCCGCACGTCACCGTCGAGTTCCGTTCCAACTTCGGTGGCACCGTCAACCTGCGGGTCCCGGTCGGCACCGTGGTCCGCTACGACGGGTTGGACCTGCGCGGTGGTGCGCTGCACAACAACCTGCCGGCGACGGATGTCGACGGACCACCACTGCTCACGCTGGCCCTCGTCGGCATCAAGCGCTACGGGGCGATCCACATCCGCCAGCCGCGGACGAACGGTCTGACGCGATGGTGGGAGAGCATGGGATTCACGATTCCCGATGGCCTGCGCTGACGCGCCGAATCCGTCCACCGTCAGCGGCCGAGGCCTTCACATCAGCTCGCGCGCCCAGGGCGGGTTCGCCCCGGCCCGCGAGACCGTGACCGCGGCGACCCTGGACGCGAACTCGAGTGCCTCGCGGAGGCCGTCGACGGTCAGTTCGTCCATCCGGCCGCCGAGCTGCCCGGCTTCGGCCAGGTGGTGGAGTAAACCGCCGTGGAACGAGTCACCCGCACCGACCGTGTCGACCACCGTGCGCCCGGCCACCGGCACCCGCACCGAATCGCCGCGCAGCGACGCGAACGCGCCCTCCGCGCCGAGGCTGACGATGGCCAGTACCACGCCGTGTTCGTGCAGGGCGGCGGCAGCGTCCGCCGGTGAGGCGCCCGGCCACAGCTGCACCAGGTCGTCCTCGGAGAGTCGGACGATGTCGGCCAGCGCCGCCCAGTGCGCGATCTTGGTCCGGTACGTCTGGATCGGGATCAGCGCCGTGCGCAGGTTCGGGTCGATGGAGACGGTGAGGTGGGACCGGGCCTGGGCGAGCAGGTCCTCGATGACCTGGCCGGACGGTTGCAGGGCGAGCGCAAGGGTGCCGGTGTGGATGGCGACCGGGGCGTCGTCCCCGCTGCCGGCCACCAGTGGCGCGAGTTCCTCAGATGTCCACTGCCAGTCGGCGGTGCCGTCGACGTAGAACTCGTAGGACGCGGAGCCGTCGACCGCCAGCTTCGCGATGGCCAGTGTCGCGGGCTCGGGGGCGGCGATGCTGGTGGACAGGTCGACCCCGGAGGCCTCGAGGCTGGACCGGCACAGCGACCCCAGTGAACCGGTGGAGAGCCGGCCGGCGAACCGGGCCACGGTGCCGAGCCGGGCGAGGGCGACGGCGAAATTGGCGGGGCCGCCACCGGGATGCACGGTCAGGTGGGCCACGTGGTCGCGGACGCCGTCCGGCGGCAGCACCGCGTCCGCGACGACTTCTCCGACGACGGCGATCGTGGTCATGGGTCCCCTTCACCGGGCTCGACGGGTCCGGGCGTCCCGGACAGCCCCCGCATTATGCCCAGCGGTGAGCGACAGCACCTCAGCGCCGGGCCACGGCGGGACGTTCGACCCTGTCCGTCGGGGCCGAGTGCCGCCACGATGAACCGTCGCCCGTGCACGCCGCCGGCCCGACCTCGCGGGGTCGTCGGAGCGGTGACGGACCTGACCCTGACGCGAGCCGCCGGACGGAGAACGACGTGACCTCGGTACTCGTGGCGTACGCCACCAAGATGGGTGGCACGAAGGACATCGCCACCGCGATCGGCGCGCAGCTGGCAGGCACCGGACTGGACGTCACGGTCCGGGACGCCAACGACGTGAAAGCCCTTGACGGGTACGACGCCGTGGTGATCGGCAGCGCCCTCTACACCGGGCGATGGCGCGGTGAGGCGGTCGCCGTGCTGGCCCGACAGGCCGAGAAGGGGGCCGCCACCCCGGTGTGGCTCTTCCAGAGCGGCCCGTGCGGAGGGCCGGTCCCCGACGTCACGCCCGCGCCGAAGCGGGTCCTGCAGCTGGCCGCTGCGGTCGGGGCGGCGGCGCCGACGACCTTCGGTGGACGCCTCGAACCGGCCACCGCCCGTGGCTTCGTCGCCCGCCGGATGGCCAAAGGCCGGCTGGCCGGCGACTTCCGGGACTTCGACGCCATCCGGGCCTGGGCTGACGACATCGCCGCCACCCTGGCGGTCCCGACGCCGGTCACCGGCTGAGGACCACCGGCGGGAGTCCGAGGTCCCCACACCGACTACCAGCGGCTGCCGGTGATGGCCGCCACCAGCTGCAGCGTCGTCCGGGTGGCCTGCTGGTCGGTGGTGGGGTCGTCACCGGTGGCGATGAGGTGCGCGAACCGGCGGACCTCGCCGACCATCGAGTTGGCGGGTCCGTCGACGGTGCGTTGCTCCGAGCGCCCGTCAGTGAAGCGGACGGTGAGCGCGCGGGCGCTGTCGATCGCGTCGATCAGGAGGGTGCCGTGCTCGCCCTGGATCTCGCTGGGCAGGTCCGAGTCGGTGATCTTGGACCAGCTCAGGTCGGCCACGAACCCGTCGTACACGGCCAGTGCGGTGCCGGCTCCGTCGGCCCCCGAGCGGACCGGGATCGACGCCCCCGCAACGCGTTCCGGGGTACCGAACAGGCGGACCATCGCGTGCACGCAGTACACCCCGAGATCCATCAGGGCGCCGCCGGCCATCGCCGGATCGAAGATGTTGACCTGTTCGCC
>JBDSLP010000110.1:0-17663 GCA_039916325.1 Nakamurella sp. | reverse complement strand
CCGCCGGCGACCGGGCTGCCACCACGCTGCGGAGCCTCCGGACCCGGATCGACACCGTACAGAACCGGCTGGACCGGCTGCCGCCCGTGCGTTCGGCGTTGCTGCGGGAGTTCAGTGAGCCGAATTCGGTGGACCTGGTCGGCAACGTGGACCGGGCGGTCACAGAACTGGCCCGGGGCCGGGGCCAGTGGGAGGCGGCCGGAGCGGCCGTCCGCGAGAAGCGTCCCGAGGACGCACTGGAGCTGTTGGCGACCGCCCGGGAGCATCTGACGATCGCCGCCGACAGCTGCGATGCCCTCACCGACCGCCTCGACCGGCTGCGGGCCGTCCGCGCCGATCCGTCCGGCCCCGAGCGCGACACCCGTTTCCGGATCCGGGACGCCCAACGGTTGGTGGTCGACCGGGCCAAGGTGGCCGAGTGGGGCTCCGTGCTGGACGCCCAGTCGCGACGGGTGGACGTGGCCAAGGACAAGCTGACCGGCGCTCACCCCAACTACTGGGCCTACATGAGTGAGCTTGCCTCGGTGACGGCGTTCGTGCGGAACGTCGTCGAACGGGTGCGGGGCGAGGTCGAGAAGGGACGCTGAGCCCATCAGGCGGGTCTGGTGCGGCCCACCGGCCGGCCGGTGGCCGCCTCGTCACTGGTCCGAACGGTAACCCTGATCGGATCAGGGTCCCTGCGACGTCCGCCGGGGAACTTCCAGCGTGGCCGGGACGCTGACCCTAGGGTGACTCAGGCGGGCTTTCGCGGCCGGCCACCCCGATCCGCACACCACTAGGAGGAGACCCCATGAGCGTAAGTCTGACCAAGGGCGGGAACGTCTCGCTGACCAAGCAGGCGCCGAACCTCACCACGGTCACCGTCGGTCTGGGCTGGGACGTCCGTTCCACCACCGGCGTCGATTTCGATCTCGACGCCAGCGCCCTGGGACTGGACACCAACAAGAAGATCCTGAACGACCAGTACTTCGTGTTCTTCAACAACCTGCGGTCCCCGGACGGCTCCATCGAACACACCGGCGACAACCTCACGGGCGAGGGCGAGGGCGACGACGAGGCCATCAAGGTCAACCTGCCCGGTGTACCGCAGGAGGTCACCTCGATCACCTTCCCGGTCTCGATCTACGACGCGGATGCCCGCGGCCAGAGCTTCGGCCAGGTCCGTAACGCCTTCATCCGGGTCGTCGATGCCTCCAACGGCACCGAGCTGGCGCGCTACGACCTGTCCGAGGACGCATCGACCGAGACCGCGATGGTCTTCGGTGAGCTGTACCGCAACGGGGCCGAGTGGAAGTTCCGGGCCATCGGCCAGGGCTACGCCTCCGGCCTGGCGGGCATCGCCCGCGACTTCGGCGTGAACATCTAGTTCGCCCGGTATCCGGTAGCTCCGATCCGGCGCCGCGGTGGTGACCCGCCACGGCGCCGGATGGCGAACTGTGTGCTGTTCCCGACGTAGGTTGCTGGGATGGAGATGCGCCCGGTCGGAGCAAGTGGCCTGAAGGTGTCCCGACTCGGGCTCGGCACGATGACGTGGGGTCGCGACACCGATGCCGACGAGGCTGCCGGCCAGTTGGAGGCGTTCGTCGCCGCCGGCGGCACCCTGATCGACACTTCGAACATATTCGGCGACGGTGACGCCGAGACCATTCTGGGCACCCTGGTTCCGGATGTGGCGACCCGTGAACAGATCCGGATCGCCTCCACCACCGTCGGGGCCGGCGGGGGCCGTGGCGGGCTGATCACCGCGTTGGACGGGACGTTGAAGCGGCTGCAGACCGACCATGTCGATCTCTGGCAGGTGCACGCCTGGGACACGACCGTGCCGTGGCGCGAGACCTGCGCCGCACTGGCTTGGGCGGTCACGTCCGGGCGGGCCCGCTACGTCGGGGTCTCGGGCTACCAGGGCTGGCAGCTGGCCACCGTCGCCGGCGAACTCGGCCGTCTCGGGGTCCCGTTGACCGCCGTCGAGGTCGAGTACTCCCTGGTCGACCGGGAGCCCGAGACGTCTCTGCTGCCGGCCGCGGCTGCGCACGGCGTCGGCGTACTGGGCTGGGCCCCGCTTGGTCGTGGTGTGTTGACGGGCAAGTACCGCCACGGGACTCCGGCCGACTCCCGGGGCGCCTCACCGCATTTCGCCCGCTACGTGGGTCGACACCGGACGGACGCGACGGCCCGCATCGTCGAGGCGGTGGCCACCGCCGCCGACGGACTCGGAACCTCCCCGTTGGCCGTCGCCGCCGCGTGGGCCCGGGATCGGCCTGGGGTGTCGTCGGTCGTCATCGGGGCCCGCGATTGTGCCCAGCTGCTCGGCGGTCTCGCGTCCGAGAGCGTCGTCCTGCCGGCCGAGATCACGTCCGCCCTGGACGATGTCAGCTCGACCGACCGCTCCGGTGACTGACCAGGTCTTCGCGGAGTTCTGTGCCGCGGGGCTCTGGCCGGGGGCCGGGAAGACGCTCGTCCAGGCCTTCCCGGATGCGGGAATCCACGGTGCCCGCGACGTTACGCAGGCCCGGTTGCGTGCGTTGCCACGGGTCACCGACACCCGGGCGGCCCGCCTGTTCACCTCCTGGATCGGTGTCGGACAGGCCTACGCTCTCGCGGAACTCCTGGTGCCCCAGGACATCCCGGCCCGTTGGGTGTCGCGGCTGATCGACGCGCTGGGTGACAATGCGGCCACCACGCTCCGCAGTGATCCGTGGCGGCTGCTGATGCTGCCGGACGCGGTCGTCGGCCAGGCCGACCGGTTGGCTCGCACGATCGAACCGGGCGTGCGGCGGGACGATCCGCGCCGCGGCCGGGCGCTGATCGCCTGGACGCTCAACCGTTTCGCCCGGGACGGCCACACCGCCTCCGCCGCCGACGATCTCACCGCGGGGCTGCGGGCCTTCGGGATGGACGAGGCCGCGGTCCGAGCGGCGGTCACGTCGGCGGTGGCCGGCGGCGAGGTGGCCCGGGTGAGGGGCCCCGAGGGTGCGGCGGACTCCTGGGTCGCGACCACGGCGCTCGCCGCGGCCGAGACCTCGGTCGCCGACGCGGTGCTCCGGTTGGAGCGAACGGCCACGCCACTGGTCAAGGACATCGGCAAGGCCGGCGCGGTCCTGGACGAGGTGCAGCGCAGCGCGGTTGCGAACGCTGCCGCCCATGGCGTCAGCATCCTCACCGGGGGTCCCGGCACCGGTAAGTCGCGCACGGTTGCGGCCATCGTCGAGATGTGCACGACGGCCCGGATCGGCATCGCCCTCGCCGCACCGACGGGCCGGGCCGCGAAACGTCTCGAAGAGCTGACTGGCGTCGAAGCGACCACCATCCACCGGCTGCTCGGTGCCCGCGGCGGCCCGGTGAGTGACGACGACCGCTTCGAGCACGATGCCGAGAATCCAGTCGAAGCAAGACTTGTCGTGATCGACGAGGCGTCGATGCTGGACGTCGAGCTCGCCGCGGCCCTGACGGCGGCGCTGAAGGACGGCACCCACCTGGTCATAGTCGGGGACCCGGCGCAGCTGCCGTCGATCGGCCCGGGGCGGGTACTCGGAGATCTCATCGACGCCGGCACCCTGCCGGTGGTCGAGCTGCAGACGCTGTACCGACAGAGCGCGGGCGGTAGCATCGCCCGGTTGGCGACCGCTGTCCGGGCCGGCGTGCTGCCCCGGGTCGAGGACCCCACCCGTGAGGTCGTGGTCGTACCCGCCCGAGGCTCCGGCGAGGCGGCCCACCGCGTCGTCCAACTCGTCACCCAGTCCATCCCCCGGGCCTTCGGCACCACCGCCGACCAGCTCCAGGTCGTCACTCCGGTCCACCGCGGCGACGCCGGCACCCAGGCGCTGAACCGGGCGCTGAAGGCGGCGTTGAACCCGGGCAGGGGAACCGTCCGCGGCTTCGACGCCGGTGACCGGGTGGTCGCGACGGCCAACCACGCCGAGGCGACGCCGGTCGGTTACGCCAACGGCGAGGTCGGCACGGTGACCCGGGCCGCCGACAACTCGCTGACCGTGGAGTTCACCGGTGGTCAGTCCGAGATCAGCGGCAAGGCCCTGGGCGACCTCCTCCACGGCTGGGCCATCACCGTGCACCGTGCACAGGGCTCGGAGTGGGAGGCGGTGGTGGCGGTGATGCCCCCCGAGGCCGGCGCGATGCTCTCCCGGCCGCTGGTCTACACCGCGCTGACCCGGGCCCGACTGCATCTCTCGGTGGTGCATGCGGCCGGGCCGATGTTGGCCCGCGCAGTGGAACAGATCGGTCAGCAACCCCGGCGTACCCGGCTGCGGATGTTGCTCCGGCCGGCCCCTCCCGCCGCCGGCCCCGATCACGCTGATTGAGCGCATCGCACTTTCGGGCATCCTGGAGGCATGAGCCTGTCGAACGTCTTCCCGGTACCGCTGGTCCGCCGCGCGCTCAGCGAGGCGTTGCGCGGTCGGGTCGCCGGCGATGACGCCGCCGAGGTCGGCCGGCGGATCTGGACCGACCCGGGTGAGCGGTGGTTCGAGACCGGCTCGGCCATCCACGTCCTGCACCAGGATGCCTCGATGTTCGTCGGCGGCCTGCGGTCCCTGCTGATGCAGATGCTGCACCCGGCGGCGATGGCCGGGGTGGCCGGGCATTCGGGCTACAAGAGCGACCCGTGGGGCCGGCTGCAGCGCACCTCCACCTTCCTGGCCATGACCACCTACGGGCCCGTCGACCAGGCCGAAGACCTGATCGCCAAGATCCGGGGCATCCACGAGCGGGTCCGCGGGAAGACCTTCGACGGCCGTCCGTACGCGGCCAGTGATCCCCACCTGCTGCGGTGGGTACACCTGGCCGAGGCGGACAGCTTCCTCAACGCCTACGAGCGGTTCGGTGCCGCGCCGACGACCGACGCCTTCCGCGACGAGTACGTCGCCCAGACGGGGCTGGTGGCGGCCAAGCTGGGCGTCATCGACCCCCCGCAGACCCACGTCGGCCTACAGAAAGCGCTGCAGGTCTACCGTCCCGAGCTCGGCGCCTCGCCGCTGGCCTGGGACGCCGCCAAGTTCCTGCTGCTCGAGCCGCCGCTGCCGCTGGCCGCCCGGCCCGGCTACGGCATGCTCGCGGCCGCAGCCGTGTCGACCATGCCGGCCTGGGCCCGGCGGGAACTCCGGCTGCCCCGGGTGCCACTGCTGGACTGGGCCGTGGGCGAGCCGCTGGGCAAGATCGCCACGTCGACGATCCGGTGGGCGATGGTGCCGCCCGGGCGGGAAACCCAGGCGGCGTGACGTCGCGAGTATCGAGGTGGACATCGGGACGCGTACGGAGGGGCGATTGATCGACGACCGCGGTGAGCAGGGCCACGGCGGGTCCGGCTGGACGGCGGCAACCGCCGGGCTCGCCGGTATCACCGATGACGACGAGTACGAATACCAGCCGCTCCGGATCGACCCCCAACTGTCCCGCGGGGCGACCGCCACGATGCTCGCCGTCCGGGCCGAGTTCTCCGGATGGGAGCTGGCCCGGTCCCTGAAGTTCACCGACGGTTCCCGGCAGGTGTGGCTGCGGCGCAGGCGGTCCCGGCACATGCTGCCGGGCCTCATCGTCTGAGCGGTTTCCGGTTCGCCTCGCCGGGCTGAGATCCGTTGGGTCGACGAGCTTCTCGTCCTGGGTAGCCTGACTCACCATGAGCACCACCGAGGGGGCGTCCTGGCCGACCACGCGGCGGGCGGTGATCCGCAACGCGGTCGGGATCGGCGCGGCGACCGGGGCGTATGCGGTGTCCTTCGGCGCGATCTCCACTGCCGCCGGGCTGAGTGTCGTCCAGACCATGGTGCTGAGCCTGCTGATGTTCACCGGCGGTTCGCAGTTCGCCCTGGTCGGAGTGATCGCCGGCGGTGGCAACCCGCTGGCCGGGGCAGCGGCTGCGGTCATGCTCGGCTCCCGTAACGCGCTCTACGGGATGCGGCTGGCGCCGCTGCTGGACGTGCGGGGCTGGCGCCGGGTCGCCGCCTCGCACTGGGTGATCGACGAGACCACCGCGATGGCCATCGGTCCGGACGACGAACGGACCGGGCGGCTGGGTTTCTACGCCACCGGAATGTCGGTGTTCACGCTGTGGAACCTCGGTACGGCCGCCGGCGCGGTCGGTGCCGAAGCGCTGCAAGACCCGAGCGTCCTCGGGCTCGATGCGGCGGCCGCGGCGGCGTTCGTCGCCCTGCTCGGACCGCGGTTGCGCGGTCGGGAGCCGTGGGCGGTGGCGGGTGCGGCTGCCATCGTGGCGGTCGTGGCCGTGCCGTTGGTGCCACCGGGGGTTCCGGTGCTGGTGGCCGCGCTGGTCGCGGTGGCGGCGGCGTACCTGCCGGGGCGTCCATGATCTGGGTCGGGGTGCTGCTCGGCTGCACGGGGTGCTATCTGCTGAAACTGGCCGGCCTGTCGCTGCCCGTCACGTGGCTGGTCCGCCCGCGCCTGCAGCGGATCGCCGCGGTGATGCCCGTCGCCCTGCTCTCGGCGCTGATCGGCGTTCAGACGTTCGCGGCCGGGCAGCGGGTCGGCTTCGACGCCCGGGTGGTCGGGCTGGCTGTCGCCGGGTTCGCCGTCTGGCGGAAGTGGCCGTTTCTCGTCGTGGTCGGGTTGGCGGCCGGATCCACTGCACTGGTGCGCTGGAGTCTGCGGTAGGGGGCTGTCCGACGGCGTGACAACGGCAGCGAAGACGACCCGGGCCTGGCTCCCAGGGGTATCCGCGACGAAAGGAGGGCCGGCTCGGCAGGTGCGGAGCAGCCGCTCCACCAAGGCGAAGTTCAGGTCGCGGGGCGGCACGATGCCGGCGGTCTTTAGGATGCCATGATGACTTCGCCCGATGACATTGACGCATTGCGCGTGGGCGATCGGGAGCGCGAGCTGGCGATCTCCGTGCTCCACGACGCGGTCGGCGGCGGCTACCTCGATCTGGTCGAGTTCGAGGACCGTTCGTTGACCGTGTACGCGGCCAGGACCAGGGGGGCGTTGCGGGCTGCGTTGGCCGACCTTCCCGGCGGTAGTCAACACTTCCCGCCGCCCGCACCGGCAGGCGCCGTCATCTCGTCCGGCTCGGTGGCCGATCAGACGGAGACGATCGCCATCGACTGGAAGACGGTCCGGCGGCAGGGCCCCTGGCGGGTGCCGGCCCACCTGTACATCACGGGCACGATGGGGAGCGCGGACCTCGACCTGCGCCACGCGACGATCCCGCTGACGGGATGCCTGATCGAGGTGCTCGCTTCGTGGAGCACCGTGAAGATTCGACTCGGCGACGCGATCGTCGCCAGGACACACGAGTTCGCGGGCGGTTCGATGACCACGCTCAAGGACAAGGCCGGTCCACCGTCGGTGCCCGGCGGACCGGTCATCGACATTCACGGGCACACCAACTGGACATCGGTGACGTTACGTCGGAGCTGAGTCCGCCTGCCTCACCCCGGACTCGGCGAACCCACGAAGCCCAGGTGTCGGTCTGCGGTAGCGCTGAACCGCCCGATCTGTCCGGAGCCCCACCACCGTGACGAGGACCCAGACCTGGCTCCCCGGGGGTGGCCGCCATGAATGAGAGGCCGGCTCAGCAGGTGCGGAGCAGCCGCTCCAGCACCCGGACCCCGAAGGTCAGCGCGTCCACCGGGACCCGCTCGTCGACGCCGTGGAACAGGCCGGAGAAGTCGAGGTCGGCGGGCAGCCGCAGCGGGGCGAAGCCGTAGCCCTGGATGCCGAGGTCGGCGAAGACCTTGTTGTCGGTGCCGCCGGAGAGCATGTACGGGATGACGGTGCCGTCCGGGTCCTCGGCGATGAGCGCGGCCTTCATGTTCTCGACCAGGTCGCCCTCGAAGGGCACCTCGATGGGCGGCTGCCAGACCCAGTCGACGGTGACACCCTCACCGACGATCTCGGCGACCAGCTCGCGGAAGGTGTCCTCGCTGCCCGGCAGGATGCGGCAGTCCACGCTGGCGCTGGCTTCCGACGGGATGACGTTGGCCTTGTAGCCGGCGGTCAGCATCGTGGGGTTGGCGGTGTTGCGCAGTGTTGACAGCAGGATCCGGGAGATGGGTCCGAGCTTGGCGATGGCGCCCTCGAAGTCCTCGTCCGGGAACTCCATCCCGGTGAGGTCGGTGATGGCGGCCAGGAAGGCGTCCACGGTGGCGGTCCGGGTCAACGGGAACTCGTAGGCGCCGAGCTTGGCCACGGCGGTGGCGATCCGGGTGACGGCGTTGTCGTGATTGACCATCGAGCCGTGCCCGGCGGTGCCTGTGGCCTTGAGAGTGGCCCAGGCGACGCCCTTCTCGGCGGCGGCGACAAGGTAGGCCCGGCGGGTGTCGTCGAGGTTGATGGAGAATCCGCCGACCTCGCTGATCGCCTCGGTGGCGCCTTCGAACAGCTGCGGGTGGTGGTCCACGAGCCACCGGGCGCCGTAGTAGCCGCCGGCCTCCTCGTCGGCCACGAAGGCGAAGATCAGGTCGCGGGCAGGGACGATACCGGCGGTCTTGAAAAAGCGGGCGATGGCCAGGGTCATGGCGACCATGTCTTTCATGTCGACCGCGCCGCGCCCCCAGACGTAGCCGTCCCGGACGGCGCCGGAGAACGGGTCGACGGTCCACTCGGCGGGGTTCGCCGGGACGACGTCGACGTGCCCGTGGATGAGCAGCGCGCCCCGGGACGGGTCTGCGCCGGCCAGCCGGCACCCGACGCTGCCCCGACCGGGAACGGACTCGTGGAACCAGGTCTCGTAGCCGACCTCTTCCAGCTTCTGCTGGATGTAGCGGGCGGCACGGGTCTCGCCGTCACCGATGGTGTCCAGATCGCCGGTGTTGACGGACTCGATCTGGATCAGCTCGCTGCACAGCTGGACGACCTCGTCCTCGGCGGGCGACGGGCTGGACTCACGGGCGTCGATCATGCCGTCGTTCCTACCATCCGGTGCGGCTCCTGCCGAAGGCGGAGCCTGCTCGGAGCAGGTCGGAGAGCGTCGGTCTGCCGCATTTGGGTTCCGCACACCCGACCGACTATCGTGGTCGAGTCGCCGCACCACGGTGCGAGGCACACCCTGTCCGGGTGGCGGAATGGCAGACGCGCTAGCTTGAGGTGCTAGTGCCCGCAAGGGCGTGGGGGTTCAAGTCCCCCCTCGGACACTTCTTCGCATTCCGCTGACCTGCAGGTCAAGGCTGGCTGGCCGCCTCATAACGGCTTTCGACGCGTCCTCTGATTCCACGATCCGAATCCGGCCGATGGCACCCATAGCGCGCGGCAGGACGCCATGTCGCCGCTGAAGGTGGAGTCGCAGCGCGTCATCCAATGCCGCCATGAGCGCGGTCGGCACGCGGCCGAGGACGGCTCCCACTCGCTCGACGGACACCGACCGGATCTGTTCTGCCTGGGCCTTGGAGCCCCACTCTCAGACCTGACTCCTGCGCAGTCAGCGCCACCTGGAACGGATGGATCGTGGCCGCGCTGCTGGTGACGGGCACCACCGTCACCACGCCCCGTCCCAGCCTGGCGGCAGTGGCGTTGGCCCGGTCGTTGCTGACGATCACGGCGGGTCGGCGCTTGTTCGACTCCGCACCCATGGCGGGATCAAGGTCGACCAGGCAGATCTCACCTCGTCGCATCGCCGAGCCCGTCTGCGGTGGTCTCCTCCCAGACCGCGGCTTCGCCGGTGTCGTCCCATTCCTGCCACGCTGCCGCGTAGGCGTCGTCCATCCGGGGGTCGCTCAACAGCCGGATCGCGCGCTGAATGGCCTCGGAGTCATCGCGTCGGACCATGGGTTCATGGTGCGACCAGGCACGCACCCCACGTGGTGGTCTGTGAGTGACCAGGTTCGAGCCGGATGACGTGGTCGCCGGTCTTGAAGGCGTTCGGCGGGCAGGTCATGGGTTCGGCGCCGAGACCGGCGCGGCGGCGCTGGGGGGCGAGGGTGTCCGCGGTGTAGAGCTCGACGAATGGATAGGTTGCGTCGACCCACAGCGCGGCGGTGGCCCCATCGGTGCCGGTCAGCCGTGTCCACGCCCTCTGGTCGACGTCGCGGGCCAGGCCGGTGAACGCGTGGTCGATCTTCAGATCGTCGAGTCGTCGAGGCTTCGTGAAGTCGAAACGGGTGCCGGTGACCGGCTCGGTGCCCACTGGTAGCTGCCGCTGCGGGTCGGTGATGATTCGGATTTCTGCGCCGAACTGCAGCGTGCAGGTGTCGATGGGGCCCAGGCCGGGTGAAAGGTAGGGGTGCTGGCCGTGCCCGTACGGACATGCGGTGTCCCCGAGGTTTGTTGCCGTGGTGGCCACCCGCAGGCCCTGCCCGGTGAGTGCGTACTCCACCTTCACGGTGAGGTCGAAGGGGTATCCGGGCGTGGGATGCAACCGGGTGGCCATCGTCACCCGATCAGACAGGTGCTCGGTTGCTCGCCAGGAGCGCCAGCGCAGTAGCCCGTGAATCGCGTTGCCCTTGCCGGGTTCGGTCAGCGCGACCTGGAACTCCTCGTCGTCGAAGGTGTAGGACCCGTCACCCAGTCGGTTGGGCCAGGGCACCAGTGGAGTGCCGTGCGCCCCGTCGCACATGGCGTGCAGATCGTAGGGGTGCAGCACGTCCCGATCTCCGACGCTGTAGGTGCGTACCCCGGCCCCCACTTCGACGATGGTCGCTCGCTGTTCGCCGTGGGTGATTTCGAACTGGTGACCTGACGGTGGTGGTGTCGCGGGTGTCATCGATGAGCCCTTCTCGCGGTAACTCGTGGTGAACGATCTCCGCCGTCACCGGGTGCGCCGTCGGACGGTCGAGGTCAGTAGCACGCCGCACAGGAAACCCCCGACGGCGGCCGTGAGTCCCGGGGTGCCGCGTCGTGACCTCGGTGCCGGACCGGGCATGGTGGGCCGATCGGTGTCCGAGCTTCGCGCCTGCTCGAACACCGAGGTCGTGGCGTCGGCACGTCGGCGGTCACGGGTGTGGGCCCGGACTTGTTCGGCGTCAGCGCCTTGGCCGAAACCGCCGAGAAGGTTGTCCCGCAGCTGCGCGAGCTGGGCGTTGGCGCTGCGCCCGCCTGGCTCGACGGGCAGACCGGGCCGCTGCGGGCCAGTGCCTCGGTGGTACGCCATGCCGCCCTCCGCTCTGCCGTCCACGATCACGGTGACGTTCTTGCGTCCCCACAAGTGTGTGGCAGACTTTGCGATGACGCAACCATTGCGAACGGATCGGGCTTCCGGACGGGCGTCACGTGGCGCAGTCGGGTACCCGGTCCCGGAAGAGGAGGTTGCGGTGCCGTCGTTCTTCCCGTGGTGGGTGGTGGTGACCCACTTCCTCAACCTGTTCCTCTCGCTGCTGCTGATGCGATCGGGCCTCGAGGTGCTCTCCGCGTTCCCGAAGCTCTACTGGAACGACGACTGTCCGCCGGGGCGGGAGTGGGCCCGGTTCTCGAGGAAGATGTACGCGGCTGACTCCCGGAAGCCGTGGTCCAGCCTGGACGAGGAGGAGTCCTGGTCGCCCGTGGTGGCGTTGCCGGGGCGCAAGAACCTCGGGTTGGGTCGGCACTGGCACTTCTTGACGGTGCAGTTCTGGATCCTCACCGGGCTGGTGTACGTCGTGCTCATGTTCACCACCGGGTACTGGCACTACCTGGTGCCCACCCACTGGTCGATCGTGCCGGACTCGCTCCGCGCCGTGGGTACCTACCTGAGCTTCCAGCTGCCGGAGAAGATTCCGGGCGAGCCGTTCGAGGCCGCCCAGAAGTTGACCTACTTCCTGGTCGTCTTTGTGCTGGCCCCACTGCAGATCGCTTCCGGTGCGGCGATGTCCCCGACGGTGTTGGCCCGGTTCCCCTGGTACGGAAGGCTCTTCGGTGGCAAGCAGGGTGCCCGGAGCGTGCACTTCCTCGGGTTGTGCGCGTTCGCGGCGTTCACCGTCCTGCACGTGTTCATGGTGGTCGTGCACAACCTGCCGAAAGAGTTCGTGGACATCGTGCTGGCCGGGCACGGCAGCCGTGCTCTCGCGCTCGGGATCGGACTGGCCGGCATCTTCGCGATCCTGCTGTTCCACGTCATCATCACGTGGTTCTCCCTGCGCTACCGGCGCACGACCCAGCGCCTGCTCGGGTTCGTGGTCAACCCCTTCGAGAAGGTCATCTCCCGGTCACTGACCTCGCGGCAACACCTCACCGCCAGCGAGATCTCCCCCTACCACCGGGTCAACGGTTACCCCCCGGTCGGTGACGACTACGACCGCATGGTCGTCACTGGCTTCCGTGACTATCGCCTGGCCGTCGGAGGTCTCGTGGAGCGACCGACAACACTGTCGCTGGCGGAGCTGCGGGCCCTGGGAGAGACGAGTCAGATCGTCACCCACAACTGCATCCAGGGCTGGACGGCGGTGGCTCAGTGGGCAGGGGTGCCGATGGCGGACCTCCTCGCACACGTTCGCCCCACCGCCGAGGCCCGTCACATCGTCTTCTACGCCATGGACGACAAGGGGCTGACCGAGGGGGAAGGCCGCTACGGCTACTTCTACGGCTCCATTCCGCTGTATCTCGCGCAGCGGCCGCAGACCATCCTCGCCCTGGAGATGAACGGTGCCCCGCTGCCGGTCGCACACGGTGCCCCGGTACGGCTACGGGTCGAGACCCAGCTCGGCTTCAAGATGGTCAAGTGGGTCATCGGGATCGAGCTCGTGGACGACATCGACCAGGTGGGGATGGGGATGGGCGGATGGCGCGAGGACCAGCAGTACTACGCCGACGCCGCCGGCATCTGACCTCGGCGCCGCCACCCGGACCGCGTCCCACCGCCCCACACCACTCACCCACCCCACGTCCTGAGGAGGACCCCACGATGAGCACACCACAGCACGCACAGGTCGTCGTTGTCACCGGAGCCAGTGGTGGCATCGGCCGCGCCACCGCCGCCGCGTTCGGTGCCCGCGGCGCCCGCGTGGCGCTCCTCGCCCGCGGTGCGGCCGGCCTGGCCGGGGCCGCGCGCGACGTCGAGGCCGGCGGCGGCCGGGCCCTGGTGGTGCCCACCGACGTCGCCGACCCTGCCCAGGTCGAGGCCGCAGCAGAGCGCGTCGAGAACGAACTCGGCCCCATCGACGTGTGGGTGAACGTCGCGTTCACCTCGGTCTTCTCCCCCTTCGAGAAGATCGAGCCGGCGGAGTACAAGCGGGTGACCGAGGTCAACTACCTGGGCTTCGTGTACGGCACCATGGCCGCCCTGAAGCGGATGACCCCCCGCGACGCCGGGACCATCGTCCAGGTGGGGTCGGCGCTGGCCTACCGCGGCATCCCCCTGCAGACCGCGTACTGCGGTTCCAAGCACGCGATCCAGGGCTTCCACGAGGCGCTCCGTTGCGAGCTGCTGCACGACAAGTCCAACGTCCACGTCACCATGGTGCAGATGCCCGCCGTCAACACCCCGCAGTTCTCCTGGGTGCTGAACCGGATGCCCAAGCACGCACAGCCCGTACCTCCCATCTACCAGCCCGAGGTGGCCGCTCGCGGGGTGCTCTACGCCGCCGACCACCCGCGGCGCCGCGAGTACTGGGTGGGTGCCAGCACGATGGGCACCCTCATGGCCAACGCCGTTGCCCCAGGTCTGCTCGACCGCTACCTGGCCCGAACCGGGTACAGCTCCCAGCAGACGCCCCAGGACCGATCTCCCGACCAGGCGGTCAACCTCTGGGAGCCGGCTGACGGCGCGGACGGCAAGGACTACGGCGCTCACGGGGAGTTCGACGACAAGGCGGTCGGGCGCAGCGAGCAGTTGTGGCTGTCCCATCACCATGGGCTGATCGGGGTGGCCGCGGCTGCAGTGGCCGCCGTCGGCATCGCCCTGGCGCGTAGGTGAGGGCACTTGAGGTCGCCCGCGCCGCGTGGGGCCTGCTGCAGCTGGCCGCACCCGGGCTGGTCGCCGACCGGGTGCTTCTCCTGCCGCTCGACCACCGCGCCGAGGTGGTCGCCCGGATCCTGGGCGCCCGCCAGATCCTCCAGGCCGGACTGCTGCTGCGTGCCCCGGGTCCGGTGCCGCTGAGCGTGGGCGCCGGCGTGGACGGGCTGCACGCTGTCAGCATGCTCGCTCTCGCCGCCTACAACCCGCGCCGACGACCGCCGGCGCTGCTGGATGCGGTCATCGCCACGGGTTTCGCGGTGTCGGGCGTTGTCGGCGCCCGGCGCGCGATGCATTCCTGAGGGTCGCCGGTCGACCCCCCTGATACCGCCCGCCCTAGGTGCCCCAGAGCAGCGCATCGGCAGCGCCGGCGGGCAGCTCGCCCGCCGCCGCGGCGAACGCGCGCAGAGCCGGCGCCAGCTCCACTCTGTCCTGCGAGCTCATCCTGGACAGGATCGTCTCCACGGACTCGCGTCGGTTCTCCATGACGACCTCCACGAGCTCCTCGCCCTGGGGGCTGAGCTCGAGCACCAGGTTGCGTCGGTCGGTCGTGGAGTCCCGCCGTTGCAGCAACCCGGCCTCCACCAGCCGGTCGCATGCGCGGGAGGCGTTGGACAGATGCACGCCGAGCTCGACGGCGACCGAACCCAGGTTGACCTGCTTCCGGGTCGCCACCATCACCAGGATCCGCAGCTGGGACATCGTGACGGTCGCCTCGACCTCGGCCACGGAGCGGGCGATGACGGCCACCAGTGCGCGAGCGGCGAGCATGACCGCGTCCACGTCCTCCGCGCGCCGAGCGGCGGCACTTCCCCGGCGTGGTGGAGGGGGTTGACCAGGCATGGAGGCAACCTAGCACCGAGGTCTCGCAATCATTGCGACGGTGTTCGCCCGGTGCCGCCGCTCCTGCCAGGCGGCAAATGTCCTGGACCAATTCTCATGCTCAACCATTGCGTGGACGCAACCGTTGCGACTACGGTGGCCGAACGTCCTATCCACTACTGGACAACGCCGGAGGAACCATGGCAGCGCGCAGCAGCACCGCAGACAGGGTGGAACACGGCATCGATCGGATGGTCCGCAACGTGCAGACCGGCCACTTCGAGCGCAGTCTCGCCGCGCTGACGGCCGTGGGTTCACTGGTCACCGCGGTGGAGATCTTCTTCGAGCATGACAGCGCCAGCTTCGGGAACAAGATGATGTACATCCCGGTCGCGCTCGGGCCGGTGGGCGCCGTCGCCGGGGTGGCCGGATTCTTCAGCAAGCGGATGGCCAAGACTGCGTTGCCGGCGGCGTCGGCGATCATCGTCGCCAACGGCATCCAGGGCACGTACCTGCACGCCCGCGGTATCGCCCAAAAGCCTGGCGGGTTCTCGGAGTGGCGCTACAACATGGAGATGGGGCCGCCGTTGCTGGCCCCACTGCTGGTGACCATGGTGGGGGGCATGGGCCTGCTCGCGGCCGTGCTGCGGCGCGAGCAGTGAGCGCTCGACCGAGCACACCGGGGGTGGCCCAGCACCGCTTCCCCGGCTTCGACGTCCTCGACGACGTCAAGCACTGGGACCAGGTCACCGCGGGAGTGGTGCTCTCCCGGTTGAGCTTCCCCCCCGACGTCCGCTTCTTCACGCCGGCCGAGTTCGCGGTTGCCGAGGCCCTGTTGGATCAGTTGCTCGATCAACACGACGACCCCAAGGTGCCGGTCGCACAGCTCATCGACGCGCGCCTGACGGAGATGCAGACCGACGGCTGGCGCTACGAGGACATGCCCCACGACGACCAGGCGTGGCGCGACACCCTGGCCCACCTCGACACCGACGCCGGCGAGCGGTGCGACGCCGGCTTCGCCCGCTGCACCCGCAGTGACCAGTCGATGCTGGTGCAGGCGGTGCAGGACCTGGGCTCGCAGTCCTGGCACGGGCTGAACGCCGCCCACGTGTGGAGCCTGTGGACCCGCTACGCATGTACCGCCTTCTACTCCCACCCCTGGGCCTGGAACGAGATCGGCTTTGCCGGCCCGGCCTACCCCCGCGGTTACAAGAACCTGGGCATCGACACCTTGGAGAAGGGCGAAGTCCGCGACGCCCGCCCGTCACAGGACCCGGCGAAGAGGGCCGGCTCGTGAGCGACAACGTCCGTGACCGCAACGGTTCCGCGTGGCTGCTGCCCAACGACGGCACCCGTACCAACCATCAACTGCGCACCGACATGCGTCGCTTCGCCGACAGCGACGAGATCGACCTGGTCATCGTGGGCTGCGGAGCCGGCGGATCGGTGATGGCCCAGCGACTGGCGCGGGCCGGGTGGACGGTGGCCGCCCTGGACGCCGGCCCGTTCTGGGACCCCGACTCCGACTGGGTCTCCGACGAGGCCGGCTCGCACCAGCTGTACTGGACCGAGCCCCGCGTCATCAGCGGGGAGAACCCGGTTCCCCTGGGCTCCAACAACTCCGGCCGTGGCGTGGGCGGCTCGATGGTGCACTACGCCGGCTATGTCCCGCGCTTCCATCCCAGCGACTTCCACACCTACAGCGCGGACGGGGTCGGGGTGGACTGGCCCGTGGAGTACTCGGAGCTGCGCCGCTACTACGCTGACATCGAGGGGGAGCTGCCGGTCGCCGGCCAGGACTGGCCGTGGGGCGACCCACACACCTACCCGCACCGCCCGCACCCCGTCGGCGGAAACGGTCAGATGTTCCTGCGGGGCGCCGAGAAGCTGGGCATCACCGCCAAGGTCGGTCCGGTCGCCATCAGCAACGGCCGGTTCGGGAACCGCCCACACTGCATCTACCGCGGCTTCTGTCTGCAGGGGTGCAAGGTCAACGCGAAGGCGTCCCCGCTGATCACCCACATCCCCGACGCGCTGGCCCACGGCGCGGAGGTGCGGGCCGGCTGCATGGTCACCCGCATCGGTGTCGACGAGAACAACGGTCGTGCCACCGGGGTGCACTACGTCCAGGGTGGGGTCGAGCATTTCCAGCGCGCCCGGATGGTGGCCGTCGCCGGCTACTCCATCGAAACCCCACGACTGCTGTTGAACTCGGCTACCACGCGCTTCCCGACCGGGCTGTGCAACGACTTCGACCAGGTCGGCCGCTACCTGATGGTGCAAGGCGCACCCCAGACCGCCGGCCGCTTCGCCGAAGAGGTCCGCATGTACAAGGCGCCGCCGCCGGAGGTGAGCACGGAGGAGTTCTACGAGACCGACCCCAGCAAGGACTACAAGCGGGGGTTTTCCATCCAGACCGTCTCGCCGCTGCCGATCACCTGGGCCGAGCACGTCACCGCGCAGGGGCACTGGGGTGCGGACCTGCGGGAGTACATGAGCGACTATGTGCACTGGTCCACCCTCGGCGCGCTGTGCGAGTTCCTGCCCCAGGCCGACAACCGGGTCACCCTCGCCGACCAGACCGACCGCCACGGCCTCCCGGTGGCGGACTTCTCCTACACCCAGTGCGACAACGACAAGGCGCTGATGAAGGCTGCGCAGTCGGTGATGGAGGACCTGCTGCGCGCGGCCGGGGCCGACGAGGTGATGACCATCGACCGGGCCGCGCACCTGGTCGGTGGGGCCCGGATGGCCGCCGACGAGCAGCACGGGGTCGTCGACAGTGACTGCCGCACCTTCGCGGTGCCCAACCTCTACATCACCGACGGCAGCGTCCTGCCCACCCAGGGCAGCGCCAACCCCGCTCTGACCATCATGGCCGTCGCCGCGCGGGCCGCCGACCGGCTCAGCACCGCCACGAACTGACCCGCAACCTGTTGACGAACGAGAAGGACGAACCCGATGGCGACCACGAAAGTCTCGGACCACGTGTTCGAGCGGCTGCGTGAGTGGG
>JBDSLP010000109.1:0-10840 GCA_039916325.1 Nakamurella sp. | reverse complement strand
GCAGGGCCGCGGTTGCTTCACGCAGCCAGTCATCGAGTGTGCTCACCCGGCCAACCTAGACCGATCGGTCCCGTAGCCCGGGTAGGTCAGGTGCGTCGCCGTCAGGTGCCGTTCCCGACCTCTTGGCAGGATCCGGTTCAGCCGATAGGATCGAACGTATGTTCGCTACTTCACAAGATCTGGAACCGCCGAACGGAGCGCCGGTGGCTCTGACGGCCATCGTCGACTTCACCAGGCATCTCCAGGTCCACGGGTTCGTCGATGGTCGGCTGGACGTCGCGGGTCTCGTCCAACGGATCGGGGCGCTGGAGACGCTGAAGGCCGTCGCCCACCCCGACCGGACACGGGTACCGCAGTCGACCCCCTCCGGCGCCCCGCTCCGCCCCGTGGGCGCGGGACATCTCTCAGCCTCCCGGACGGCGTGACGTGCGCCTACGCCTGCCCGGACACCCGCTCGACGATCTCGGCCGGGGTCAGTTCGTGCCCACCCCGTGCGGTCAGCTCGTCGATGGTCTCCAACCGCTGCTCCAACGTGCAGACCGCGATCGCCGAACCGGGCGGGAGGTCGGCGTCCAGCAGCGCCCGCAACGCAGACAGCTCGTCCGGGAATTCGGGCACCTCGATGACCCCGGCCTCGGTCGCCCCGGATCGCCAGAGTTCCGCCATCTCGCCGGGCTCCCGACCCCGGAGGTACTTCTCCTTGTCGGCGATCACCACCCGGTCGGCGTGCCGCGCGGCGATGGACCCCATGGCGTGGATGGCTTCGTCCGGCCGGTCACCGGCGGTACCGACGATCGTGACCAGCTCGCCACCGGGCCGCCGGAAGGCCGTGCCCACCTCGAGCAACGACTCCAGCGAGGCCTCGTTGTGGGCCAGATCCAGGATGACCACAGTGCTCTCGGCCACCGATGGGCCGGCCAGGTAGGTGTTCAGCCGCCCCGCGTTGTGGGCGGCGTCGCCGGCGAAGCTGGACAGCCCGGCCCGCACAGTGGCCAGGTCGCAGCCGATGCCCAGCGCGGCAGCGGTGGCCGCGAGCACATTGGACAGGTTGACCCGCGACGCGCCACCGAGGGTCAGCGGCACCAGCGTCACGTCGATGACCCGCACCGGGTCCAGGCCACGTTCCAGCACCACGATCTCGCCGTCCAGCACGGTCATCCCCCGGCCCCCGACGTCGAGAACCGCGGCCAGCCGCGGGTTCTCCGGATCGGCCGAATACAGCCAGACCCGGGCCCGGGTCACCGTGCGCATCGCGTAGACGAGATCGTCGTCACCGTTGAGGACCGCCCAGCCGGTCGGCTTGGTGATCCGGGGGACGACCGACTTGACCTCGGCCAGCTGCTCGACGGTGTGCACGCCCAGCGTGCCGAGGTGATCGGGGCTGATGTTGGTCACCACCGACACGTCGTTGGCCGCCAGGCCGATGCCGCGGAGCAGGATCCCGCCGCGGGCCGTCTCGGTCACCGCGACCTGCACCCGCGGGTCCTCCAGCACCCGGGCGGCGCCGCCCGGCCCCGACCAATCGCCGGTCTCCACGATCTCGCCGTCGATGACGATGCCGTCCGTCGACGACCAACCGGGGACCCGGCCCCAGGTCCGCACCAGGTGGGAGATCAGTCGGGTGGTGGTGGTCTTGCCATTCGTCCCCGTCACCGCGATCACCGGGATCGTCGGCCGGAGCGGCCGCAGTATCGGCCCCACAGGAATGTCACGCAGTCGCTGTCGGGCCGCCGCGATCGCGGTCCTGGGCGGTACCCCCTGCTCGGTGACCGCGCCGAACGCGGCTGCCACCGCCTCCCCGAACGCCTCCGCGAGATCGCGGTGCTTGAACGGGAAAGCGGCGATCACCGTCCCGTCGGCGCCGGGCCGGCCCACCGCCGGCACCCGCCGGCGGATTCCCGACGCCACCCGCCGGACCAATGCCGCGGCCAGGTCGGCGACCGCCTGCGCGCGGGCGTCCGAACCCGGCATCCCCACGGTCGAGGACGTGGGAGCGATGACCTGCTGCCAGCCGAGCATCACCCCGGCGTCGGCGGCCAACGCGGCAGTGGCGTCCAGGGTCAGCTTCACCGCGGGCCGCAGGAAGTACAGGTTCGGGCCGGTCAGGACCCGCAGTTCCACCGGTTGGACCTGCACGGGCTCCACCGATTCCTCACGTCCGGCCGTCATGGGCCGAACTCTAATCCGGTGGTGAGGCCGGACTCGCGGGACCAGGTCCCCCCGTGACGGCGTCGTTCACTCTAGCGTCGGGGCGCATGGGGGACGATGGCGCGGGGGGCGCGCTCGTCGGGACCGATCTGGGGCCGTACGCCCTCGGCGAGGTGCTCGGGCGGGGCGGGATGAGCACGGTGTACCGGGCACACGACCGACGGTCGGGTGTCGAGGTGGCGTGCAAGGTGATGAATCCGCGGGTCAGTGCGGATCCGGCCGTTCGCGCGCGGTTCGCCGATCAGGTGTGCGTGATCGACCATCCCAACGTCATTCCGATCTATGAGATCGGTGACACCGCGGGGCGGCTGTTCGTCGCGATGCGCCTGGTCCTGGGCACCGACGTGCAAACCGCCTTACCGCGCGGTGGCCTGGGCCCGGCCCGGGCATTGCGGATCTTCGGCCAGCTCAGCAGTGCGCTCACCGCATTGCACCGCCGCGGACTGCTGCATCTGGACGTGAAGCCGGCCAACGTGCTGCTCGAACGGGATCGGGTCGACCACGTCTACCTGATGGACTACGGGCTTCAGGAGGCCCGGCCGAACGTACTCGGCGCCTTTCTGGGGACCCCGAACTACGCCTCCCCGGAGCACCTGCGGGGCACCGCCATCGGTCCCAGCAGTGACGTCTACTCGCTGACCTGCGTGCTGTTCGCACTGCTCGCGGGGCGTCCGCCGTTCACCGGACGGCTGACTGAGGTCATCGGCGGCCACCTGCGCGGAGATGCGCCGTCACTGGCCGCTGTGACCGGTCTGCCGGCCCGGATCGACCGGGTCATCGCCGCCGGTCTGCACAGCGATCCGGCCCGGCGCCCGGCCTGCCCGGAAACCCTCGCGGAGGCGGCCCGGACGGCTCTCGCCGGGTGCTGATGCCCGCCCCCGACGCCCGCTGTTTTCTTGCACTCGCAGGGCGAGAGTGCTAAACCTGGAACTGGCACTCGGCATCGTCGAGTGCCAGTCGACTCGATGAGTCCGGACCCGCGGCCCAGCCGCGAAGTCCGGGCGTCCGTCGCGGGCATCGCAGCCGACTGATGTCGAGAACATGACACGTCACCCGCCCCGGCCGAACGGCCAGGCGGAGAGACACCCACACCTGGAGGACGTACACCTCATGGCAAAACTGATTGCCTTCAACGAGGAAGCCCGCCGCGGGCTCGAGCGTGGAATGAACATCCTCGCCGACGCGGTCAAGGTGACCCTCGGCCCGCGTGGCCGCAACGTCGTGCTGGAAAAGAAGTGGGGCGCGCCGACCATCACCAACGACGGTGTGTCGATCGCCAAGGAGATCGAGCTCGAAGATCCGATGGAGAAGATCGGGGCCGAGCTCGTCAAGGAAGTTGCCAAGAAGACCGACGACGTCGCCGGCGACGGAACGACGACGGCAACGGTCCTGGCGCAGGCGCTGGTCCGCGAGGGTCTGCGCAACGTCGCGGCCGGCGCGAACCCGCTGGGCCTGAAGCGCGGTATCGAGAAGGCCGTCGAGGCCATCTCCAACCAGCTGCTGGCCGACGCGAAGCCCGTCGAGACCAAGGAGCAGATCGCGGCCACCGCCTCGATCTCGGCCGCTGACTCCTCGATCGGCGAGCTCATCGCCGAGGCGATGGACAAGGTCGGCAAGGAAGGTGTCATCACCGTCGAGGAGAGCAACACCTTCGGCCTCGAGCTCGAGCTCACCGAGGGCATGCGCTTCGACAAGGGCTACATCTCCCTGTACTTCGCCACCGACCAGGAGCGTCAGGAGGCCGTCCTGGACGACCCCTACATCCTCCTGTTCGGCTCGAAGATCGCCAACGTCAAGGACCTGCTGCCGCTGCTGGAGAAGGTCATCCAGTCCGGCAAGCCGCTGCTGATCATCGCCGAGGACGTCGAGGGCGAAGCTCTCGCGACCCTGGTGGTCAACAAGATCCGTGGCACCTTCAAGTCCGTCGCCGTCAAGGCCCCGGGCTTCGGCGACCGCCGCAAGGCCATGCTGCAGGACATCGCGATCCTGACCGGTGGCCAGGTCATCACCGAGGACCTCGGGCTCAAGCTCGAGACCGCGGAGATCGCCCTGCTGGGCTCCGCCCGCAAGGTCGTCGTCACCAAGGACGAGACCACCATCGTCGACGGTGCCGGTGACGCCGACGGCATCGCCGGCCGCGTCAAGCAGATCCGCGCGGAGATCGAGAAGTCCGACTCGGACTACGACCGCGAGAAGCTGCAGGAGCGGTTGGCCAAGCTGGCCGGCGGCGTCGCGGTCATCAAGGCCGGGGCAGCCACCGAGGTCGAGCTCAAGGAGCGTAAGCATCGCATTGAGGACGCCGTCCGCAACGCGAAAGCGGCCGTCGAAGAGGGCATCGTCGCCGGCGGTGGGGTGGGTCTGCTGCAGGCCGCCACCAAGGCGTTCGAGAAGCTCGAGCTCGTCGGTGACGAAGCCACCGGCGCGAACATCGTCAAGGTCGCCGTCGAGGCGCCCCTGAAGCAGATCGCGATCAACGCCGGTCTCGAAGGCGGAGTCGTGGCCGAGAAGGTCCGCAACCTCGAGCCGGGCTGGGGCCTCGACGCCTCCACCGGTGAGTACAAGGACCTGATCAAGGCCGGCATCATCGATCCGGCCAAGGTCACCCGCTCGGCGCTGCAGAACGCAGCGTCGATCGCGGCCCTGTTCCTCACCACCGAGGCCGTCGTCGCCGACAAGCCGGAGAAGGCTTCCGCCGCCGCCGCCGGCCCCGGCGGGGACATGGACTTCTGAGTCCTGCCTCAGCAGGTACCACCGTTTCGACAACGAAGGCCCGCTCCCGGTTCGCCGGAGCGGGCCTTCGGGCGTTCGACGTCGATGTGACCGGTGGCACCGCGCGCATCCACGGCGCGGACGATGTCGGTAGTCGACCGAGCTCCACCCCCCTCGCATCATCGAATGGAGTCACGTGAACCCGACCCTGGTCGCCATCCCCGCGTTCGGCTCCCCGGAGCTCACCGATGCGGTGCTCGGAGACCTCATCCGCGACGGCGTGAACCGTCGGCCGGAGGTACACATCGTCGTCGTCGACAACGGCGGTGACTACGAGCTGCCCGTCGCCGACAGCGGCGTGTCCGTGCACCGGCCGGGGTCCAACCTGCGCTGGATCGGCTCGGCGAACTGGGCCCTGCAGACCTCGGTGGACCAGGGGTACGCGGTCTGCGTCGTCCTGAACAACGACATCCGGATGTCGCTGAACTGTCTGGACGGGCTGGTCGCGCCGTTCGCCGACGCCGACGACATCGCCGTGGTGGCGGCCTGTTACGACGATTTCTGGCTGCACCAGCGGGCCCGGGTCATCCCGCCGACGGCCGCCGCGTACGTGCCCGGCCCCGGCCTGCGCGAGGTGCCGTTCTGCGACGGCACCGCGATCGCCTTCGCCGCGGAGACGGTGGTCAAACTCGGCGCGCTCGACACCGTCGCCTTCCCGCGCCACGGCTACGGCTCCGACATCGACCTCGCGATCCGGATCCGGGACGAGGGTCTGCGCTGTCTCGTCACCGAGGGCGCCTACGTCTCGCACCTACGTCGACAGACGATGAATCGCACCGGTCAGACCTCGGAGGGCAACCGCGCCGAGATCCTGGACGGGATGAACAGCAAGTGGGGCGGCGGCTGGCGGGCCCGGGTCGGGCTGTCGGCGGATTCGTTCCCGGCGCACAACACCGGCAGCGGGGCGTCCTGGTACCTGAGCCCACCCCGACCGTGAGTGCCCGCCGGATCGTCTACGCCGGGTGCGCCACCCGGCGCCGCAGCGGCGGCGTGCATGTGCTCACCCAGCACGTCCAGCTGCTCCGCGCGGCGGGTCACGAGGCGTGGCTGTGGCTGCCGGACCCCGACGACCGCACCGACTGGATCGACGCCGACGTCCCGGTGCTCTCGGGGGCGACCACCCCGATCCGGGCGGACGACCTGCTGGTGCTGCCGGAGACGCCGACCGTCCAGGGCCTCGATCCGGCTCCCGGCGCCCGCAAGGTCATCCTGAACCAGAACCACTTCTACACCTTCGCCGCCGGTTCGCCCGGGCCTGGGTTTCCCGGTTGGTCGCCGAACCCGGCGGTGTGGGCGGTGACCGCAGAGAGCCGTGATGTGCTCGCGGCGGTGCTGCCCGGTCTGCCGGTCAGCCTGATCCCGAACCCCGTCGATGGTGACCTGTTCGCCCCGCGGCCGTCGGACCGGCCACGGGTCAGCTGGTTCCCGCGGAAACGTCCGCGGGAGGCGTCTTTGCTGGCCGAACTGCTGCGCCACGATCCGCGGCTCGCGGGCGTCGATCTGGTCCAGATGATCGACGCCCCGCAGGACGTCGTCGCCCACACTCTCGGCACGTCGACGGTGTTCATCGCCCTGGGGCACAGCGAGAGCTTCGGCCTGCCGGTTGCCGAGGCGTTGGCGTCGGGCTGCCTGGTCGCCGGCTACGACGGTGGTGGCGGCCACGAGCTCTTCGCGGCGCCGGGCGCTTGGCCCGTCCCCGCCCAGCGACCGCTGCTGGTCCGGGAGAAGGTGGTCGAGCTGTTGGCCCGGGCCGACGAGCTCGCCGGCGTGCGGGTCGCGAACCGGGACTGGGTGCTGGAGCGCTACACCCTGGCTCGCACCGGCGCGGCCCTGCAGACGGCGGTGGCGGCGGCGTTCGAGCGCCCGGGGTCCGACGCGACCGCCACCCATCCGGTGGCCTGGATCGACACGCTCGGCCCGCACTTCACCGCGTACGCCTGAGCGCATGCGACCAGGACCGGCTCAGTAGGCACCCTTCACCACGTTGGCCAGCTTCTCGCCGGCCACGAAGCGGCGCAGCTGTTGGTTGACCAGCGCGAACGCACGCGGGCCGGCGGCCTTGATGTGGCCGGCGGCGTGCGGGGTGATGATCAGGTTCGGCGCCTTCCACAGCGGATGGTCCGCCGGCGGCGGCTCGGGCTCCATCACGTCCAGCGCGGCCCGCAGCCGGCCGGACTCGAGCTCGGCGAGCAGCGCGTCGGTGTCGACGACCTTCCCGCGGGCCACGTTGACCAGCAGGGCGCCGTCGGGCATCGCAGCCAGGAACGTGGCGTCCACGAGTCCGGTGGTCTGCGGGGTCAGCGGCACCGTGATCACCACGATGTCGGCGTCCGGTAGCAGGTCGGGGAGCTCGTCGTTGCTGTGCACGCCTTCGCGGGCGGTGTGTCCGACGAACACCGGTACGGCATCGAAGCCACGCAGCCGCTTCGCCGTCTGCTCGGCGAGGTCACCGGCACCGACGATCACCACCCGCTTGTCCGTCAGGTCGTCGGCTTCGACGAGATCCCAGCGACCCTCCCGCTGGGCGTCCAGGAAGTGCGGCAACCGACGCTGCGAGGCCAGGACGACGGCGAGGACCAGCTCGGCCACCGACGGGCCGTGGACGCCCCTGGCGTTGCACAGGGTGACCCCATCCGGAACCCGGTCGACGATGTCTTCCACCCCGGCGCTGGTCAGCTGGACCACTTCGAGCTTCGGCAGCGCGGCGAACTTGGCGTCCAGGCCTTCGGAATCCTCGACCTGGGGCACCCAGAAGACTGTCTCCGCGAGCCGGTCGGGCTTCTCGCCGGTGCCGTCCCAGACGATCACCTGCACCCCTTCGGGGACGGATCCCAGCAGCTCGACGGCGTTCGGATCGGGCAGGCAGACGACGGTCATCCCGACACCGTAACCGGCGCGCCGTGTCGGGCCAGGTCCCGGCCCCTCCCCGGTCTCACCGCACCGGGGCGGTGTACTCCTCGATCCCGTCGGCCAGGACCAGCCCGGTGAGCGGCCGCAAACCGGTCGGGGCGGACGGGTCGGCGGCGGCCACCGCGGACGAGCGGGTGGCGGGCTGCCGGTCGGTCACCGGCAACGCCGGGTCCGAGGCGCCGAGCAGGCTCTCCACCGACGCCGGGCCCACCGTGGTCAGCGCCGCGAAGACCCCGTCGCGGGTGAGGGACTGGGCGTCGCAGGCCGCCACCAGGAGCCGCTGCCAGGCCGCGCCGGCGGCGTAGCCGGCGAAGGTGGACGCCCCCGAAACACCGCCTGCGGCGGTGATCGCCGCGCCCACCGCGTCGGCTCCCGGATGGTCGGCGCCCGGCGCGGGGGTGCTCAACGCGATCTGAAGGTGCGCGGCGGCCGCTGCGTCCACCAACGTGGCGTCATAGCCGTCCAGCGTGGTGACCACGGTGGTCGCGGCCGGCAGGTCGGTGGCCAGCGCCGCGGTCACGTCCGGGGCGGCGAGCGCGAAGACGACGGGCAGGACGGCCAGCACCTGGATGTCCCGGCCCTGGGCGGTCTGCACCACCAGCGTCAAGTCGTGCCGGGCGGCGAACCAGCGGAGCCCGGCCACGGCGTTCGCGGCCGCCGCCGACCCGTCACTGACCACGCCCATCCGGCCGCCATCGGCCAGGGTGCCGGCCGTCAGCAGTTGGTCGGCGGCGTTGATCGCGATGATGTCCTCGGTCGGGCCGATCACCACCGGACTGGACGCCAGCAGGTCCGACGCGGTCCCGGTCACGGTCAACGCCGGCACCCGGTCGATGCTGAGCAGCGTGGACAGCTCCGGCGCGACCTCGGCGGACGTCGTCGCGTCGACGAAGCCGAGCACCGAGCTGCCGAGCGTCCGGTAGCCGGCGACCAGGTCCGTCGGGTCGGGGGCGTCGGTGAGTACGACCTCCCGGTTGCAGATTCCGTCCGCGGCGTTCGTCGACTGCCGCCACAGCTCCAGACCCTGTCGGAATCCGCGGTCGGTGGCCGGGTCGACCAATGTCCCGAGGGCGATCTGCTGGTCGTCGACACCCGGACCGGTGAGCATCCCGAGCTGGGTGATCGGCGCATCGGTCGGACTGGTCTGCGTCGACCCCAACGCCAGCGATCCGGCGGTACCGGTCGCCGGGGCGGTGTCGGCCGACGTCGCCACCGTGGTGGACATGGTCGGGACCGTGCTGTCGGGTGTACTGCAGGCGGCCAGCAGCACCAGCGCACCGCCGGCGAACCAGCAGCGCTTCGACGACCCGACCACCACCGGCTCAGTGCTCGTGGTCGGCGAATCCCGGCGCCGTCCGATCCACCCGCAGGGTGAATTTCTGGTGCTCCTTCAGAACCTCCACACCCTCGGTGTCCAGCGGACCGAATCGTTGTGCGCTGACCCCGGAATCGGGCTGCGAAATGAGCATCGCCACCGTCATCTGGGCGATCTCGGTGGTGACGTCGGCCTGGTCGGCGAGCTTGCGCAACGTGGTCGCCAGCTCGGCGGACTCGCCGTGGTAGAGGAATTCGTGCAGGACGTCCTCGACGGCCTCCATCTCCGGTCCCATCCGGTCCAGGATGAGCCGACCGATGGTGTCCTCGGTCAGCGGCAGCAGATTCAGCGGATCCGGCACCGGATCGACGAGCTCCAGCTGATCACCGTTCTCCGACAGCAGCCCCCAGCCGACCAGCCGGTCGGCGAGCTCATTGATCGACGCCACCGCGATCCCCGGCTCCCGGGTGATCAGTTCGGCCCAGTCGGACCGCTGCGCCCGCATCTCCTCGAGGTACTCGCCGTAGGCCTGCTCGTGGTTGTCCAGCCGGTCCTCGTCGGGCAGGTCCGCCGACAGCACCGGCCACAGCGGATCCCCGTCGAGCAGGGTCAGGCCTTCACCGGCGAGCATCTCCGTCGCGATCCTGTCGAAGTCGACCCGGGTCGTGGTCGGCCCGTCGAACGCGCCGGTGATGGCCATCAGGCCGGCGGGCAGCACGTCCAGCCAACCCAGGTACTCCCAGTCCTCGAGGGTCTCCTCCCAGGGCTCGAGGTCGTCTTCGAGCTCGTCCTCGAGCTCGTCGAACTCGTCCACAGCAGCCCCCTCGGCGGCTTCGGGATCGATCCGGTCGGTCATGCGCGATCTCCTTCGGTACCGCCGGGCAGCGCGGGCCCGAGCAGGTCGTCGGCGTCCACGATGTGATAGGCGTAGCCCTGTTCGGCGAGGAACCGCTGCCGGTGCGCCGCGTAGTCGGTGTCCACCGTGTCACGCGAGACCACCGAGTAGAAGTGCGCCTGCCGCTTGTCGCTCTTGGGCCGCAGCAGCCGGCCGAGCCGCTGGGCCTCCTCCTGCCGGGAGCCGAAGGTGCCGCTGACCTGGACGGTCACCGTGGCGTCGGGCAGATCGATGGAGAAGTTGGCCACCTTGCTCACCACCAGCACCGGGATCTCGCCGGTGCGGAAGCCCTGGAAGAGTCGCTCGCGTTCGGCGTTCTTCGTCGAGCCCTGGATGATCGGCGCGTCCAGGGCGGCGCCGAGCTCGTCGAGCTGGTCGAGGTAGGCGCCGATGACCAGCGTCGGCTCCGTCGGGTGCTTGGCCAGGATGGCCTTCACCACCGGCAGCTTGGTGCGCGCCGTCGACGCCAGGCGGTACTTCTCCTCGGGCTCGGCGATCGCATACTGCAGCCGCTCGTTGTCGGTCAGCGTCACCCGGACCTCGATGCACTCGGCCGGGGCGATCCAGCCTTGGTCCTCGATGTCCTTCCAGGGCGCGTCGTAGCGCTTCGGGCCGATCAGGGAGAAGACGTCACCCTCGCGGCCGTCCTCGCGCACCAGGGTCGCGGTCAGCCCGAGCCGCCGCCGGGACTGCAGGTCGGCGGTCATCCGGAACACCGGCGCGGGCAGCAGGTGCACCTCGTC
>JBDSLP010000108.1:0-20883 GCA_039916325.1 Nakamurella sp. | reverse complement strand
GCGCAGTGAAGGTGTCCGGACCGGTGATGGCGGTACGGGTGGAGGCGGTGGCGGTGCCGTCGAAGGACGACGCCGCGTCACCGGCGATGGCACCGGGCTGCACCGAGCGGGTCAGTGCGGCGGTGGTGTCGGCGTCGTTGAAGGTAGAGGAGTTGTCGAACAGCACAGTCCCGGAGGTTTCGTTCATCGGCCAGTAAGGCGACGCTCCGTCTGCCAGCACCTTCGTGGTGTAGGGCGTGGTGTTAACAGCGTCCGGCGCGGTGAAGTTCACGTTGTCGCTCTGAACCGAGTTGCCGTCGGGGTCGGTGGCCGTCAGGCGGTAGCGGTAGACGGTTCCAGGTACGAGGTTCGAAGCCGCGTCGATGTACCCCATCGTCGGACGGTTCCAGAACGTCGAGCTCGCGTCGGCCTGGTAGATCTGCACGCCATTGCGGGTCAGGCGGTAGGTCAGGGTGTAGTTGTCCTGGTCGGAGTTGGCCTGCCAGGTCACCCGGGCGGCTCCGGAGGAGAGGGCCAGGACGTTCGGATTCGTGTTGCCACCCTTGATCTCGGGGCCCATCTTCTTCGGCGCGATGGACGGCACCGCAAAGCGGACGATTCCCTGTTGAGCGGTGCGGTTCACCGTCGGAAACTCGCCGCCCATGACGACGTACTGTCCGTTGCCGGTAACGCTCCAGGCCGCCTGGCCCTTGCCGGTGTACTTGCCGGGCTCGAGGTCCGGGAACCAGTTGATCATCGACGGGCTGGCCGTGCCGAACCAGTCGAAGTACCCGTGCGGGTCGTGCTGCAGGGTGCCAGTCGCAGTACCGGTGAAGGCGAGGGCGTGGCGCATGTTGATCGCCCACGGATCGGACTGGAAGAAGCCGCCCAAGTTGCCGCAATAGTGAGCGTGGCTGACGGTGTAGACCTGCGTGCCGTCGGAGTAGGCGTCATAAGTATCGCCATGGCAGTCCTCGACCCACTGAACGTCGCCGGTTGCGGGATCCGCAGAGAAAGTTCCCTCCAGATTACCGCCCGCACCGAAGTGGTACGCGGTGCCATAGACGGCTTTGCCGTCTGTGGTCAGGCTCAGAATCGCGGCTTGAGATCCAGCATTCTGGATTTTCGTATTCGCGTTCCACGGAACCAATGCGCCGGATGCGGCGTCAATTGCGGCGAGACCGTAGGCCGGCGACCCGTTGATATTCTTGAACGCACCACCGACGATGATCTGCCCGGCGGGCGAGAGGACCATCGCGTTGACGTTGGCGTCAGCCGCAGGAGCCCAGGTGGTCGGCTTGCCGTCGGATGCGCTGAACGCCGCCAACTTAGGCCGGCTGAGGCCGCCGCCGGTGCTGAAGATGCCACCGACGTAGACCGTGGTGTTGGTAGCCACGATCGCGTTGACGGTGGCGTCGACGTTAGGCGCGAAGGAGTTGATGATGGCGCCCGTGGCCGCGTCGTATGCCGCGATCCGGTTGTGCTTGATTCCATTGGCCGTGGTGAAAGCACCGCCGACGTACACGCGCGTCTTGTCCGGCGACACGGCGACCGCCTTGACCTGCGCGTTGAGCGACGGGGCGGTCGAGGTGATCAGCCCGCCGGTAGCCAAGTTGTACGCAAGCAGGTTGTTTCGGGTAGTCAACTGCGTGCCGGCGGCAGCACCCGCTGGCCGGGCGTTGGTGAACTGCCCACCAGCCCAGACGGTGTTGCCAACGATCGCCTGATCCCAGACGACGCCGTCGATCTGCACAGTCGGCAGCGCATCTGCCGTCACTGTGGACAGGTCGGGGGAGGCGATGGGCGACACGTCGGCCGACGCCGCCGGAGCGCTGACGGCGGATACCGACAGTCCACCGGCGACCAGGGCGCTGGTCGTCAGGACTGCGGTGAGACGCCTGCGCAGATGCTGGGTGAACCTCATTGGTCGACTCCTGTGGGTACGGCTCGGATGGGAGGGGTGCGAGGGAATGCTCATGAGATATCGCCAGTGAAGACGACGACGGGGGCGTCCACGGTGTAAGTCACGCTCACCGTGGCCGGTCCCGTGTAGCTGGCGGGCAAGGTGAAAACGTAGACACCCTCAGCGGTTGCGCCTGCGGCCAACGAACCGGTGAAGGGGGCTGCCGGACTGGTGCTCATCGGGATAGCCGGCATAGCGGTCGCATCCTGAAGGTCTACGACTACGTTGCCTAGGTCGATGGCCTCGACCGTTGAGTTGACAATCCGCACAGTCAAAGCCGCACCGGGTCCGGCGATCTCACCGGGCAGCTCGGCGGTGGTGGTCATGCCGTTCAGCGCGGCCAGCCTGACTGTGACGCCGTTGCCGTAGTCACCGGTACCCGAGACCGGAACGGCCGCGTTGGTGGTCAGTTCGACCTCGGGCACCGTCTCGTTGACATTGCCGCCATTCGGCGCCGGCACCGGCGTGGTGGCCGGATCCGGCGCGGACGGCAGCTCCGTGTTCGGGGTGATGCGCTCCGACGATGCGGGTGCGGAGGGATCGGTGGTCGCCGGGGGAATGACGTTGTCCGCCAAGGCGCCCGTTCCGGTGGCCGACCCCGATGAGGTCGACGAGGTCGCCGAGGTCGAGGCCTGCCCCTCGTCCGTGGAGCTGCAGGCCCCGACGGTGAGCAGGACCAGCGCACCGAGGGCGGCCACGAAGGCGCGGGTGCGGGGGACGGCGTTCATCGGGCGGAGTCCGTTCGGGAGGCGTCGAGGCGGGATGCGTCGAGGCGGGAGGTGTCGAGGCGGGAGGTGTCGAGGCGGGAGGTGTCGAGTGAGGCCATGTCCCGGAACCACTTCACCGCGGCCAGCGCCATGAAGGCGGCGTTGGCCACGAACAGTGCCGTGTAGACGGGGAAGAACACCCCGGTGGCGCCGAGCAACAGGAACACCGCGCAGAGCAGGCCGTAGTCGGTGGGCACCACCAGCAGCGCACGAACCAGCGACGGCTTTCGATCGCGCACGACCGGCCTACCGGTCGTGGCCGCCTGCCGGGCCCGCAGCAGGTCGTTGAGGATCATTCCGAAGAACATCACGTTGGCGACCAGTACGAAGCCGATCGGCACCAGCAGCCAGCCCGCCGAACCCAGGTCGAAGAAGCGGTAGACGCTGATCAGCACGGCCAGGTGCAACGCGCTGATCTTGGCGGCGTCGACCATGTGGTCGAGCCACTCCCCCGCGTGACTCCCGCCGCCGCGGAGCCGGGCGAGCTGCCCGTCGGCAGCGTCGAAGGCATACCCGACGACAAGTGCTGCGCAGATCACGATCCCTGACAGAAGGCTCGGACGCACCAGCGCCAGCACCGCGATCCCGGCGAATGAGAACGCGGCGCTGATCCCGGTGATCACGTTCGGGGTGAGCCCGAGCAGGTAGCCCGCTGCGGCGAGCCGGCGACCGAGAGGCCGGTTGACGTACCGGGAGTACGCCGGGGCGCCGGGGGTGATCTTCTGCGCCCCGGCCAGCCGCGCGACGATCGTCGCGTAGGACTCCCGTCCCGCCGGCGGTCGGTCCGGCACCGTGGCGCCGAGCTTGTGGGTACTGGTCATCAAGCAGATCTCCGAGTCAGAAGGTCGTCACGCTGGGTGGTCGGCATCGGGGTCAAACCCTGACCGGTAGCTCTCTCGGGTGGGACGCGCGTCGCTGAGAGTCATCACGCGAAATCACCAGATTTCGGCACAAAAGTTCGTATTTGTCCGCGACGTCGTCCCAGGTGTAATGCGCGGCCCGTTTCTTGGAGGCCACGCCCCGGTCCCGTGATGCATCCGGGTCGGTTTCGGCCCCCTCGACCAGCCGGCGGACGTCGTCGGCGGTGGTGAAGTAGCGACCCGAATCGCCCAGCACCTCGCGGTTGAACGTGACGTCGAAAGCCGTCGTCGCGGCTGCCGCGCCCAGCGCCCGCAGCAACGACGGGTTCGTGCCTCCGACGGAGTGGCCGTGCAGATAGGTCAACCCGTGCGCGTAGAGCTGGTCCAACAGCTCCTGGTCCCAGAGCCCGCCGAGGAACCGCACCCGTCCGTCGGCCAGCTCGTGCAGCCGCGCGGTGTACTCGTCGGCGTAGGGCGCTGAGCCGACCACGATCAGCGGTCGCGTGGCGTTGCTCTCGACGTAGCCCTGCACGATCAGGTGCAGGTGGTTCTCCGGCTCGAAGCGCGCCACGACCAGGTGATAGCCGCGGCTGGTCAGGTGCAGCTCGGCCAGCCGGTCGGCGGCGTCACTGACGATCGGTGCCCCGTAGGAGATGAGTTCGGTGTCGGCGTCGAACTTCTGCCGGTAGTAGTCGGCAATCCCCTGCGCATCCGCGATCAGCGCGTCCGACCACCACACCGAGGCGCGCTCGGCGAGCTGGTAGTACCGCTTGCCGGCGCCGCCCCACTTGCCACGCTGCCACTCCAGGCCGTCGACGTGGGTGGCGAACGGGATCCGGGCCGCCCGCAGCATCGGCAGGAACGGCGCATTGGCTGCGTTGAAGACGATGGCCGCGTCGGTCCGATGCCGGACCAGGTGCGCCACGGACAGCGCGGTGTGGCTCAACGTCTCCAGCGACCGCTTGCGAAGGGCCGGCTCGTGCACCAGTTCCATACCGCGGTAGCTCGTCGGACGTTCGGCTGACCACGTCTCGGCGGCGACGTCGCGGCAGTAGACGACGACCCGGTGACCGCGCTCGGCCAGCCGGTATCCGACCTCCTCGACGGCGGTCTCGAACCCCCCGTAGCGGGCCGGAACGCCGCGGGTACCCACCAGGGCGATGCTCATCGGCGCCCGATCGGGGTCGGGGTGACCCGCACCGGGCATGGGCTCGTTCACTCGGGAAGCTCCTTCAGGTCAGCCGGGCAGGACGACGGTGTCGACTCGTGGACCGGCGCGAGAGAAGCGACCCCGATCGCTCCTGCAACAACGACGTTCATGGACATCTGGACGCCCGCCCCCACGAAGCGAACGGGCCGGACCAGGTGTGGAACTCAGTGACTCAGTAAGCGCCCGATGAGGACGCCACGGCCTTCGCCGTCTTGAACAAAATCATCAGATCCCCTGTGATCGACCAGTTCTCCACGTAGGACAGGTCCAGCCGGACCGTCTCCTCCCAGGAGAGGTTGCTGCGTCCCGACACCTGCCAGAGGCCGGTCATCCCCGGCCGGACCAGCATCCGCCGGTGCACCGCATCCTTGTACTGGGCAACCTCGGAGGCCAGCGGCGGCCGCGGCCCCACCAGGCTCATCTCACCGCTCATCACGTTGAACAGCTGGGGGATCTCGTCCAGGCTGTACCGGCGCAGGAAGCGACCGACCCGGGTGATCCGGGGGTCGTTCTTGATCTTGAACAGGACCTCGTTGCCGGCATCGGTGCCCTGCGCCCGGCGGAGTTCCGCCAGCTGAGCTTCCGCGTCGACCCGCATGGAGCGGAACTTGGCCATCCGGAACCGGGTGCCGTCGACGCCGACCTGCTCCTGACGGAAGAACACCGGCCCCGGGCTGTCCAGCTTCACCGCCAGCGCGATGGCGAACAGGAACGGCGCGAAGAGGATGATCAACAGACTCGCGCCAACCAGGTCGAACGCCGACTTCACGATCCTGGTCGGGCCGCTGTAGGTCGGTCGCTCGACGTGGATCAGCGGCAGGCCGGCCACCGGTTGGGTGTGCACCCGTGGGCCGGCGATGTCGGTCAGCGCGGGAGCGAGAATCAGCTCGGCGTCGGTCTTCTCCAGCTCCCAGGACAGCTCGCGTACCGCGGCCGGCCCGAACGCGGCCGTCGAGGTGACCGCGACCGCATCGGCCCCGGTCATCCGGACCGCACTCAGGACCTGGCTCAGCGATCCCACGACGGGGACCCCGAGGACGCTCTCCCCCGAGAGGGTGGCCTGACCAGCGGCCGCGGAGCTGGCGGTGCCGCCGGAGACACAGGCCCCGACAATGCGGTAACCGGCCCGCGGGGTTCGGCGTAGTTCCGAGACCAGATCGCCCACCGTCTGGGCGTTACCGACCGCGAGCACATTCGTCACGTAATTACCGCGGTCGCGTTGCATCTGCAACCACCGTCGCCAGACCCAGCGACCGGCGCCCAGGCCGATGACGCCGGCCGGCATCACCACCACGAGGTAGCTCCGCGACACCGGGAGCTGGAAGAGGTAGGAGACCATCGTGTACAGCGCGAACACGACGAAGGTGGCGTTGAGGACCCGCTTGTATTCCTCGGACCCGAACCCGACGACCTTCGCGTCCCGCGAGTCGAACACCGCCAGCATCAGCATCCAGAGCACGACGACAGCCACGCTGGTGATGATCGAGTCGGCCGAGAAAGGGTCGATGTGACCACGTTCTGAATCACTGATGGTGGCCTGGGCGAAATGCGCCCCGGCCGCCGCCCAGATGATGACGAGCAGATCCGTAAGGCCGAGGCAGCGCGCGTACCGCTGCCGCCAGTTCAGGCCGGCCGGCGACGCGTAGCGCTCCGCGTGAAGAGCGGCCGATACCGGGACCCGACGCCGGGGCGGCGCCTCGGAATGGGTGTCGGTGGAGGAGACGGTGCGCTGTCCGTCGATCAGGGCCACGGGTTATCGACCGCTGGTTCCGGAGACGGAACGCAGGGCCGGCGCCGATCGGGCGCCGGTGCCCTCGACCGGGATCGCGTCGAGCTGTGCGCGGCTGTGCCGTAGGACGACGAAGGATACGACGACAGCGATCACCGCGACGGCGAGCCAGAGCATGATCCCGAGACTGGTACCGGACAGCTGCGTGGCGTCGATGGCGCCGGCCACCGGTGCGGTCGTGTCGGACTGCCCGACACTGCCGGCGGTGCGGTCGACCGCTGACGGCAGCGCCACCAGTACCGCGGCTGCGGAGATCGCGGCCCAGGCTCTCATCATGACCTTCGTCCAAAGTGGTGTGGATCGGAACTGATACCGGGCGGCTGCCCTCGAATCGGACATCTGTGTACTTCAGTGACTCAGGGACGCGGCGGCGATGTTAGGCCTTCCGTGGGCAATGTGCTCACTCAGCGCAACGGCTTTGTCCTGATTGCCCGACCCTACAACAGAGTCTCACGTCGGCACAGGGCATTGGAGGGATTCTCTCACGTTGCGTCACTAGTTCGCCCTCTCGATTGCATCCCACTAGTCCGAACAGGTGATTGAACGGGTACCTCGTCCGGCAGACCGAACATCCGGCCTCGCTTCGGTTCGGCGGGCTGACCACCCAGGAACCCGATGACGCGGTGCCGAAGACTGATACACCACGAAATCTGACCGCGATGAGCTCCGCCGAACGGGGGCATTTCAACCCGCCCTTCACCCGCTGTTCACTGACTGGAGTTATCGATGTGACCTCGGCGAACGTTACAACCGGTGACGGGAGCCGGGACCGCGCGCCCGAATGGGCGACGCAAGACCTCCCCACGATGGTCGAGGCCGGGTTTCGGTACATCGGACTGACGCTAGGTGACACACACATACCGCGGGTCGGAACCCGATCGCGTCACCCGGATCGGGGATCACGATCCGGTTACGAGGTCGTCGGAGAGCATCCCCCGAGGGCGCACCGACCCGGCGTCAGCGGTGGTGCCCCGGGTTGAACCGGCGGACGGCTGACCTCTGCGACCGCAAGGTCCGTCAGAGCTGAGCCGGGGCCGGTACCACCTGGGCGACCGCGGGATCCCAGACTCCGAACCGCGGGTTCACCTCGACCGGCGGGACCGCCGCGCCGGTGGTCTGGTTCAGCAGCATCGCACCGATGGCGTTCACGACGGCCGGTCCCGCCTGCTGCAGGGTGGACACGTCCAGCGGCGCGGAGCTCATCGAGTGGGCGGTGATCCGGACGATCGTGGCCGTGGAGTTCCCGGCCGGGACGACGATGAAGTCGCCGACACCCGCGGAGTACACGCCGGTCGGGATCAGTGCCGCCCCGGGGCCGGCCGCACTCGCCGACCCGGAGCTGCCGCGATCGCTGCCGGCCGCGGCGAGATCGGTGGCCCACGAACCTGGATCGGCCGTGTAGCGGCTGCGGGCGGCCAACGCGATCTCCAGCGAGTCGACGTTGATCAGCTCGTAGTCGACAGACGGGCCGCTCACCGGAGTGCCGGCGGTGACCGCGTCCGAGACCATCCGCTGCAGGGTGGCGGTGTCGGTGAGCCGGTCGCGCAGGGTGTCGGGCGTGGCCAGCAGCAGCTGGGTGATCTGGTCGGTGGTGGCGGTGTCGGCCAGGATCGAGTTGATCTCCGCCTCGGTCAACGGGACCGGGGTCCCGGCCTGTCGGAGCTGCTCGTGCCAGATCGCGTAGGTGACCAGCGTCCGATCCTGGGCGACCTGACCGGCCTGCGTGGCCCGGTCGGCGGACAGCAACTCGCCGGCCCCGGATGACGGGGTGGTCGCGGAGGTCAGCGCGCTGCGCTGAGCCTCGATCGAGGCGCTGCTCACCGAGCCGGCCCCGACCACCGCGGCGGCACCGACCTGCCCGCCACAGCCGGCGAGCAGCAGCAGACCGACGGCAGCCGCAGCCACCCTCCGGCCGGCGGGACGACGACTCCGCTGTCGGACAGTGACCATGCGTGCAGCTTGTCACACCCACTGCGGCCGAACCCACCCGCCGCGCGTCAGGTGGGCCCGGTCGGCGCCGTTCCCGTGGCATCCCCAGGCGATGTCGCGGCACCCCGGAAATACCCTCGTAACTCGGGGCCGGGAAACTGGATGCCGTGACAGTCGACCCGGCGGTATCCGCCGACCCGCCCATCCGCACCGCCGGCGGGGCCGAATCCCCCCTCGACCTCCCCGGTCCGTACGAACCGACCGACGCCGACCTGCGGGCCGACGTCCGCCGGGTCGGTGCGCTGCTCGGGCAGACCCTGGTCCGCCAGCACGGCCAGCACCTGCTGGACCTGGTCGAACAGGTCCGGGCTCTGAGCAAGCGCGCGAAGGAACTGGCCGACGAGTCCGACCGGGAGGCCGCCCGCACCGAACTGCGCACGCTGCTCGCCGGGCTACCGCTGGCCGAGGCGACCAAGCTGGTGCGCGCTTTCGCCTCCTACTTCCACTTGGCCAACGCCGCCGAACAGGTGCACCGGGTACGCCGGCTGCGCGGCCGTCCCACCACGGACGGCTGGCTCGCTCGGGCGGTGCGCGACATCGCCGAGGCCGCCGGCCCCGAGCGGCTCAGCTCGGCCATCGCCGAGCTCGCCGTCCAGCCGGTGTTCACCGCCCATCCGACCGAGGCCTCCCGCCGGTCGGTGCTGACCAAGCTGCGACTGCTCTGCGACATCCTCGCCGTGCCGACCGTCCCCGACACCGGCGCCCGGGCCGCCCAGGACCGGCAGCTGGCCGAGCTGGTCGACCTCATCTGGCAGACCGACGAGTTGCGTCAGGTCCAGCCGACCCCGGTCGACGAGGCCCGCAACGCGATGTACTACCTGACCGACATCATCTCCGAGACGATTCCGCAGCTGTCGGCCGATCTGGCCGACCTGCTCGAGGAGCACGGCGCGGTCTACCCACCGGATGCGGCCCCGCTGACCTTCGGCAGCTGGATCGGCGGCGACCGGGATGGCAACCCGAACGTCACCCCGGCCATCACCCGGGAGATCCTGCGGCTGCAGAACCAGAGCGCGATCGCGATCATGATCCGCCAGCTCGACGAGCTGATCCACGCGCTGTCGATCTCCAGCGGAATCGTCGGCCACTCCCCCGAGCTGCAGGCCAGCATCGACGTGGACCTGGCCATCCTGACCCGGCTGCCGGCCCGGATCCTCGAGCTCAACGCGCAGGAGCCCTACCGGCTCAAGCTCACCTGCATGCGCGCCAAGCTGATGAACACCCGTGACCGGGTCGACACCGGGGCGGTGTTCGCCGCCGGCCGTGACTACACCTCGATCGGCCCCCTGCAGGCCGAGCTCGCCCTGATCCGCGCGTCGCTCGAGGCCAACGGCGGCGGCCTGGCCGCCCACGGCATGCTCGCCCGCTTCGAGCGCACCGTGGCGATGTACGGCCTGCACCTGGCCACGATGGACATCCGTGAGCATGCCGACGCCCACCACCACGCGGTCGGCCAGCTCGTCGACCGTCTCGGCGAACACGGCGGGAAGTACGCCGACCTGTCCCGGGACGCCCGGATGCGGCTGCTGTCCGGGGAGCTCGCCTCCCGGCGGCCGCTGGCCAGCACCCCGCCGCCACTGGACGCGGCCGGGCTCAAGACCTGGTCGGTGTTCCGAGAGGTCGTCCGGGCCCTGGACACCTACGGCGACGAGGTCATCCAGACCTACATCATCTCGATGACCCGCGGCGCGGACGACGTACTGGCCGCCGTGGTCCTGGCCCGCGAGGCCGGCCTGCTCGACGTGCACGGCACCAAGGAGACGGACCCGGCTACCCCTGCCTTTGCGCGCATCGGCTTCGCTCCCCTGCTGGAGACGGTCGAAGAGCTGCGCCGGTCCGGCGAGGTCCTCGACGAACTGCTCGGCGATCCGACCTACCGGCTCATCGTGGGACTGCGCGGCGACGTCCAGGAGGTGATGCTCGGCTATTCCGATTCCAACAAGGAGTCCGGCGTCACCACCTCCCAGTGGGAGATCCACAAGACCCAGCGCACCCTGCGCGACGTGGCCAACCGACACGGCGTCCGGCTGCGGCTGTTCCACGGCCGCGGCGGCTCCGTCGGCCGCGGGGGTGGTCCGACCTACGACGCGATCATGGCCCAGCCGCACGGCACCCTGACCGGCGAGATCAAGTTCACCGAGCAGGGCGAGGTGATCAGCGACAAGTACCTGCTGCCCGACCTGGCCCGGGAGAACCTGGAGCTGACGGTGGCCGCAACCCTGACCGCGTCCGCACTGCACGTCACGGCCAGGGCGTCGAACGCCCAGAAGGCAGCCCGGGACGAGACCATGACGACAATGAGCGACGGCGCCTTCACCGCATACCGGGAGCTCTTCGACCACCCCGACCTGCCGGCCTACTTCATCGCCTCCACCCCGGTGGAGCAGCTCGGTTCGCTCAACATCGGGTCGCGGCCGTCGAAGCGGCCGTCCAGCGGCGGCGGGCTCGGCGCACTCCGGGCCATCCCGTGGGTGTTCGGCTGGACCCAGTCCCGGCAGATCGTGCCCGGCTGGTTCGGGGTCGGATCCGGCATCGCCGCGGTCCGCGCCGCGGGCGGCTTCCAGACGCTGCGCGACATGCACCAGAAGTGGCACTTCTTCCGCACCTTCGTCTCCAACGTCGAGATGACGCTGGCCAAGACCGACATGGAGATCGCCGCCCACTACGTCGACACCCTGGTGCCCGACCCGCTCCGGCCACTGTTCGAGATGATCCGGGCCGAGCACGAGATCACCGTCCGCGAGGTGCTCGCGGTCACCGAGGAGGCCGCCCTGCTGGACGCCCAGCCCGGCCTGCAGCGGACGCTGACGGTGCGCGACCCGTACCTGGACCCGATCTCGTTCATCCAGGTCGACCTGCTGGCGCGGCTGCGCGCGGCGGAGTCCGAAGCGACCGCAGACGGCGGCAGCGCTGCCCCGTCGCCGGATCCTGAGCTGCGCCGGGCGCTCCTGCTCACCATCAACGGCGTGGCCGCCGGCCTGAAGAACACCGGGTGAGCAGAACCGGCCCCGTGAGGATCCCGACATCGACACCCTGGCCACGGCGGTCGGCCTGCCCCTACCGTCGGATGTCATGACACCGACCTGGACGACCCTGCGCCCGGCCGTGGAAACTTCCGTCGAGCGGGTGGGGCGGCAGCTCTGGTTGCCGCTGACGTCGGTCGTCGTGGTGTACCTGATCGACCGGGTCATGGACGGGGCCCGGTCCCGGGTCGCCATCGGATTGCTCGACGAGCCCGGACACCTCGTCACCGCCGCACTCGTGCTGCTCGCCGCGGTGGGCGGTCGGCGACTGGCCGCCGCCCCGGTGTTCACGGTCGCCGCGCTGGCCGGTGCGGTACTCATCGACATCGACCACATCCCGCTCTACGCGGGGGTGCCCCACATCGCCGACCACGGCAGCCGCCCGTACTCGCACTCGCTGACCACGGTGTTGATCCTGCTGGTGCTCTGGCTCGTCACCGGTCGGCGGTGGTCGGTGCTGGCCGGCGCCGCGACGGGGGTCGGCCTGCACCTGTTCCGGGACGTGGCCAGCGGTCCCGGCGTGATGCTCTACTGGCCGGTGTCCACCGACGAGGTACGGATCCCGCACGCCTGGTACCTCGCCCTGCTGCTGGTCATCGCCGTGGTCGCGACGGTCCGGGCGGTCATCGCGGTCCGCGGACGACGTGCTGACGAGGGGATCAACGTCCCGACATGACCTGGGCGTGCCGCCGGATCTGATCCATCACCGACGTCATCGCCGGACTGGTCGCCGGGTAGTACAGCGCGTACCCGTCACCGTGGATCTCCGGGATGCCGTCCTCCTTGTAGGGCATCAGGGTCCACACCAGGTTGCCGGCCACGTTCGGATCGGCCTCGACCGCGGCCAACTGGGCGGTAGTCGCCGCGGCATCGGTCCAGGCGTACTCGCCGACCAGGTAGGCCTTGCCCTTGGCCGCTGCCAGGGCGGCGTCCCTCTTCATCCATGCTGTGTCGACCGGATAGAAGTGGCCGCCGAGGATGTCCACGTCGGGTGCGTCGACGGCCGCGTTGGCGACCTGCATCCCGCTGGCGGCGGTGCCGTCGGCGACGAGCTGCCGGGCGGCGAGATTGTGCTTGACGAACCACGCGATGTCCTGGGTCCAGGTGGGGTTGGCCGTCCAGATCTCGTTGCCGGTCTCCCAGGCCATGATCGTCGGGTCGTCCTTGTAGGCGAGCCCGGTGTAAGGGTTGACGTGCTGGAGCAGGTGGGTCACGTACTGCTTGAAGTCGTTGGAGACCGTCGTGTCGGAGTAGAAGTGCGCCTCTGACGCCCGCTGATAGGAGTTGTTGGCCGCATTGACGGTGTTCTTCGTTGCCCCGTCGGCGCCACCGTAGTTCGGGTAGCCCCGCCATCCGGTGAAGGTACTGATGCCGCCGTGGTACCAACGCCACTGGTCGGTCAGCGGGATCACGATCTTCAAACCCAGCTGCCCGGCCCGGTAGATCGCGTAGTCGGCTGACTGGAACGCGGCGTCGTTGAAGGTCCCGAGCGTGGGTTCGATGCAGCGGGCACAACCGACCGAGATGCCCAGCGTGTGTGACCGGATCACCGTCAGACCGGCGTTCTTCGCCGACTGGAGTCCGTTGTCGATCCGGTACTTCGTCGGATAGGTGGCGCCGCCCGCGTCGGTGAGGTTGTCGTCCAGGCCCAGCCAGTACAGGTTGGCCCCGGCGAAGCGGAACGGCGCCCCGCCGAGCATCAGTCGGCTGCCGGAACGCGTGACGAACCCGCTCGACGTCGGGGCCACCGCAGCCACCGCGGTCGAGACGCCCACCCGGTCCAGCGAGGCCGCGGTTCCGGTGGACGCCGAGCCCTTGTCGCCGGTCACCCGCATCGACACCACGTGGCTTGCCGGGGTAAGCCCATTCACCGCGAACAGCGCGGTCCCGGTCGTCGGCGCCCGGCTGTACAGGTCCCGGGTGGTCCCCGCGGCACCGTCGACGGTGAACTCCACCGTGCCGTGGTCGGGTCCGGTGGAGCCCACGACGGTCACTCCGGTCCCGGTGAACCGGACACTCACCAACGAGTCACGGACGGTCGAGCGGTTCGACGACCCGCCGGACAGAGCTGGGTCACGGATGATCGACCACTCGCCCACGTAGATCAATGTGGTTGTGGCATCGCCGCCGGCGTCGTCCACCGAGCGGCCGTCCGCCGCCGCGGCGGCCTGGGCGTCCGCGGGTGAACCACCGGTCACGATGATCGCGGCACCGAGCAGGGCGGCCAGCGCGACGGCGGCCACGGTCCGGATCCGGTCGACCCGCCGGCGCAACGCGGACCGGGAGCGTCGGAGTGCCCGTGTGGAGTCGTCCTGCGTCATGGGCGGTCCCTGATGTGCCGGGCCGGCCCCACGGATCGGCGTGATTACTATTGGTAATAGGCTAGATACAGACGGCGACATCGGTCCCCGGTTCGGACCGTGGCTCCGGTCACAGGGCGAGGGTCGGGCTGGTGCTCGGAGCGAAGCCAGATCGCCCATCCACCCCATAACGCCCACCGGTCGAGGCGTCTCGCGGCTCGCGGATTCACCCCGAAGCGTGATCGCGCGGCGTTTTTCGAACAGCAGCAATCCGTTACGGGCAGGTGCTTCGAATACATCTGCTTATCGTTGTGTATTCAATTGTCAGCCGGCTTCCCCGGTCTATTCATTCGCGGAGCCGGATCGGCTACATTGATGCACGGAGTTCGGTCCGGCCGATCGTCGGTGCACGAAGCGGCTGACTTCGCGACGTTCACCGTCGAATATCAGCGGCCCCGGGACTGCGTTCCGGCAGCGTCCGGAACCGATCGGTATTCGGCCCTCTCCGGGACCACCCGGCAACCGGGATCGTCTCCGTCGTCGTCGGCCGCCCCCCACCATCGAGGGCCGCCCGAGGCCCCCGAACGCCCGCGCTCGCCGTCTCGCGACGTCGGCACTACCGGCGACGACCTTCACTCCTACGCATGAAAGCAGGCAACCTGATGCCGGACTCGGCATGGTCCATGATCCGGTCTGACGTCGACCGCTACCGCTACATGTTGTCCTTCGACGACGCCACCGCCGCCCGCCCAGGCGACAGGGACGGTTCCCGGGTCGGTGGCACCGGTCCGCTGAACACCCTTCGCGCCGTCGTCCTGTGCAAGGGTCTGCAGGCGACCGTGGTGTACCGGTTCGGTCATGCCCTCTTCCGGTGGCAGCCCACCTCGACCCCCGCCCGGGCGCTGCGTATCGCCGGCCGGCTCGTGCACTTCGCCGCCACCCGCTTCGTCGAGATGACCACCGGGATCTCCATCGCCGAACGGGCGACGATCGGACGTGGCCTGTACATCGGCCATTTCGGCGGTGTGATCATCGGCGTGGTGACCCTCGGCGACAACTGCAACATCAGCCACGGGGTCACCCTCGGCCGCTCGGGTCGGGTCGGCAGCTTCGGTCGGCCGGAGCTCCGAGACCGTGTCTGGGTAGGCCCCGGTGCAGTCCTGACCGGGCCGATCTTCATCGGTCACGATGCTGTGATCGGCGCAAACGCAGTGGTGACCCGCGATGTGCCGGCCGGGGCGGCCGCCCTCGGCGTGCCCGCAGCCATCCGGCCCGGCAAGCCCAGCTTCGAGATGATCACCTACCGCGGCGCCGACCGGGACCCGTCGCGGCTGGCGGCCATGGCCGCGCTGGCGACGCCGGACAACACCGGTCGGATCCCACCGCAGAGTCGACGGGGGGTCGTGACCCCGGTGGCGACCACCGACGCCCTCGGGTCGTAGACCGCCGCCCCGCCCGTGCCCGGCGGGTCCAGCAGCCGGCCGGGCTCATGCTCATCCGGCTGCTTGCGGTGCTCCGCCCAGCGTCCCCGGCTCGGGCGCAAAGACACTGCACGACACTGCGCGGTGACCATCCCACGCACCGGTCCGCGGGTCGGTTCCGCCAGTCGGCCTGAGTCGATCCTGAGTCGATCCTGAGTCGATCCTGAGTCGGTCCTCGAATGGCCCATCGTCGAGGCGATGACGGACTCCTCGCCGTTACCTCCGATCTGAGCAATCCTTCGGCGGATCCGACCCCCGGGGCAGCGCCGATCCGAGGACCCCGGAACCCCGGAACGAAGTTCACGCCTGCGTGATGGTGCCATTACGCATTGTATGAGTTTATGCGCAAAGGCCGTCCCGAGGACCACAGGATCGTCTGAGGTGGCCGCGGTGTTACAGATTATGAAAGGAATCACGAGCTCATTCATTTCCGCCCCGTTCGACCGTTTTCGTGTTTACGATGGGAACCGTTCACACCGGTGTGGGCTTTGATCCGTTCGGCATCATCGGTCGCCATTGGCCGGACGGGGAGCCAGTGGCGAGACCGTCCGCGGTGGAACAATCTCATTCAGGAGTCACGATGGCGCACGTCCGCCCGCGGCCGGCCACCACGCCCCGCATCAGCATTGTCGTCCCCGCTCGTAACGAAGCCCGCAACCTCGAGCAGGTGCTGCCCCAGCTGCCCGCCGACGCGGAGATCATCGTCGTCGACGGTCACTCCGTGGACGACACCCGCGAGGTGGTCGCCCGGGTCCGCCCTGACGCCCGCCTGCTGCAGCAGACGCGCAAGGGCAAGGGCAACGCCCTGGCCGTGGGGTTCGCCCACGTCACCGGCGACATCGTCGTCATGTTCGACGCCGATGGATCCGCCGATCCGACCGAGATCGACCGCTTCGTCGCCGCACTGGTCGACGGGGCCGACTTCGCCAAGGGCAGCCGGGTGATGGCCGGCGGGGGCAGTGTGGACATCACCCCGATCCGTGACCTGGGCAACCGCGCTCTGACCATGGCCACCAACCTGGTGTTCCGCACCAGGTACACCGATCTCTGCTACGGCTACAACGCCTTCTGGGCCGACGTCCTGCCGTCCCTGGACCTGCCGAAGTCCGAGCCGATCGCCGCGGCCATGCAGTGGGGTGACGGTTTCGAGATCGAGACCCTGATCAACTGCCGGGTCGCCGTCGCCAAGCTCAACGTCGCGGAGGTCCCCAGCGTCGAACTCCGGCGCCTGTTCGGTGAGAGCAACCTCAACGCCACCAAGGACGGCCTGCGGGTGCTCAAGACGGTCGTCACCGAGCGCCTCCGTGGCTGGAAGCGACCGGTCGCCCCGATCACCCGGACCCGCCCGACGGTGTTCGGTCTACGCGCACCCGACCTCCGCGCGTTCCCGGACGAGGCGTCGGCGTGACAACCGGCCCCTCCGGGCGTCATGTCCACGGGGGGCCTCCTCGGCTGCGTCGGAACGAGACCCCCATCCAGGACGGCTACGTCACCGAATAACGGACTCGAGTGAGCGTCACCGCATGACCGATGAGCACCACGCGCAGCGTCATCAGACGCCGAGGGCCCGGGTGGGCCCCGGCGCCGACGCGCCGTCCCCGTCGCCGACGACGGGCAGTGCCGCCGCGACCTCCGAGACACCGGACGCGGCTCCCGCCCACCTTTCGTCAGTCGACCGAGAACGGAACCCGAGAATGCTGTTGGACGAAGATCTGCGGAGCGCTGGGCAGGCTCTGCCCGCGGACCGTCGTGTCGGCGTCACCGAGAACGAGGAGCGGGTCCGCCGCGGTCTGCGTCGGGTGGCCGGCATCAGTGCCTCGCTGGTCGGTTCACAGGCGCTGACCAGCGTCCTGGGCCTGGTGTTCTGGACCCTGGCCGCCCGTACCTTCGCCACTTCCGCGGTCGGCGTCGCCGGCGCCGCGGTATCGATGATGATGCTGCTCGGCTCGCTGGGTTCGATGGGGCTGGGAACCCTGCTCATCGCCCGGTTGCCGGTGACCGAGGCAGCCGGCCGACGGGTGATGGTCCGGACCTGCCTGTTCACCGCCGGTACCGTCGGCGCCCTGCTCGCCGTCCTCGTACCGGTGATCGCCATTCACGTGTTCGGCGCCGACAACCTCCGGCCCATCGCCGGTAGCCCGTGGGCGCTGCTGGGGCTCGCCGCCGGCACCGCACTGACCTCAGTGGTCCTGGTCCTCGATCAAGCGGTACTGACCATCGGATTCGGTTCGCTGCAACTGGAACGCAACATCACCGCCAGCGTGGTCAAGATCGTCGCACTGTTGGCCCTGGCCCAGTTCACCGACATCGCGGCGAGCACCGCAGGTGCCGGCATGCTGATCTTCCTGGCGGTCACGATCGGCAACCTGCTCTCGCTGCCGATCGTCGCCTGGCGGACCCGTGGCGGTCGTGCACAGGCGGCAGGCGCTCCGCTCCTGCAGTTGTCGTTGATGCGTGGTCTGGGTCGGATGGCGCTGAGCCACCATGCCCTGAACACCACCCTGCAGGCCGCCCTGCAGATCCTTCCGATCCTGGTCACGCTGATGGTGTCCTCGCGCGAGAACGCCTACTTCAACTCCGCGCTGATGGTCTGCGGCTTCGTCTTCGCGCTGCCCTACTCGATCGCCATCGGCCTGTTCGCCTCGGCCGGCGGGGACGAGCGCGACGTGTTGTCCCGGATGCGACTGACGATCCCGTTCAGCCTGGTCGTCAGCATCACCGCCTATCTGTTCCTGCTACCGCTGGCCGGCACCGTGCTCGGCATCTTCGGCTCGACCTACGCCGAGGAAGGCGCGCCCGTCCTGCGACTGCTCGCCCTGGCCGGCGTGCCGTTCGTCATCAAGGACCATTGGGTCGCGTTGCGCCGGGTCCAGGGCCGCACGACCGACGCCGTCCGCGTGCTGGCGCTGTTCCTGGTGGTCGAGTTGGCCGCCGCAGTCCTGGGCGCCGCGGTGAACGGCACTATCGGCCTGGTCGTCGGCTGGCTGAGCGTGCTCGCCCTCGAGGCCCTCCTGCTGGTCGTCCCGCTGTGGCGCGGCTACCACGCCGCCCAGCGCGTCGGGTCCGACCACGCGTTCGCCGCCGAGCTCGAGGAGCTCGGCCGACGCGAGGAGGAACACCCCACCGACCTCGCCGAGATCGCCGCCACGGCGTCGACCTTTGCGATGTCCGGCGGGCTGCAGACCGGATCGATGACCGAGGTCCCTCACCGGGCCGCCGAGCCACCCCACGCCACCGACCCGTCGTCGGACCGTGACGACCGACCCGCCCACGCGCACCGATGGTCGGACCGCTGGGCGCTGATCGGCAACACCAACCTGTTCGGTCCGCTGCTGTTGACGATGGCCCTGGGTGTCGGGTTGATGGCGATGGCCGCCGACAACGCCCGCGGGGTCGGTTCCGACGGGCGCGACCAGGCCCTGTGGGTGCTCGGCCAGGTACTCATCTACCTCCCGGCGGTGGTCCGCATCGTGATGAGCCGCACCCGGGACGGCGAGCGCATCGCGCTGGCCCTGGCGGTCGGCGTGATGTTCCAGCTCAGCCGCCGGGTGCTCTACCCGCTGCACTTCGCGTACCACGACGAGTTGCTGCACGCCACGACTCTCGGTCAGATCGAGCAGTCCGGGCACCTGTTCTCACTGAACTCGCTGCTCCCGGTGTCCGGCTATTACCCGGGCCTGGAGATCGTGACCGACGCGGTCAGTCGGCTCACCGGGCTCAGCGCCCTGAACGCCGCCACGGTGGTGCTGGTGCTCGCCCGGATCATCATGATCCTGAGCCTGATCGGACTGATCCGGCTGGTGTCGGGCTCGACCCGGATCGGTGCGATCGCTGCGGTGCTCTACCTCTGCAATCCGCAGTTCCTCTTCTTCAACTCGCAGTACTCCTACCAGACGCTCGCCCTGCCGCTCGCCGTCTTCGCCGTCTATGCGTTCCTTTCCCGTCGCCGCGGCAGCCGGACATCCTTGCTGCTCCCGATCTCGACGGTCGCCGGGGTCACGATGGTGCACCACCTGACCGGGATGCTCCTGGTCGCCGGATTCGGCGCCTTCCTCCTGGTCGAGCTGCTGATCGGCGGTCGGGCCCGGAGCCCGATACCGGACCGGACCCGGCGCGGCCTCGGACGTGTCGACCGGCTCTTCGGTGGCCGCGAGGTACGCGCCGACGACGCCGCGACCGCAGCCGACGATCCCACCACCACCACCCGTCGGCACCGCCAGGACATCGTCGGGCTGCTGGTGATGACCGTCTCCGGCGTCGTCCTGACCGTACTGGCCGCCCTCAACCCGGGTAGTCCGGTGGGCGGCTACCTGGTGGACATCTTCGCCAACTTCGGCGGCGGGGTGTCCGGCCTGGCCACCGGCGACAAGGCCAAGCCGCTGTTCTCCGACAGCGCGGGCAGCGGGCCGGCGCCGTGGGAGCAGGTGCTCCTCGTCGCCGGGGTCTTCATCGCGATGGCGTGTCTGGTGCTGGTCGTGTATCACGGCCGGATCAACCTGCGCCGCCGTAACGCCGCCGGAGTCGCGCTGGCCGCGGTCGGCCTGCTGTACCCGATCATCCCCGGCGGCCACCTGAGCGTGGCCACCGCGGAGGTCGGCGACCGGGCCGCCGGATTCGTCTACCTCGGTCTCGCCGCCGCCGTCGCCTGGTGGCTGAGCCGCCGCCACCTCGGTTGGCGCAGCTCCGCCGTCGTCGGGCTCATCGCCACCGTCGCCTTCCTCGGCGGTGTGATCCTCGGTGCCGGCCCGACGGCCCGGCAGCTACCCGGTCCGTACCTGATCTCCGCGGACGCCCGCAGTATCGACGCTGACAACCTGGCCGCCGCCGACTTCCTCGCCACCGCCCTACCGGCGAACACCCGGGTCTACGCCGACCGGATCGGCGGCCTGCTGGCCGATTCCGACGGCAACCAGTTCACCGTCCGGCATCTGTCCACCGGCGTCGACGCCTCCCGGCTGCTGCTGGACCCGAACTTCACCCCGGACGACGTGGACGTCATCCGCCGGGCCGGCATCCAGTACCTCATCGTCGACACCCGGCTGTCCGACGGCCTTCCGCACCTCGATGTCTACATCGAGACCGGCGAGTTCGAAGGACGCACCCGGACCGCCCCGGTCTCGCCGGCGGCGCTGCAGAAGTTCGCCGCGGTCCCCGGGGTGGACCGCATCTACGACAACGGGTCTGTGATGATCTACGACGTCAGGGGTCTGACCAATGGCTGATCAACACGCCGCTCCGGGCGAAACGCTCACCGCCGCCGCGCCCGCCGGTCGGCACCGCGCCGCGGGCGCCACCACCACCCTCCTCATCGGCCACGCCGCCCTGGTCGTCGTCGCCGCCCTCACCGTCTGGGCCGGCGCACCGGTCTGGCTGACTACCGTGCTCGCCGTTGCCGCGACCGCAGTCGTCACCGAGCGGGTGGTCCGGCACCGGGGCCGCGGTCTGCTCGACGCCTCCCTGGTCGGCTGCGGAATGGTCGTCGTCACGACGGTGCTTCTCGGGCTTGCCCTGGACCTCACCCC
>JBDSLP010000107.1:0-10548 GCA_039916325.1 Nakamurella sp. | reverse complement strand
GGAGTCATGGAGTCGGGGGTCGCCCCCGACCGTCGGGACGCGTGGTGCGCAGGTGCTGCCGCCCGTACCGTCAACGAGATGGCCCCCCGGAAGCGAGAGGTCGGTGTCGGTGACCCCGCAGTCGGCCGTCGGCCTGGAGCGCGCTCCAGACAAGGCTGTCGTCGTCGAACCCGGGACGAACCCGTCGGTCGGGATCGCACACGAGGACCTGAACGGCAATTACCTGCACGTGGACCCGATGTTCTGTCGGATCACCGGGCATCCGGACAGCGCGCTGATCGGCCGGTCGGCGGCCGAGATCACCCACCTCGACGATCTGGTGATCCATCGGGACGGCATCGCCGACCTGCGCGCCGGCCGGATCCTGCGACACGACCTGGACGTCCGGTACGTCGGCACTGACGGTGGCGTCGTGTGCACGTCGAGTTCCACGACCCTGGTCACCGGGGTCGACGGAACGGCGTCGCATGTTCGCACCGAGATCCGCGAGGTCATCGGTCGCCGCCCGCATCACGGACCTGCGAACGACGGTCGGCGGCTGCGCGAGACCCAGTGGATGGGGGGCCTCGGCTCGTGGGAGATCGACCTCGCGACCGACCGGATCTCCCGTTCGGAGGCGTTGCTCGAGATCCTGGGAATGCCGGTTGGCGATCAGCACCGGCACTACGCCCACACCCGTTCACAGGTCGTGCATCCCGACGATCGCGACCGGGTTCGGGACGCGATGCGGGCACTGCTGGTCGAGGGCGCCCCGATGCGGATGCGCTACCGGATCACCCGGCCGGCGGAGGGCATTGAGCGTTGGGTCGACGCCCGCGGTGAGCGCTTCTCCGTCGAAGGTGTGCCGGTTCGGGCGGCCGGGACGGTGGTGGACGTCACCGAGGTCGTCCTGGCCGAGGCGGTCCGGGCGTCGCAAGCCTCTGCGCTGGGGATCGCCCGTCATCAGGACGCCCTGCTGTCCACGCTCGTCCAGGGCGTCATCGTGATCCGCGCCGACGGCGTCATCACCACCATCAACGAAGCGGCCGCGAGCATCGGAGGCCTGCAGGCTGATCAGGTCGAGGGGATGACCGGGCTGGGCTCCTGGTGGGGCGCCGTCGATGAGGACGGCGTGTCGATGGCACCAGCAGACCTGCCGGCCACCCGCGCCCTCCGGGACGGCGTGACGGTGCACCAGACAATCGGCATCCGCGGCCCGGACGGCATCGTGAGGTGGCAGGACGTCACGGCGGTGCCCATCCTGGATGCGGCCGGCCGGCCGGAGTACGTGGTCATCGGACTGTCCGACGTCACCGAAGCGCGCCGCGCGAAGCGGGCGCTGTCGGTCAGTGAGGAGCGTTTCCGGTTGGCGTTCGACAACGCGCCGGTCGGGATGGCCATGGTCGACCTCTCGGAGGCCTCGTCGGGGCGGCTGCGCCGGGTCAACGCGGCCCTCTGCGCCTTCGCCGGACGCTCGCGGGAGGACCTGGAAAGTGCTGCACTGATGGACATCTCGCATCCGGACGAGGAGTCGGGGTGGCAGGCGACGATGGCCGCACTGCGATCCGGGCAGGGCGCGGTGACACCGATGGAACGACGCTTCGCCCGTGCCGACGGCACCATCGTGCACGGTCAGGTCAGCCTGTCGTTCATGCCGGCGGCGGACTCGGAGGCGCCGTTCGGCATCTGCCTCGTCGAGGACATCACTGCGCGCAAGGTCGCCGAAGCGGCGCTGTTGCACCAGAGCCTGCACGATCCGCTGACCGGCCTGTCCAATCGCCACCTGTTCTACGACCGGGCCGAGCACGCCCTCGCCGCCATCCCGCGGTCCGGCCGTCCGATGGGACTGCTCTACATCGACCTCGACGGGTTCAAGACGGTCAACGACAGTTCCGGACACGCCGCGGGGGACGAACTTCTCGTGCAGGTAGCCGATCGGCTGCGGAGCTCCGCCCGGGTCGGCGACACGGTGGCCCGGTTGGGCGGCGACGAATTCGCGATGATCTGCGTCGACGTGCCCGACCTGACCACGCTGGTCCAGGTCGGCGAGCGGGTGCTGGCCGAGCTCAACCGGCCGTTCCGGCTGGCGCGATCGGTCCACCGGATCAGTGGCAGCATCGGGGTGCACCTGGCGGCCGAACCGATCGAACCCGACCGGTTGTTGGCGGCGGCCGACGCCGCGATGTACCGAGCCAAGGCCGCCGGCCGGAACCGGGTGGGCATCGCCCCGTCCGCGGGGACGGGGGCGGCCTGAGGCGCCGGTTCGTCGGTGCTGACGTCGGCGACGCCGCGGGTCAGGGTCCGGCGTCGGCCTCAGCGGCCCGGGTGGCTGCTCGCCTCCGGCGCTTTCCTTCGTGCATGGCCTGCACCCGGGCCACCGGAATCGCACGACCCGCCTCGACCAGTTCGGCCGACAATGTCTGCGGCATCGGCAGTGTCGTGGCCCACGGGTCCGTGTCGCCGACGAGTCGCGGCACCGTCGTGATGGTCAGGTCGGCCGGATCGACGTCGTCGAGATCGTCCCAGCCGACCGGGAACGACACCGGCACGCCGGGGCGGACCCGTGGGCTCCACACCGCGGCGAGGGTGGCCCCACCCGAGCGGGTCGAGTCGACGAAGACACGACCAGCTCGATCGTCCTTGAGATATGCGTCCGTAGCCAGGACGTTGTCCAGGGCGGCCGCCCTGGCCCCCAGGGCGCGGGTCGCCGCCGCCGCGTCGTCCACCGGTGTTCCCGGCACCAGTGGCACCAGGATGTGCAGTCCCTTGGCGCCACTCGTCTTCACCGCACCGGCCAGCCCGACGTCGGCCAGCGCCTGCTGGACCAGGCGCGCGGTCCGGACCACCGTCCCGGTCGCCGACCAGCGCTGCCGAGCATCCCCCTCCGGCGGATCGAGATCGAGAATCAGCCACGGGCAGCCGTTCTCGTCCCCTGCGGACAGCGGCGACACCGGCACGTGGTACTCCACGGCACGCTGGTTGCCGAACCAGAGCAGGGTACGGCGGGCGTCGGCGATGGCGTAGGAGATCTCCCGGTGGGACGCGGCCGACCACACCGGTGTACGCCGGATCCAGCCCGGTGCTGTCACCGGCAGGTTCTTCTGCATGAATGCGGATTGCCCCGGCCGGACCCTCACCACCGACAGCGGGCGGTCGGCGAGCCCCGACAGCAGCCGATCGGCCATCACATCGAGATAGTCCACGAGGTCACGCTTGGTCGCCCCGGCACCGTCGAACAGCGGTTGGTCGAGATTGGTCAGCTCGACCCCGGCCCGGGTCTCGACGATGCGGGGCATGGGCGATCCTTTCGGTCGAGCCGTGACGGCGCCGGCAACAGCTAGATCCTGGGCCCGGTCATGGACGACGATCCGGTGCCCACCCGCCGGCGCTACCTCGGGCGTCAGTGGCTCAGCTTCTGCCACAGGAACTCGTAGGCCAGCGCGGTTTTGAACGCCAGCTGTCGGTTGTCCGCCGCGCCGCCGTGACCACCCTCGATGTTCTCGTAGTAAGCCACCGGTTGTCCGGTCTCGGCCAGTCGGGCGGCCATCTTCCGGGCGTGGCCGGGGTGCACCCGGTCGTCCCGAGTGGATGTGGTGATCAGCACCGGCGGGTAGGGCCGGGACTCCCTGCCCGGTGCGATGTTCTGGTAGGGCGAATAGCCGCGGATGAACTCCCACTCGGCGGGATCGTCGGGGTCGCCGTACTCCGCCACCCAGGAGGCGCCGGCGAGAAGCAGGTGGAAGCGGCGCATGTCGAGCAGTGGCACCTGACACACCAACGCGCCGAAAAGCTCCGGGTATCGCGTCAGCATGATGCCCATCAGCAGGCCGCCGTTGCTGCCGCCCTGGGCGCCCAGTTGCCCGGCGCTGGTGATGCCGCGCGCCACGAGATCCGAAGCCACCGCGGCAAAGTCCTCGTGCACCTTGTGTCGACCACCCCGCAGTACCTGGGTGTGCCATGACGGCCCGTACTCGCCGCCGCCGCGGATGTTGGCCACCACGTACGTGCCGCCGCGCTCCAGCCAGGCCAGGCCCATGGCCCCGCTGTAGGCCGGGGTCAGTGAGATCTCGAAGCCGCCGTACCCGTACAGCAGGGTGGGCCCGGCCGCCGCATGGGGTCGGCCAACGACGAAGTAGGGGATCGACGTGCCGTCCGCCGACGTCGCGAAGTACTGTCCGACCCGGAGCCCGGATGCGTCGAAGAACGACGGACTGCGCCGCAGCACCTCGAGGTCCGTCGTCCCGCGGAGATCGCCGCGTAGCAGGGTGGCCGGCGTCAGATAGCCGCTGGCGTTGAGGAAAAAGGCGTCGCCGCTGTCGTGACCCTCGTCATCAGCGTCGGGATCGGTGCCGACGACGGCGATGTCGGTCAGCGTCGGCAGGCCGTCCATCGTCACCGTGGTGAATCCGCCCGGACCCGGCGACGCGACCAGCACGCTCGAGGTGACGTCCCGGAGCACCACCATCAGCAGGTGGTGGCGAGTCCAGACGTACTGGTGCAACGCGGTGTGATCGTCCGGCGCGAAGACCAGGTACAACGTCCGATCGCCGCCCCGATAGGCGTCGAACGGCGCCGCCAGCAGCGCCCCGGCCGGGTGTTCGGTGCCGTCCACCTCCCACGGAGTCATCAGTCGGATGAGCAGCCACTCGCGCTCCACCGACACCGAGGCATCGGTGGGGACGTCGATCCGGGTCAGAGCGTCACCGGGGCCGATCAGATACAGCTCGGAGTTGAAGAAGTCCACGGCCCGGCTGACGAAGCCGCGTTCGAAACCGACGGTCCGGTCGTGCCGGGCCGAAACGGCGACGTCGGAGCGCTCACCGGCGTAGACGGTGGTCGCGTCTTCGATCGGCGTCCCGCGGCGCCAGCGCAGGGCGAGCCGCGGATAGCCCGAGTCGGTCAGCGAACCGGTGCCGAGATCAGTTCCCACGTAGACAGTGTCGTCGTCGATCCAGTCGATGTCGGTCTTGGCTTCCGTCAGGTGGAAGCCGCCGTCGGTGGGCTCGACGAAGGCCCGTCGTAGGACCGAGAACTCGCGGACCACCACGGCGTCCGCGCCGCCGCGGGACAGAGCGACCAGCACCCGGTCGTGGGCCGGGCGCAGCACCCGCGCCGACGACCAGACCCAGTTCTCGTCCTCGGCGGCCGCGAGCGCGTCGAGATCGATAAGTACGTCCCACTCCGGGGACTCGGTGCGGTAGGACGTCACCGTGGTGCGACGCCACAGGCCGCGAGGGTGGGCGGCGTCCTTCCAGAAGTTGTAGAGGAACCCGCCCCGCGGCGTGACGTAGGGGATCCGGGCATCGGTGTCCAGCACGGCGCGGATGCGTCCCTCCAATGCGGTGAACGCCTCGTCACCCGCGTACGTCGCCGTCGTCTCGGCGTTGCGTGCCCGTACCCAGTCCAGGGCGGTCTCGCCGGTGACGTCTTCCAACCACAGATAGGCATCGTCCATCACCCCATACTGACCGACCGGGAGCCGGTCCGATGTCGCCGACGGGAGAGCCGGTCCGATGTCGCCGACATCGCGTGGGATCAGGGCCCGCCGAGCCAGTGGTCGATCCGATGGTGGTCCGGGGTGAACCCGTGGTCGACACCCCAGAGCACCGCCTGGGTCCGGCTGGCGACGCCAATCTTGCGGTAGACGCTGCGGATGTAGGACTTCACCGTATTGGGGCTGAGGTAGGTCAGCGTCGCGACCTCGGCGTTGCTCTTGCCCTGGGTGATCAGCGCCAGGATCTCCGCCTCCCGGTCGGTGATGCCTTCTCGTCGACCGGGCCAGTCCAGCCCGAGGGCACTCGCGGCCCGCCGCGGTTGCTCGCTGACGACCACCTCACCGGCGTAGACCCGCTCGATCGCCTCCACCAGCTCGCGGGCGGGGAGTGTCTTGGAGAGGTAACCCGCGACACCTTTGGCCATGGCCTCCCGGACCAGGTCCGGGTGGAAGTTCCACGTGTACATCACGACAGCGCCGACGCGGGGGTTGTCGGCGAGCTCGCGTAGCTCCGAGTGGTCGGACTCGGGCTGGGCGAACGAGTCGTAGAGCACGACGTCCACCGGGTCCCTCAACGAGGCGTTCGCGTCGATCTCGGCGATGACGATCCGGTCGCGGTACTCGTCGAACATGTGGGCCAGCCCGATCAGCACCACGTCGTAGTCGTCGACGAGGGCCACCATGATCGGCCGGGTGTGCCGGCGGCTCGGGGTGCTGACGGAATCCGTGGCGGTCATCCTCCGACGATAACCGCCTTAAGGGTGTAGCGGACCACCTGTGGGGGTGGTTGAGTCGACCAGGTCAGAGAAGACGCGACGACCGAGGAGCGGCTCCACCCGAGCCCGATGCCACTGATCGTCGATCAATCGCCTTCATCCGTTTCAGCGCACCTGCGGGTGTGAACAGTAGGAGGCTTCCCATGCTCGGACTCATCGTCAGCATCATCGTCATCGGACTCATTGCGGGTGCGCTCGCCCGACTGGTGGTGCCCGGCACGCGCAATCTGTCCATCATGGCAACCATCGTCATCGGGATCGTCGGTTCGTTCGTCGGCGGCTTCCTGGGCTACCTGCTCTTCCACAAGGACGCCCAGGACGGATTCCTCCAGCCCTCGGGGATCATCGGCTCCGTGATCGGGGCCATCGTCGTGCTCGTTGTGTACCTCAAGTTCGGCAGCCGCCAGACCGTCGGCCGCTGACCACGTCGCACCGGGCGGGTTGCCCCGATCGGCCCGCCCGGCGCGTCCCCGGTCGGCACGGCGAGAAGCCGTGCCGACCACCGACCGGCGGCCGCCGCGACGTGTGTGCGCCTGTGCGCCCTCCGGATCGTCGCGGCGCCGTCGGTCTGTCCGGGTCCCCGATGACGAGACCGCTGATCCTGGCGCGATCCGGCCCTTCGCGGCGACTGTGCAGGTGAAGCCCGGTCCTGAATCGACGACGAGCGGTCAAGGGGTATCCATGATGGAGGCAGCAGGGCTGTACCGGCTCATCCGCCAACTGCGGACGGTGGCGGGGGCGGCGACCGCCGGCGACCCGGAGGCCGCTTCGCCCAGCTCCATCGCGGTGATCGAGGATCTCGTCCGTCATCCGGACAGCTCGATCAACCAGATCGTCGGACGTACCGGCCTCGTGCAGAGCATGGTGTCCAACGCCGTCGCCCAGCTCCGGGCCGACGGACTGCTGCAGACCGCCGCCGACCCTCGGGACCGTCGACGGACTCTGGTCTCCCTGAACGACTCGGCGCGGCAGGACGTGTCGACACCCCGCGCCGGTCGATCCATCGACGAGGCCCTGCAGCAGATCCGACCTGATCTGGACGTCGGTCTCCGGGCCGAGCTGGTGCACCACCTCGAGACCATCGCCCGGTTGCTCGATCGCTGACCCACCGGCCCGCCTCAGATGCGGGCGAGCAGCTCCTGCATGGTGGCGATCTCCGCCGTCTGGCCGGTGCGGATGGACTCGGCAAGGGCCAAGGCCCCGGAGTTGACCCCCGACCCGATCTCGACGTCGGCCATGTCGACGGCCCCCTGGTGATGGACGATCATCTGCGTCAGGAACAGGCGGTCGAAATCGGCGCCGGTGACGGCGGTCAGAGCCGCCATGTCCTCGTCGCTCATCATCCCGCCCATGGCCATCCCGCTCGTCGGGGCCATGTCCATACCCGCTGCCGTGCCGCTGGTCATGTCCATGCCGGTGCCGCCGCCCGTGTTCCAGATGGCGAGCCAGCCGTTCATCTGGTCGATCTCGGGCTGCTGAGCTGCCTTGATCTGCGCGGCCAGATCCTTCACGCCCTGGTCCGACGCCCGGTCCGGCACCAGCTCGGCCATCGCGACCGCACCCTCGTGGTGCGGGATCATCTGCTGGACGAACAGGACATCGGCATCGTTGTGTGCGGTGTCCGACGCGCCGGACGAACCGGCCACGGACTCGCTGGTCGCGGTGGTGCCCGAGCCGGCTGACGATGCCGTCGACGAGGTCGACGAGGTCGTCGAGGTGGCGGCGCTGTCGGTGCCGCCGCAGGCGGAAAGGGCGAGGGTGAGCGTCAGGCCGGCGGCAGCGGCGAGGACGCGTGGGCGTGCGAGGGGATTCATGGGTGACTCCTGGGTGGGTCGATCGGAAAGGGGTCCGTACACAGCACTGGTGGCGTGGTCACGCCAGTGGCCGCGACCCGGTTGGGGCGCGGCGGGACTCCTATATCCGGGAGACGCTCACGACGAGTCGCAGGCTGGGCCGGCCGAGGGGGCCGCGGCGCCGGCATCGGCAGGCGGGCTGCCGGGTCAGGGTGGACGTGCCGGTGGCGGTGCGCAGCAGCAGCAACGTCAAGAGCGCCACCGCCGATCCGAGGGCCAGGAACAGGATGCAGCCGGCCATTGCGTCGTGGCCGTCCATCGGCACCCCGGCACCCGGTCCGAGGGCGGCCGCGGAGACGCCGGACGCAGCGGTCCCCGTCAGATCCCGGGCCGCCACGTCCTCGGCCATCGCCATCGGTGCGGCATCCGAATGGCCGGTGGCGATGGACGCGGCCGGCCTGGGGAGGCCGCCGTCGTGGTCCATCGCATCGCCGCCGGTCAGCACGTGCATCCCGAGGAGGCCGACGACCAGCGCAGCGAACAGCAGCCAGCGGCCGACCAGAGCCCGCGACAGGGCCCGCAGTCTGGTCGCTCCCGTCGTCGGCACGCCTCCATCATGCCCTCTGGCGCCGTCGGTTCGAGCGGCGCGACAATGAGCCATGACCGCATTCGATCCGGCCCAGCGAGACTGGGTGTCCCGGCATCATCAGGCCGTCCTGATCACTCTCCGGCGGGACGGCTCACCCCAGTCGTCCAACGTGGCGTACCACTTCGACGGATCCGTCCTGCGGATCTCGGTGACCGCGGACCGGGCGAAGACCCGGAACGTCCAGCGGGACGGCCGCGTCGTCCTGCATGTCCTCGGGGACTCCTTCTGGCAGTACCTGGCGGTGCAGGGGACAGGCGCCGTCGGCGCGGTCACCGAGTCGCCCGGGGATGCCGCGGGTCGCGAGTTGCTCGAGGTGTACCAGGGCATCGCCGGGTCGCATCCGGATCACGACCAGTACTTCGCCGCGATGGTGGCCGAGCGGCGCGCCGTACTGACCGTGATCCCGTCGCGCGCCACCGGGATGATCGGCACCTGAGGGAGGGAGCCGGACCGGTTCCGTCGCCGGGCGCACACCGGCCGTTGCTGTTACTCATGACAGGTGACAGGCGCAGCGAGGTGTGGGCCGTGACGGCGACGTCCGACGGCTCGGACGGCTCCGAAAGCTCCGACCGTGCGGCCCGGGACGCGGATCAGGTCGCCGGACTCGATGATTCCGTCGATGACGCCGGTCTGCGGTCGGCGCTGAACACCGCGGAGGACCAGCTGCGGCGGGCCACGTTGGCCGGCGATGTCGCGGTCCTCGGACTGCTGCTGGACGACCACATCATCTACACCGGGCCGGACGGCCGTCAGGTGTCCAAGCAGCAGGATCTGGACGCCTACGCCAGCGGCGCCGTGGAGATCACCGGCTACGTCGAGGAGCACCGCACGATCCGGGTGATCGGTCGGACCGGGCTGACCTGGGTGCTGGCCGAGGTCAGCGGCCACGCCGGTGGTCAGCGGTTCGGGGCCCGCCTCCGCTACACCCGGACCTGGGCCTACGCGGCCGGCTGGCGGGTGATCGCCGCCCACGCGAGTTTCGCGCCGCACCCCTGATCGACGCGGCCGCGCCGAGGAGACGCTCCGGTGACGAGCAGCCTGGCCTCCGCCCCTGGCGCATCAGTAGTCACAACGTGCACAATGGTCCCAACACCCGCTTTGCGCTGAGCTCCTACGTCGGGGAAGACGACGGAGCTCGAGCGGAGGGTGACATATGCATACGGGTGGCGTCATCTACGTCCATTCAGCGCTGCCGGCGATCTGCCCGCACGTCGAGTGGGCGATCTCCGGCGTCCTCAAGACGAGGGTGTCGCTGTCCTGGACGGCGCAGCCGGCCGCTCCGGGCCAGCTGCGCGCGGAAGCGTCCTGGGTGGGCGACCGGGGGACCGGCGCCACACTGGCGGCTGCCCTGCGGTCGTGGAAGATGCTGCGGTTCGAGGTCACCGAGAACCCCAGTCCCGGCCAGGATGGCGAACGGATCTGCTTCGTGCCCGGCCGCGGGCTCTGGCGGGCCACGATGTCGGCGAACGGCGACATCCTGCTCGGCGAGGATCAGGTGCGGTCGCTGGTGCTGGCCAACCCCGCTCCGGACAGCCTGCGGCAAGCGCTGTCCGAGGCGTTGGGGGAGTACATCGACGATGAGCTCGAGGCCTTCCGCAGCGCCGGTGAGGGCTCCGAGGTGACCTGGCTGCACCAGGTCGGATGATTCTCGTCCCGGCATCGGAGAGCCGCGTCGGATGCCACACTGGGAATGGCAACAGCGGCGGTTCACGGCAGCGTTCCATGACGGGTGGTGACGGGTGGCGACGCAGGATGCGGCGTCCCGGCGCCTCACCGTAATCCTGGCCACCGGTCTCGTCCTGGTGATCGCCCTGGGCATCTCGCTGGGTGTGCTGCTCGGCCGACGCAGCGGCGATC
>JBDSLP010000106.1:0-28258 GCA_039916325.1 Nakamurella sp. | reverse complement strand
CACACCGGGGGCGATCTCCACCAGCTCGAGTCCTTCTCGGGTGAGTTCGAAGACGCAGCGCTCGGTCACGTACAGCACCGACTTGCCGCTCTGAGCGGCGTACTCGCCGCTGAAGGTGCGTTGCTGAACCTCATGAAGAAACTTGGACGCCGCTACGCCATCGCTGATGACCAGCTCACCGTCACGTACCTTGCTGCGACACGGTGCCAAGAGGCTGCCGACAAACACCAAACGGCGGGCGCTCTGGCTGATGTTGATGAAACCGCCAGACCCGGCCAGCTTGGACCAGAACCGGCTGACGTTCACATTGCCGAAGCGGTCAGCCTCGGCCATGCCCAGAATGGCAACGTCGAGGCCGCCACCGTCGTAGAAGTCGAACTGGGACGGTTGATCCAGGATCGCCTGCGCATTCACCGCGGCACCGAAGTCCAGTCCCGCCGTCGGCATGCCGCCCATCGGCCCGGGCTCCGCGGTCAGCGTGAGGTATTCGAGAATGTGTTCCTCGGCGGCCACGCTGGCCACCCCCTCAGGCAGACCGATGCCCAGGTTCACCACGCTGTCCGGACGCAACTCCATCGCCGCACGACGGGCGATGACCTTTCGTTCGGTCAGCTCCATCGGCGAAACCTTGCTGCGGACCCGGCGTAGCTCACCGCTCAGCGCCGGCGAGTACTGCGTACCGAAGGTCTGCCAATGATGTTCGGGCTGCGAGATGACGATGCAGTCGACCAGCACGCCCGGGATCTTCACGTCCCGCTGGCTCAGACTGCCGGTGTCGGCGACCCGCTCGACCTGCACGATCACCAATCCACCGGCGTTGTGCACCGCGGTGGCCACCGCCAACGACTCCATGGTCAGCGCCTCCCGCTCCATGGTGATGTTGCCTTCCGGGTCGGCGGTCGTGCCCCGCAGGAACGCCACGTCCAACGGCAGCGCCTTGTAGAACAGGAAGTCCTCGCCGCCGATCGGCAGCACCTCGACCCGGTCCTCGGTGGTGAGGTCGTTGATCTTCCCGCCGCCGTTCCGCGGGTCGACGAAGGTCCCCAGACCCACCCGGGTGATCAGGCCGGGTTTGCCGGCGGCGGTGTCGCGGAACAGATGGGAGATGACCCCCTGCGGCAGGTTGTGCGCCAGGATCCTGCCGTCCACGGCCATCTTCCCGAGCGCCGGCGACAAGCCCCAGTGACCACCGACCGCGCCCTTCACCAAACCCTCGTGGGCCAGTCTGTCCAACCCCCGGCCCTGTCGGTCGCCGGCGGCGACGGTGAACACCAGGGTCAGATCCTTCGGGGCGCCGGTCACCAGGAAACGCTGCTCCAGGGCGAGCGTCAGTTCTTCGGCGAAGCACTGTCCGACGAAACCCTCGACCACGACCGCGTCGCCGTCCCGGATGAGCCGCACCGCGTCGACCGCGCTGACGACCTTGTCGCGCACTGTCGCGCCGGACAGGGACTCGGCGGGCAGTACCGGCTCGGCATCGGCCACCTTGTCCGTGACCACCGTGCTGGACCCGGACTCGACGGGGACGGTCATGGTGTTCCTCCTGCAGCTGAGACCGACGCGGTACTCACGTGGGCACGCGCAGGTACCGGAAGATCGCTTCGGCCACGCAGGCGGGCTTGTCCGTGCCCGGCACCCGGAACGTCCAGATCATCTCCAGCGCATAGCCTCCGGTCACCTCGACGACGGAGACCAGGTCCACGGACATCTCGATCCTGGCGCCGGCGGGTACCGGCGACGGGAACCGGACCTTGCCCAAGCCGTAGTTGATGACCTGATCCGCATCGGTGACCTCCAGCACCTCCCACAACAGCGCCGAGCCCAGCGACAAGGTCAGATAGCCGTGCGCGATCGTCCCGCCGAACGGGCCGGCCGCGGCGCGCTCCGGGTCGGTGTGCAGCCACTGGTGGTCCTCGGTCGCTTCGGCGAACAGCTCGATCCGCGGCTGATCGATCGCGTGCAACGCCGAGGTCCCCAGTCGGGTGCCGGCCAACCCCGGCAACTCCGCCATGGTGACCGTCCTGGCGGGCCCGCTCATCGGAACGCGTTGATGCCGGTGATGGCGCGACCGACGATCAGGGACTGGATGCTGTCGGTGCCCTCGTAGGTGTAGACCGCCTCGATGTCGGCGTGGTGTCGGGCGACGTGGTGATCCAACAGGATCCCGTTGCCCCCGAGGATGTCTCGAGCCATCGCGCACACCCGCCTGGCGCCGTCACCCGTCTGCAGCTTCGCCAATGCCGCGTGCTCGATGTCGATGCGACCCTGAGCCTGCAGCTGCGACATCCGGGTGCAGGTCAGCTGCATCGCAGTGATGTCGCACAGCATGTGGGACAGCTTGTCCTGGATCAGCTGGAACCGGGCCAACGGCCGACCGAACTGCTCTCGCCGCAGCGAATAGGTCACCGCCGCTTCGTACGCCGCGATGGCGTGACCCAGCGCCTCCCAGGCCACCGTCTGACGCGACTTGGCCAGCACGTAGTTCGCGTCATCCCAGGTCCTGGCTTTCTCCAGCCGGGCACCGGCCGGGATCCGCACCCCGTCGAGGCGGATCTGCGCCTGCCAGACCCCGCGGTTCGCGGCCTTCCCGACGATCTTGCGGGCCCGGTACCCGGGTACCGGATGCGCCGCCCCGTCCGGGTGCTCCACGACGAAGGCGCCGACCTGATTGTCGTCATCACGGGCCCAGACCACCACGATGTCGGCGACCGTACCGTTACCGATCCACCGCTTCTGCCCGGTCAGCACCCATTCGTCGCCTTCCCGGTGGGCGCGGGTCTCCAACGACACCACATCCGAACCGTGGCTCGGTTCGGTCAACGCGAACGCCCCCAGCACCTCGCACGTCGCCATCCGCGGCAGATACTGCGCCCGCTGCTCCGCCGACCCCAGCATCGCGATCGTCGTCATGGCCAACCCCGAATGCACGGCGTTCAACGTCGCGATACTCCCGTCGCCACGCGCCAACTCGGCCGCGATGACCCCTTCGGCCAGGAACGACACCCCCGGGCAACCGTCGCCCACGATCGACGCGCCCGCGATACCGAGCCGCCCATACCCTTTCACCAGCTCGACCGGGAACTCCGCCCGCTCCCAGAACCCGGCCGCGGCCGGCGCCACCTCCGTGTCACACCACACGCGCACGCGATCGCGCATCTCGCGCTCACGATCGGTCAACAACTCGTCCAGGCTGTAGAAATCGGTCCCCCGCGACACCGCCAGATCATCGCCGTGGGGAAATTCGTTGTCGGCGAAATCGTCGTCGAATGGCTCGATGACATCGAGGGTGACGTCGGAAATGCTCATTCCTGGATTCCTCTTCCGTCTGGGACCCACGACCCTGTGGGCGGCCGCGCCGCCGTCAAAGGGCGTCAGAGCGAACGTAGGTCGCCCGGCGTGGGACCCGGAAGGGTCTTAAGGCCTGACACCGGTGCGCCGTCCTCGGCATCGCCGCGATCGCCGGCGTCTCCGGGGTTCCGAAACAGCGAGTTTCGGTCGGTCGGAGGGCCGTCCCGCGGCCGCCGGGCCCTATCGTGCTCAGGACACGGTCGAGGAGTGGGTGGTCACCGATGCTGCACCTGCGGATTCAGGTAGCTACCGACATCGCCGACGCCACGGTGGACATGTTGACCGCTGACCCGGCGGTCAGTGGTCTGGCCGTGATGCGCGGAGCGTCGGTGATGCCGCCCGGGGATGTCGTCTGGGCCGACGTGGCCCGGGAGGCGGCCAACGAGGTCATCGACCGGTTACGGCAGCTCGGTGTTCACCGTGACGGGACCATCCACATCGAGCCCGTCCAGGCCTGGATCTCCCGGTCCGGGTTCGCGGCCGAGCGCCTCGCCCCCGGCAGCAGCGCTGATGCGGTCGTCTGGGCCGACGTGGTCCAGCGCTCCTACGACGACTCGGAACTGAACTGGACCTACCTGAGCTTCATGTCCCTGGCCACCCTCTTGGCGAGTATCGCGATCGTGCTGGACTCGCAGGTGCTGGTGATCGGCGCGATGGTCCTGGGCCCGGATTTCGGCCCCGTCGCCGCGCTGGGGGTGGCGCTGGTACGCCGCCGCTGGACCCTGTTGAGGCTGGCGGTTCGCACCATCGCCCTGGGATTCGGGGTCGCCATCGCCGGCGCCACGGCGCTGGCCCTGATCGCCCGCGGCTTCGGCTGGATCACCACCGACGACATCGTCTCGGCACGACCTGGCACCGGATTCATCTACACGCCCGACAAATGGTCCTTCGTCGTCGCGCTCATCGCCGCGGCCGCCGGGGTCCTGTCGCTGACGTCGGCCAAGGTCGGCGGGTTGTCCGGGGTGTTCATCTCGGTCACCACCGTGCCGGCCGCCGGCAACATCGCGCTGGCCATCGCGCTCGGCGCCGGTGACGAACTGTGGGGCAGTGCCCTCCAGCTGATCGTCAATCTGGCGGCCATGGGTATCGCCGGGTGGATCACCCTGACCCTGCAGCGAGTCGTCTGGAGTCGCGTCTCGTTGCGGAGGATCAGGTCCCGATGACCGCTCGGTAGCCCGTCATGTCGCCCGCAATCGAACCCGAACCCCCGGGACCGGTGATCGGACCCGGGGCGGTCGCGCCGTTAGCGCGGGAGCGCGAGAACCGTCATCCCGTCCGCGGACTGGATCTCCAGGCGCCCGATGTCGGCCGCGGCGACCGCGGTGGAAGCGTTCATCGTGGCGGTCCTGCCGGGGACGACCTTCCAGGAACTGACGGTCTGGCTGTTCCCGGCGCGGTCGAACACGACCAGGTCGTACCGCTCATCGCCGGACTCATCCGACGGATAGCTGCACTTCAGTTCGATCTTGGTTCCCCAGGTCACGCCCGTGACGCCGATCTGGCCGGCGATGGCGGTTTCGGCGACCGCCGTCATGGGGGTCAGAGCCACCGTCCCGGCCGGAGTCCGGGGGAGCCACAACGCCACCACCAGGCCGGCCGCGCACGCCGCCGCGGCGACCCAGCCCAGCGCCGACACCCGGCGGCGTCGGCGACGTTCGCGGCGGGCCGCGAACAGCAGACCCGGCAACAGGTCCGGTGCCGCCTCGGCCGGCACCGACAGGTCGTCGGCATCGGGGAAGTCGGCACGGGCCAGCAGGCCGGGCAGTCCGGCGAGCCGGCGCACCGCGTCCGCACAGGCCGCACATTCGCGCAGGTGGATCTCGTAGCTGGACCGGTCGTCGGGGGACAGGGCCCCGAGTACGTAGGGGCCGTCCCAGGTCCGGAACGGATCGTCAGACACCGCTGATTCCCATCTCGTCGAGGATGAGCCGGAGGGCTCGCAGGGCGTAATGACAGCGGGACTTGACCGTCCCGGGTGGAATACCGAGGCGGGTGGCCGCCTCCTGGATCGAGTGCCCACGGTAGAAGCACTCGGTGATCGCCTCCCGGTGGGCCGGCGACAGCTGCCGAAGGGCCTCGTCGACCTGCCAGGACTGCACCCGCGCGTCGATGTCGTCAGCCACCGTCACGTCCGGGACGTCGGCGGTCGTGGATTCGAGGCGGCTGCGGCCCTTGCGCCAGTCGTCGATGACCAGGTGTCGGGCGACGGTGAACAGCCAGGCGCGGGCCGAGCTCTCCGACTGGTCCAATACCCGCGGGTGTCGCCAGGCGCGCAGCAGCGTCTCCTGGACGATGTCCTCGGCAAACGCCCTGTCCCCGGTCAGCCGGACGGCGTGCGACCACAGCGCTGCGCTGTGCTGGTCGTACAGCACCCGCATCAGCGCCGTCTCATCCTCGGCCATCTCGGTCCTCCACACCACTGACACGGCAGTCTGCCGTCAGCGGTTCAGTTGGTGTGGGAAGCAGGTCGACGGACGGTGCTGAAGGGAGACGGCTGAGCCAGTCTCAGTACATGGAGACGTGCACATGGTCGTAGTGGCAGCCGGTCAGGTTCGCCGGGTTCGGGCAGCCGTACGCGCTGGAGACGTACTCGGTCCACGGGCCTGGCTTCGTGCGGGCGTTCCAGATCTGGCCCTGCCAGATCACGTACTTCACGCCGAGGACGGCCTGGTTGGCCACCAGCCAGTTGGCAGTGCGCCAACCGGCGGCGACGTCGGCCCCCGATCTGGGGTTGAAGAAGAGGTCGCAGCCTCTACCGGCCGGATGATCGGAGGTGGGGTTCTCCGTTCGTACGCCCACGCAGCTCACCGAGCCGAGCCGGGTGAGGCCGGCTCGGATGGCCGCGTCGACCATTGCCCCGGTGCGGGGGGTGACCCGGTTGACGGCCGCATTGGTGGTCCGGTCGGGCACGGTGGCCACCTCGGCGGTCCAGAAAATGTTGGTGACCAGATCGGTCGGCACGAATCCGGGGGTGGCGGATCCGGGCGGCTCGATCTGGTCGGGGAGGGACCGGCTGGCGGCGTCCCCGATTTCGATGTAGACCGCGTCGGAGATGCCGATACCCGTATTGGGCTCGGCTGAGGAGGTACCGGGATCAACCACGGCGAAGCCCAGCGTCAGGACGACGGTCACTGCGAGCACTACCGCCGCCGATGCTGCGCCACGCTGGTGAAGAATCCGCCTCATGCCGAACCGCCCTCGCTATGGTTACTAATTGCTATCAACTATCTACAATCAGTAGCCATTGCACAAGGTCTGGCGGCCGTCTGAACGGGTGATCTCTCCACCTGGGCGGTCAGCCTCAGCGGGTGCCCCAGGCGATCGCCAGTTCCACGGCCTTGCGCCAGGCGGCGAGCTCCCGGTCCCGCCGGGCCGGGTCCATCGCCGGCAGCCACTCGGCGGCGACGTGCCAGTGCCGACGGAGGGCCGCCCGGTCGGGCCAGTACCCGACGGCCAGGCCGGCTGCGTAGGCGGCACCCAGGGCCACCGTCTCGGCCATCATCGGGCGGATCACCGGGACGTCGAGGACATCCGCGACCATCTGCATCAACAGGTTGTCCGTGGTCATTCCGCCGTCCACCACCAGTGCCGACGCCGGCAGGCCGGCATCGGCGTTCATCGCGTCGACGACGTCGCGGGTCTGCCAGGCGGTCGCCTCCAGAACCGCCCGGGCGATGTGCGAGCGGGTCACGAACGACGTCAGCCCGACGATCATGCCCTGCGCCCCGGACTCCCAGTGCGGCGCGAAGAGGCCCGAGAACGCCGGTACGACGTAGCAGCCGCCGTTGTCGGGGACCTGCGCGGCGAGCGTCTCGATCTCTGACGGCGTCTTGATCAGGCGCAGGTTGTCCCGGCACCACTGGACCAGGCCGCCGGTCATGGCCATCGATCCCTCGAGTGCGTACACGGCCGGCTCGCCGTCGAACCGGTGCGCGACCGTGGTGATCAGACCATGGGTGGAGTGGGCGATCCGGGTCCCGGTGTTGAGCAGCAGGAAGCCCCCGGTGCCGAACGTGCATTTCACCTCCCCGGCCTCGAACGCGCCGTGGCCGAACAGTGACGCCTGCTGGTCGCCGATCAGCGCCCCGACCGGGATACCCGGCACCGGGTCGACGGTGGTTCCGACAACACCGACGGTGGAACGGATCTCGGGCAACATCGAGCGCGGGACCCGGAAGATGCGCAGCAGGGTGTCGTCCCAGTCCAGGGTCTCCAGGTTCATCAGCATGGTGCGGCTGGCGTTGGTCACGTCGGTGACGTGCACGCCGCCCTGCACGCCGCCGGTGAGGTTCCAGGTGATCCAGGTGTCCATCGTGCCAAACAGCAGTTCGCCGCGATCGGCTCGCTCGGCCAGCGCTGGATCGGAGTCCAGCAGCCACCGCAGCTTCGCCCCGCTGAAGTAGGTGACCAGTGGCAACCCGGCCCGCGCGCGGATCTGTTCGGCGGCGTCGGTGCGGCCGATCTCGGCCAGCAGGTCCGCGGTCCGGGTGTCCTGCCAGACGATCGCGCGGTGTACCGGGACGCCGGTCGAGGAGTCCCAGACGACCATGGTCTCCCGCTGGTTCGTCACCCCCAGTGCGACGATCTCGCAGGCGTCGGCGTCGGCGTCGTCCAGCGCCTGCCGGATGACCCGCTGAACGGTGGCCCAGATCTCGGCGGCGTCGTGCTCGACCCAGCCCGGTCGGGGATAGTACTGCCGGTGCTCACGCTGGGCGATGGCGATCATCCGGCCGTCGTGGTCGAACAGGATGCAGCGGCTCGACGTGGTGCCCTGGTCCAGTGCGGCGACGTAGCGCCGGATCACAGCCCGCGTCCGTGACCGAGTTCGCGGGAGATGTCGCGGCCCGCTCGCACCACATGCGCGATCAGCGTCGGACGCGGCCGGCCGCGTTCGTCGCAGATCCGGTCCTTGGCGCCCTCGATGCCGACCACTGCCACAACGTAGCCGCCGCGGTCGCGCACCGGTGCCGCGATGTCGGCGACATCGGGGCCGGATTCGTCCACCGCGGCCGCCCAGCCCCCGTCCCGGACTGCGGCGAGTTCGCGGTACAGCGCGACCCGGTCGGTGATCGTCCGGTACGTCAAACTCGGCAACTCGCGACCGACGATGCTGCGGGCCGCGGCCGGCTCGAACGCCAACAGCACCTTGCCCAGCGCGGTGGCGTGCAGCGGCACGACGGTTCCGGTGGTCAGGGTCTGCGCCGAACGGCGGCGGCTGGCCAGGTCGACCCGGAACACGTGGTGGGCGATCACCGCCTGGCCGTCACGGAAGACCGCGACCTTGGCCGCCTCCCCGCTGCGGCCGGCCAGGGCGTCGGTCCAGTTCAGTGCCCGCGACCGCAACTCGTTGGCGTGCAACCGGTTGCGGCCCAGCCCCGCCATGTCGTCGGACAGTCGGTACGGGCCGGCGGCGTGGGCCTGTTCGACGAAACCGACGTCGGTCAGGGTGCTCAGTAGACCGTGGGTGGTGCCTTTGGCCAGGTCCAGTGCGGCCGAGATCTGCAGCAAGCCCATCGGGTCGTCGCTCTCCGCCAGCAGCCGCAGGATCGCGGCGGCGCGCTCGATGGACTGGATGGATCCCGGCACGCACCCACCCTACCGCGGCGTCCGGGGCTGCGTTCGACAATGTCGAACCTGGCTTTGTTCGGCAATGCCGAACCGCTGGTGTTGTCCGGATCACACCACGCGCTAGGTTCAGGGCATACCTCTCGCCGGCAACGGCGCGACCAGCATGGAGGAACTACGAATGACTTTCGTCTCCGCTGCGATGAGCCCCTCGGCTCGCCGTCAGGCTCTGCAGGATCTGTCCACCACCGAGCTCGACGTCCTGGTCATCGGGGCCGGGGTCGTCGGTGCTGGGGCCGCTCTCGACGCTGCCAGCCGCGGCCTCAAGGTCGGCATCGTCGAGGCCCGCGACCTCGCGTCCGGTACCTCGAGCCGCTCGTCCAAACTCGTGCACGGCGGGCTGCGCTACCTCAAGCAGCTGAACTTCCACCTCGTCTTCGAGGCGCTGCGCGAGCGGTCGCTGATCCTGGATGAGCTCTGCCCGCACCTGGCCAAGCCGGTGGCGTTCCTGTACCCGCTGGAGAAGCCGGTCATCGACCGGGCCTATGTGGGCCTGGGCATCGGGGTCTACGACGTGCTCGGTGCCGGCAAGGGCGTCCCCGCCCACCACAAGCACCTGTCCAAGAAAACCGCGATGAAGATCTTCCCGGGGGCCAAGAAGGGTCAGATCCACGGGGCGATCAAATTCTACGAAGGTCAGATCGACGACGCCCGGCACACCATGATGCTGACCCGCACCGCCGTGGCCTACGGGGCGATCTCGGCGACCAGCGCCCGGGTCACCGGCTTCCTGCGGCAGGGCAACCGGGTCATCGGCGCCACCGTGAAGGACCTCGAGACCGGCAACGACTTCGAGGTCAGGGCCAAGTGCGTGGTGAACGCGGCCGGCGTCTGGACCGACGAGATCCAGCACATGATCGGCGGCAAGGGCTCGTTCCGGGTCACGGCGTCCAAGGGCGTGCACGTGCTCATCCAGCGGGACAAGATCGACTGCCAGTTCGGCCTGATCACCGAGACCGAGAAGAGTCTCCTGTTCATCATCCCGTGCCCGTGGAGCGACGACCTGTGGGTCATCGGCACCACCGACACGCCGTGGAACCTCGACCTGGCCCACCCCGCGGCCAGTGAGGTGGACATCGACTACATCCTCGACCACGCCAACGGCCTCCTCGAGACCCCGCTCACCAGGGCCGATGTCGTCGGCGTCTACGCCGGGCTGCGCCCCCTGCTGGCCGGCGAGAGCGACGACACCTCCAAGCTCTCCCGCGAGCACGCCGTGGTCGCCCCGGTGCCGGGCCTGGTCATCGTGGCCGGCGGCAAGTACACGACCTACCGGGTGATGGCCGAGGACGCCGTCGACGAAGCGGTCAAGATGCTGCCCGGGGGTGCGCCGAAGTCGGTCACCCACCAGACCCCGCTGATCGGCGCGGACGGCTACCGCGCGCTGGTCAACAACAAGGCCAAGATCGCCGCGGACAGCGGCCTGTCGGTCGATCGGGTGGACCACCTGCTGGGCCGCTACGGCAGCGCGATCACCGAGTTGCTGGCGTTGATCGAAGCCCACCCCGAACTCGGCGAAGAGCTCCCGTCGGCGCCGAAGTACCTCAAGGCCGAGATCGTCTACGCCGTCTCGCACGAGGGTGCGCTGCACCTGGACGACATCCTGGCCCGCCGGACCCGCATCTCCATCGACACCTGGCACCGCGGGGTCGACTCGGCCGAGGAGGTCGCCCAACTCGTGGCGTCCCTGCTGGACTGGGACGAAGCCGCCATCATCGACGAGGTCCAGCACTACCGGGCCCGCGTCGCGGCGGAGCGGGACTCCCAGGTCCAACCGGACGACCGCACCGCCGACGCTGCACGGCTCGGCGCCGCCGACGTCCGTGTCGGCGCTTCGGCCGGGGACGGAGGTGCGCCGGGCGCCTGACCGTCGGCGCCGTTGTGCACCCCCGGCCCACGGGTCGGGTTCTGAAATCCACCACCGCCGGCAGCGTTGCCGGCGTCCGTCGAAAGGACACCGTTGTCCCCCTCACTCGGAACCATCTTCCTCTGGGAGACGATCGGCACCGCGCTGCTGGTCCTGCTCGGTACCGGCGTCGTCGCCACTGTCGTCCTCCAGAAGTCCAAGGGCACGAACGGCGGCTGGCTACTCATCAACGTCGGTTGGGCGTTCGCCGTCTTCGTCGGCGCCTCGGTCTCCTGGAAGTCCGGCGCGCACATCAACCCGGCCGTCACCATCGGGCTGGCCATCACCGGCACGACACCGTGGAGCCAGGTCCCCATCTACATCATCGGTCAGCTGCTCGGCGCCTTCATCGGTGCGGTGCTCTGCTGGGTCACGTTCAAGAAGAACTTCGACGAGGAACCCAACCCTGAAGGCACGTTGGGCATCTTCTCCACCGGTCCGGCCATTCGCAGCTACGGCTGGAACACGGCGACGGAGGCGATCGGCACGTTCGTGCTCGTCTTCTGGATCCTGGTCAACCCGCCGACCAACGGTGGCCTCGGCTACGCGGCGGTGGCGTTCGTCGTCCTCGGCATCGGTAACAGCCTCGGTGGTCCGACCGGATACGCGATCAACCCGGCCCGTGATCTCGGACCGCGCCTCGCCTACGCCATCCTGCCGATCAAGGGCAAGGGCAACCCGGATTGGGCCTACTCCTGGGTTCCGATCGTCGGGCCGATCATCGGCTCCGTCATCGCCGCACTGCTGTTCCTGGCCACCAAGGGCACGCTCGGTCTCTGACCGTCGGCCGTATCCCGTCACCACCCTCCGAAGGACAAGGAAGTCCCCGTATGAGTGAACAGTTCGTCGCCGCGATCGACCAGGGCACCACCTCGACACGTTGCATGATCTTCAACCACGACGGCCGGGTCGTCGCGGTCGACCAGAAGGAACACGAGCAGATCTTCCCCAAGGCCGGCTGGGTCGAACACGACGCCGTGGAGATCTGGACCAACACCCGCTCGGTGGTCGCCGGGGCCCTGTCCAAGGCCGATCTGAAGTCGAAGGACATCGCCGCGGTCGGTATCACCAACCAGCGCGAGACGGCTCTGGTCTGGGACAGGACCACCGGCCAGCCGGTCTACAACGCGATCGTCTGGCAGGACACCCGCACCGACGCCATCTGCCAGCAGCTCGCCGCGCTGGGCGGCGGTCAGGACCGCTACAAGGCCAAGGTGGGCCTGCCGTTGGCCACCTATTTCTCCGGCCCCAAGGTCCGCTGGATCCTGGACAACGTCGAGGGCGCCCGGGAGAAGGCCGAAGCCGGTGACCTGGTCTTCGGGAACATGGACACCTGGGTGGTCTGGAACATGACCGGCGGCGTCCAGGGCGGCCTCCACATCACCGACCCGACCAACGCCTCCCGGACCATGCTGATGGACCTGGACACGCTGTCCTGGGATCCGCAGATCTGCGAGGAGATGGGCATCCCGATGTCGATGCTCCCCGAGATCCGCTCCTCCTCCGAGGTCTACGCCAAGGGACGCGAACAGGGCAACCTGGCCGGCGTTCCGATCGCCGGCATCCTCGGCGATCAGCAGGCCGCTACCTTCGGCCAGGCGTGCCTGTCGACCGGCGAGGCCAAGAACACCTACGGCACCGGCAACTTCATGCTGCTCAACACCGGCACCGAGAAGGTTCCGTCGAAGAACGGCCTGCTCACCACCGTCTGCTACAAGATCGGTGACAACGCTCCGATCTACGCGCTCGAGGGCTCCATCGCGGTAACCGGTTCGCTGGTGCAGTGGATCCGCGACAATCTCGGGATGATCAAGGACGCCGCCGAGATCGAGGATCTGGCCAAGTCGGTCGAGGACAACGGTGGGGCGTACTTCGTGCCGGCGTTCTCCGGCCTTTTCGCGCCGTATTGGCGGGCTGACGCCCGTGGCGCCATCGTCGGCCTGACGCGCTACGTCAACAAGGGGCACCTGGCCCGGGCCGTCCTGGAGTCGGTCGCCTTCCAGACCCGTGAGGTACTGGACGCGATGAACGCCGACTCCGGGGTGGACCTCACCGAGCTCAAGGTCGACGGCGGCATGGTCGTCAACGAGACCCTGATGCAGTTCCAGGCTGACATCCTCGGTGTGCCGGTGGTGCGTCCGGTGGTCGCCGAGACCACCGCCCTCGGTGCGGCCTACGCGGCCGGACTGGCCGTCGGCTTCTGGGCCAACGAGGACGACATCCGTAACAACTGGGCCGAGGACAAGCGTTGGGAGCCGCAGATGGAGGCGGCCGACCGCGACAAGGCCTACGCGAAGTGGAAGAAGGCGGTCACCAAGACGTTCGACTGGGTGGACAGCGACGACTGATCCCACCGCACGACGTCAGTAGCGTGTCGATCTGCCCATCGAACCGCGCGGTGCCCACGATGCAGAGTGGGCACCGTCGCGATCGGTGGGCAGATCTGCGTTCGGGGTGGGTCTCCGCGGCTGGGCCGGCAAGACCGCCTGGGCGGTCCGGCTGGTCAGACCGGCTGGCTCAGAACGGCTGGCTCAGAACGGCTCAGCGCCGATCGCCGCAACCCGGTTCCGGCCCTCACCCTTGGCCCGGTACAGCGCCTCGTCGGCCAGCTGCATCGTGGTGGTCAGCGCCTGGGCGACCTGCTGGAGACCGGACGCCGGGCAACCGGCCACGCCGATCGAGATGGTCACTCTCGCCCCGTCGTGGCGGGCCTCGGTGGCGACCCGGGTCCGAATCCGTTCGGCGACCAGGACCGCGTCGCTGACCGAGGTGCCCGCCAGGACCAGTACGAACTCCTCGCCGCCCCACCGGCAGGCCAGGTCCAGCGGCCGGATCGAGGAAGTGAGGATGTCGCCGATCTGAGCGAGGATCTCGTCCCCGACCAGGTGACCGTAGGTGTCGTTGAGCGCCTTGAAGCTGTCCAGATCGGCCATCAGGACGGCGATCTGCTGTGTCCGGAGAAGCTTTTCGGTGGATTCCCGCCACGCCGTCGGGGTGAGCAGGCCGGTGCGGCTGTCGGTGGAGACCAGGTCACGCAGCTCGATGAACTCCAGGATGTACTGCAGCCCGGCCGCTGAGACAAACATCGGGAAGGCCAGCAGCACCGCGAGCACGGGGGAGACCGCCCAGCTGACCACCAGCGCGACCGCGAGCGGCACCTCGGTCAAGCACATCGCGGCCAGCACGACGGCTGCCTGGGACAGACGCCGGGGGGCTAGGTTGAGCAGGACGTGGATCTCCACGGCGACCACCGTCACGGCCTCGAAGACCACACCCGCGAGCAGCCAGGACGTCCAGACCGAAGGGTCGCCCGGTGGCGAGTCGACGGCTGCGACCACTCCCCACGCGGCGAGCAACCCCAACGACGTGACGGCGGCGTTGAAGCCGGCCCGGGCCGGCACGAACGGGCGGTCCTCGACGCGGGTCTTGGTCACCGTCTCCGACCACACCACCAGCACCAGGTTGACCGTCAACGCGGCGGGGAGTCCCCAGGCGAACAGGGCCGACAGGGTCCAGACGTCGCGCATGGTGACGGTGCCGGCGCCGTCAGCCAGCTTGCGCAGCTGCAGGCCGATGCTGAACGAGGTGAGGACCGCGAGCATTGACCAGCCGATGACACCGACCCACGGGGTGTCGACCCGTCCGGTGCGCAGCACACCGACGGCCAGACCGGCCGCGCCGAGCACCATCGTCACCGTGAAGTAGAGACGGGACGGTCCGGTCTGCTGACTGAGCCACCCCGACCGACGCGGCGGCGGGACCACGGGCCCGCGGGTCTGAGGTCCCTCCACCGGTGCCGCCCCTTCGCTTCTCGTCGCTGATTCGGGCGTCGATGCGTCCTCGGTAGGGTGGGCGCACTGCGCGGGCAGCAGCCAGTATGGCGGCGTCGAGTCGGTTACTCACCGATACCTATTGCGCCGCATCAGCTGACGGGACCTCAGCGATGGTACGCCCAGTGTAGACAGTGCCCCCCTGATTGGCGGTACGTCAAGCGAAGGGACCTGACGCCAAAGTTCACGAAAGAGTGGCGTGTCGACACGGACGGCGTTCGATCGGTCGTGCAATTGCCGTCGTGTCGCCGATAGGTCGACGAGCAGTCGCCCAGTGGGGGATCTGGACCAATCGTTGCTCTCAGTGAGCAACATCCCCGTTCACCTGAAGGGAGACCTGAGTTCCACCCGTCACCGTGCGGCCGACGGTGACGGGTGGCGCGAACTCGCCGTCGAGCCGTCGAGCCGTCGAGCCGTCGAGCCGCCGAGCCGTCGAGCCGTCGAGCCGTCGAGTCGCCGAACCACGATGGCGTCGGAGCCGGCGGCCACGATCTTCGAGCGGTCCACCCCCGGGCATCTGCAGCGGCACCGACGGTCACCCGCGCTCGCCTACTGTGGTCTCAGTCATGAGCGACAACAACGGCACCGGGTACGCCACCGAGCTCCGGTCCCGCATCGAACAGCTGGGGACCCGGGACGCCGAGGCGCTGGGTCGCCGGGTCCGCAAGACCGGCGGCATCCGCGACCGGGAGAAGCGCCGCGCAGTGCTCGCCGAGATCGAGCGGTCGGTGGTCGCGGCGGAGACCAGGCTGGAGTCCCGCCGCGCGAACGTGCCGCCGATCCGCTACCCGGCGGGACTGCCGGTCAGCGCCAGGGTCGACGACCTGAAGGCGGCGATCGCCGAGCACCAGGTGGTCATCGTCGCCGGCGAGACCGGCTCTGGGAAGTCGACCCAACTGCCCAAGATCTGTCTGGACCTCGGCCGGGGGGTCCGCGGGTTGATCGGTCACACCCAGCCGCGGCGGATCGCGGCCCGAGCGCTGGCCGAGCGGATCGCCGACGAGACCGGCACCGAGCTCGGTGACGCGGTCGGCTACACCATCCGCTTCGGCGACCACACCGGCCCGAACACGCTGGTCAAGCTGATGACCGACGGCATCCTGCTGGCCGAGATCAGCCGCGACCGGTTGCTGTCCCGCTACGACACGATCATCATCGACGAGGCCCACGAGCGGAGCCTCAACATCGACTTCCTGCTCGGTTACCTGGTCCGGCTGCTGCCGCGACGGCCCGATCTGAAGATCATCATCACCTCGGCGACCATCGACCCGAAGCGGTTCAGCGCCCATTTCGGCGGGGCGCCGATCGTCGAGGTCAGTGGCCGGACGTTCCCCGTCGAGGTGCGCTACCGGCCGTGGGGCGTGGCGGTGGTCAGCGGAGATGACGACGACGACGAAGGTTCGCGCGTCGGTGAGGTCGACCAGGCCCAGGCGATCTGCGCCGCGGTGGACGAGCTCGCCGCGCTCCCCGGCCTGGCGGGGGACGGCGACATCCTGGTCTTCCTGTCCGGTGAGCGGGAGATCCGCGACACCGCCGAGGTGCTCAAGGGCCATCTCGCCGGGCGCCGGCGCGGCTACGACGTGATCCCGCTGTTCGGCCGGCTGTCCAGCGCCGAGCAGCACCGGGTGTTCGAGTCGCACGGCGGGCGGCGGATCGTGTTGGCCACCAACGTCGCCGAGACGTCGTTGACCGTGCCGGGGATCCGTTACGTCATCGACCCGGGCACCGCCCGGATCTCCCGGTACTCGCTGCGCACCAAGGTGCAGCGGCTGCCGATCGAACCGATCTCGCAGGCCTCCGCCGGGCAGCGCGCCGGCCGGTGCGGCCGGGTCGCTCACGGCATCTGCATCCGGCTGTACAGCGAGTCCGACTTCGATTCCCGACCGGCATTCACCGATCCGGAGATCCAGCGCACGTCGTTGGCCTCGGTCATCCTGCAGATGGCGTCGCTGGACCTCGGGGATATCGGTACCTTCCCGTTCCTGGACCCACCCGACGCCCGGCAGATCGGCGACGGGCTCACCCTGCTCGCCGAGCTCGGGGCGCTGCAGCCCGGCGCCACCGCCGAGGCCGTCACCCTCACCCCGGTCGGAACGACGATGGCCGCGTTGCCCATCGACCCGCAGTTCGCCCGGATGATCGTCGCCGCGAACGAGCTGGGTTGTATCACCGACGTTCTCGTCATCACCGCGGGTCTGGCCATCCAGGACGTCCGGGAACGACCGGTCGAGGACCGTGAGAAAGCCACCGCCAGCCACGCCCGCTTCAACGATCCACGGTCGGACTTCCTGTCCCTGCTCAAGCTCTGGACCTATCTGCAGGACGAGGGCCGGTCCCGGTCCGGGAACGCCTTCCGCCGGATGTGTCGCACCGAGTACCTGCACTACCTGCGGGTCCGGGAGTGGCAGGACCTCGTCGGCCAGCTCCGGCAGATCGCCCGCTCGTCCGGGCTGACCGTGGCGAAGGAGGAACACGGGGACGGTCCCGCCCAGGAGCCGGATGCGACCCGTATCCACCAGGCGCTGCTGGCCGGGCTGCTGGCCCACATCGGGGGTTGGGACGAGGTCAAACGCGACTTCCAGGGCACCCGCGGGGCCCGCTTCGCGATCTGGCCGGGGTCGGTGCTGGCCAAGCGACAGCCCAAGCTGGTGATGGCCGCCGAACTCGTGGAGACGTCCCGGCTGTGGGCGCGGACGGTGGCCTCGATCGAGCCGTCCTGGGCCGAGCAGGTCGGCGCCCACCTGGTCAAGCGGTCCTACTCGGAGCCCCGGTGGGAGTCCAAGCGGGGGTCGGCGGCGGCGACGGAGAAGGTGACCCTGCTCGGGGTCACCCTGGTCGCGGCCCGCTCGGTGAGCTACGCGTCGATCGATCCGGAGCTGTCCCGGGAACTGTTCATCCGGCACGCCCTGGTCGAGGGGGACTGGCGGACCCGGCACCCGTTCTTCGAGCACAACCAGCAGCTGCTGGAGCGCATCGCCGAACGGGAGGATCGGGCCCGGCGACGGGACATCGCCGTCGACGACGAGACGCTGTTCGCGCTGTACGACGCGCGCGTCCCGGCCACGGCACTGTCGGCCCAGCACTTCGACGCCTGGTTCCGGCGGGCTACGCCGGCAGAGCGCCAGCGGCTCAGTTTCACCGAGGCGGACCTGGTGGCGGCCGGTGCCGCCGACGTGAACGCCGACGCCTTCCCGGACCGGATCTCCTCGGCCGGGGTGGAACTGGACCTGAGCTATGTCTTCGACCCCACCCGGGCCGACGACGGGGTGACGGTCACGATCCCGCTGACCGTGCTGCAGCGGGTCGCCCCGGAGCACTTCGCCGCTCAGGTCCCCGGTCTGCGGTCCGACCTCGCGGTCGGCCTCATCCGGTCGCTGCCCAAGACCCTGCGGCGGGCGTTCGTACCGGTGCCGGACCATGCGGCAGCGGCACTGCAGCGGATCGACCTGGCGGGAACGGTCGGCGCCGCCCGCTCGCTGCCCGATCAGCTCGCCGAGGCGCTGACCGCACTGACCGGAGTCGTCGTCCGATCGACCGACTTCGATCCGACGAAGATCCCGGCCCACCTGCGGATGACCTTCGACGTGGTCGACGCGGGCGGGAAGTCGGTGGCGGCCGGCAAGGACCTGTCGCTGATGCAGGAGCAGCTCCGCGGTGACACCCGCCGCGCGGTCGCCGCGGTATCCGGGTCGGTGGAGCAGACCGGTCTGGTCCAGTTCCCCGCGGAGCAGGTCCCACGCACCGTCGACTCGACCGTCGACGGGTACGCCGTCCGCGGTTACCCGGCGTTGATCGACGAGGGAGCGTCGGTGGGGGTGCGGGTGTTCGCCGCCGAGGCCGAACAGCTGCGGGCCGCCCGCGCCGGGACCCGTCGACTGCTGCAGCTGAGCCTGCGCTCCCCGGAGGGCTACCTGCGCCACCAGCTGCCCAGGCCGGTACTGCTGCGGCTGGCCGTCAGCGGTCGGCACGCTGGGTTCGCCGAGCTCGTCGCCGACGCCACCTTCGCCGCTATCGACGCGTTGCTCGACTGGGCGGGCGGGCCCGTCTGGGATGCCGCTTCGTTCGCCGCGGTCCGGGCGAAGATGGCGCCCCATCTGGACCGCTCGACGATGGACGTGGTCGTCGCGACCGCGGAGGTGCTCGCGGCCGCCCAGGAGGTCGACTCGACCCTGGCCGGGCTGCAGGGCGGGGTGCTCGCTGCGTCGATCATCGACGCCAAGACCCAGCTGGCGACGCTGCTGCCGGTGCGGTTCGTCGCTTCGACCGGCGCCGGACACCTCGGTGACCTGCGGCGATACCTCCAGGCGCTGGAGCGGCGACTGGCTCGGCTGCCGTCGGACCCGGACCGGGACCGGGCCCGGATGGCTGAGGTACTGCCCTGGGAGGAGCGCTACCGGACAGCGGTGGCCGCGCTGCCCGCCGATCGCCGTACCGACCCGGACGTCCGCGAGGTGCGTCGGCTGCTCGCCGAGTGGCGGATCTCGTTGTTCGCGCAGCCGATGAAGACCGCGGTGCCGGTGTCCGCGCAGCGGGTCGAGCGGGCGATCGCGGCGCTGGGCTGATCGGATCCGTGACGTGCGGAGCGGACCTTGACCTGCGGAGAGGGCGCCGCCCCGCCGACCGGGGGTGTGGTGGTCACCGGGACGGCGGGGCAGCGGCTCGGATCGGGGTCAGCCGGCCGGCGGGGTCACCGGCGGTGCGGCCGGCGGCGGAACCACCGGGGCAGCAGTGGGCGCGGCCGGGGTGTCGTCGGACCTGTCGGCGGCGAGCTTGTCGACGAACTCGCCGATCTTGCCTTCGACCGCATCGGCCTTGTCGTGGCCGATCTTGTTGCCGACGAAGTCGCCGACCTTCTCGACGCCGCCTTTCACCTGATCGGAGTGCTCGGCGACCAGGTTCTTGGCCTTGTCGGCAAGTCCGGAGAAATCCACCATGTTCGAGTCCTGTCTGTGCTGTCGGGGTCCGCAGTCGGCGCCGGCGTCATCGGCAACGGCGCTGTCCTCGGCGGTGCGACGCACCACCAGCTACGCAGCCTAACCAGAGACGCGGCGGGACGACCCCGGGAAATCGACGACGAAGTGTTGGTCGTCCACGGTCAGGTCGCCCTCGGCGTCCGGGCCGCGATAGGACACCACGCCGTTCGTGCGGAAGGTGTAGCGGTGTGCGACCGGGCGGACCGCCAGGGTCGGGAACGACACGCAGGCCACCACGACGGTCAGCTCCCGGTCGAGGTCCTGATCGTGACCGAGCATGGCCAGCCGGCGTAGGGGCAGGGAGTGCGAGAACGTCGAGGCGTCCAGGTCGATGTCCACGGCGTCATTGAGCACGTAGAGCGGATTCGAGCCACTGGTCGACTCCACCACCCAGGGCCCGCCTGGGGTACGGGTGAGTGACAGGTGTCGCTCGCCCTCGATGGAGTCGGACTGGGCCGACAGCCGCCGGGTCCGGCCTTTGGCGTCGACGAGCAGGGAGTAGGACCCGCCGTAGGGCTCCGCGCCGGCGTCGACGAGGTAGCCGTTGGCGCGCAGACCGCGTTCGGTGATCACCGCGCGCACCGTCTCCAGGCGACGGTCGCCACGCGAGCTCCACGACAGGACCGTCGCCCCCGGCTGCGGATTCATCACACCTCCACGGTATGCGACCGGGTCGCCCCCCTGAGCCGGGGAGTGGTGCAACGGTCACCGAACTGTGGGGGACCGGCGGGATCCGGGCCGGCGGTGTCGACTTGACGGCAACCCCAGGGTGACCGCAAGGTCCAGGGAATGGGTCATCTGGAGGTCAGCGGCATCAGCTACGCGCTTTCGGACGGTCGGGCGCTGCTGGCCGACGTCGGTTTCCGGGTCGGCGACGGCTCGGTGACCGCGCTGATCGGGCCCAACGGCACCGGCAAGACCACGTTGTTCCGCATCATCACCGGTGAGCTGTCGCCGGACGACGGCGTCGTCGGCCGGTCCGGTGGACTGGCCGTGATGCCGCAGTTCATCGGGTCGGTCCGGGACTCGTCGATGGTGCGGGACCTGCTGCTGTCCGTGTCGCCGGAGCCGATCCGGGCGGCCGCGGCGGCCCTGGACGCCAGCGAGCTCGCGATGATGGAATCCGACGACGACGCCACCGCCATGCGCTACGCCCAGGCCCTCTCGGACTGGGGCGACGTCCACGGTTACGAGCAGGAGAACCTGTTCGACAAGTGCACGGTGGCCGCACTCGGGGTCCCGTACGACCGGGCCCAGTACCGCGATGCGTCGACGTTGTCCGGCGGGGAGCAGAAGCGGCTGGTGCTGGAGCTGCTGCTCGCCTCGCCGGCCGAGGTGCTGCTCCTGGACGAGCCGGACAATTACCTGGACGTGCCCGGCAAGGTCTGGCTGGAGGAGAGGCTCGCCGAGACGGCCAAGTCGGTCCTGTTCATCTCCCACGACCGGGAGCTGCTGTCCCGGGCTGCGACCCGCATCGTGACGTTGGAACCGGGCATCGCCGGGGCGGTGTCCTGGGTCCACGGTGGCTCCTTCGCGACCTATCACGCGGCCCGCGATGACCGGAACTCCCGACTCGAGGAGCTCAAGCTCCGCTGGGACGAGGAGCACGCCAAGCTCAAGGCGCTGGTCCTGATGCTCAAGACCAAGTCCGCGTTCAACGACGGATTGGCGTCGCGCTACTCCGCGGCGATGACCCGGTTGGCCAAGTTCGAGGCAGCCGGGCCACCCCAGGCGGTGCCGCTGACCCAGAAGGTGGTCATGCGGCTGTCGGGTGGGCGGACCGCCAAGCGCGCCGTGACCTGCGAACGGCTGGAGCTGACCGGCCTGATGCAGCCGTTCCACCTCGAGGTGTTCTTCGGTGAGCGGCTGGCGGTACTCGGCGCCAACGGCTCCGGCAAGTCGCACTTCCTCCGGCTGCTGGCGTCCGGGGGGTCCGACCCGGACCTCGAGCACCGGCCGGTGGGTGACGAGGTGGTGGAACCGGTCCGGCACAGCGGACTCGCGAAGCTCGGGTCGCGGGTCATCCCCGGCTACTTCCGGCAGACCCACGCGCATCCGGAGTTCCACGGCAAACCGCTGTTGGAGATCCTGCACCGCGGGGACGACCGGCGGGACGGCCTCGGCCGGGAGCCCGCCTCGAAGGCGCTGGATCGCTACGGACTGGCCGGCAGCGCGGAGCAGCTGTTCCAGACGCTGTCCGGGGGACAGCAGGCCCGCTTCCAGATCCTGCTGCTGGAACTGTCAGGTGTGACGCTGCTGTTGCTCGACGAGCCGACCGACAACCTGGACCTGCACTCCGTGGAGGAGCTGGAGAACGCCCTGCTCCGGTTCGAGGGCAGTGTCGTGGCCGTCACCCACGACCGTGCGTTCGCCCGCACCTTCGACCGCTATCTGATCTTCGGCGCCGACGGCAAGGTCGTCGAGACGCCGGAGCCGGTGTGGGACGTCGCCCGGGTGCAGCGCCGGCGCTGAACCCGCTCAGAGGTGGCCGAGCCCCGGAGCCGGGGCCTGGGCGAGCACCTCTTCGTACCGGGCCTGGCGCAGGCCGGCCACGAAGTCGTTGGCTTCCTCGCGGTCGCGGACAACCTTGGAGACGACGACGGTGGCGAACATGGAGCACAGGATGCCCATGCCGATCGTGTAGCGGTCCTGGATGGCGACCTCGAGCAACGACAGGTTCGCCAGGTTCCAGAGCACGGTCACCGCCATGAACAGCACCGAGGCGCCGAAGAACGCGTTGGTGTGCTTGCTGACGATCTTGGGGTCGGACATGTGGTGGAGCCCTTCTCGTGAGGGGACGTGCGGGGACGCGCAACGACCGGGGCGGTCGTCGTGGATTCGGGTCTTGTGGGCTGCGGTGTGGCGGTGGGTCAGGGGGCGTGGCGACGGGCCCGACGCAACGGGCGAGCGGCCCGGCGGTGCTTGGCCGACACGACCGCCTTGGCCATGGCGTGCCGCCGGCCGTCGAGCTGGTGGACCTTGAGCACCTGCTCCAGCTTGGTGTGTCGGATCCGGCTGGCCTGCTTGCTGATGCCCTGCGCGTCGCCGATCTCGGTGTAGCTGGTCTGCGGGATGGTGGTGCGCAGGTTGTGCACGGTCTGACCCTCGATGATGTCCAGGACCAGCCGGGCGCGGGAGACCAGGGCGAGCTTCCTGAGCTCGAAAGCCTCCTCGTCGTCGCCGCCGGGGCGTTCGGCGGCCCCGGCGACGAGATCGGCGATGTAGTCGAACATCTCCGCGAGTTCCATGGATGGAGTGTGCCCTCGACAACATTCGTTGTCAACGACAATTTTTGTTGTCTGTGGACGGAACACCCGACGGGGGGTAAAACCGGCGCCGCGGACCGTGGCGCAACGCTTCGTCGATCGGCGCGGTCCGGTGGCGAATCCCGCACCGGGGGCTTGCGACGGGGCTGCGAACATGCCGACCTGTCACCATGGACGGGTGACCACCCGACCATCCCGGCCCGCGCCTGCGACGCCCCGGCCACGGTTTGCCGGTCTGATCGCCTCCGCCGGGTGGTTCGCGGTGCTCCTTGCGCTGGTCGCGGTGGCGACCTCGCTGATCGCCGAACTGGCCACCGGCGCCGCTGCGATCCCCGGGCTTCCGGCGCCCTCGCCGTCGGTGAAGTTCGGCATTCCGTTCTTCCGGGTGCTCCTGGACATCAGTGTGGTGGCGACCATGGGGTTGGCGTTGCTGGCCAAGTTCCTCGGCTTCGACGACCCCGACCACACCGAACCGGTGATGATCCGGGCCCGCCGGATCGCCGTGTGGACGTCATGGTCCTGGGTTGCCGCGGCCCTGATCAGCCTGGTGCTGGTGTCGGCGGAGGTGTATCCGAACGACTTCCCCAGCCGGACGTCACCCCTGGTGGACCTGATCACCGGTCCGTTGTCGTTCCTGCAGTACGTCGTGACCTCACCGGACCTGGTGTGGAACTACGTCGTCGCGGTGCCGGCCGGCAAGGGGTTGCTGCTGGTCGCGGGAATGGGCCTGCTGTCGGTGTGGCTGTGCCGGGTCTCGCTGCGCCGCGGCGAGTCGGTACCGGCCGAGCTCCGGGCGGGCATCGCCGCGTTCGGTCTGCTGCCGATCCCGCTCACCGGGCACGCGACCGACTGGATCTACCACGACCTCATGATGATGTCGATGGAGCTGCACCTGATCGGTGCGGCCGCCTGGGTCGGCGGGCTCGCCGCGACGATCATCTTCCTGGCCCGGCGCCCCGCACTGCTGGCGGTGGCCCTACCCCGGTTCTCCCGACTCGCCACCTACTGCGTCTTCGTGGTCGCGGCCAGCGGCCTGTTCAGTGGGCTGTCGATGCTGGCGACCGCGGACATCCGGCAGTCCTTGCCGGAGTCGATCTGGACCACCCACTACGGTCAGCTGATGATCGCGAAGCTGATCTGCGTGGCGGTCATCGCCGCCCTCGCAGTAGGCGTCCGGCGTGGGCTGCTGGTCCGTATCGCCGACCGCAAGCCGACCGCGGTGGCTCGCTGGTGCGGCTTCGAGCTGATGGTGATGGCGGTGGCCTACGGCCTCGCGGTCGTGCTCACCCGCTCGGCCCCGTACTAGTTCGTCAGTGGGAGCGGGCCCGCGGCCGATGGCCGGCCCGCGGGGTCGGCGGGTCGAGAGGCGCGCCCGTGAGGAGTCCGTTCAGCCCACGGGCCGGCTCGGCGGCGAAGGTGATCAGCACCGCCGGCGGTCGCGGGGTGTCGAGCCCGGTCCAACGGTTCAGCAGGTAGGTCATCACCAGCCAGGTGATCAACGCACCGGGAACGGCCCAGACGATCGAGCCGTAGTCGACCGGCACCACGGCGAGGTTCCGCCCGCTCTCGAAGGCGCTGCGCATCCGGGCGACGTCCATCGAGCCGAGATCGGTCGGGGTGGAGGACACCACGTTCTGCAGCCACAACGACCCGTATCCGACGCCGGTCACCACCACCGCGCCGACCGCGGCCCGCAGGTAGAGGTTGACGCGGAGCAGGAACACCGCGTCCACGCCCAGCCCGACCAGCACCATCCAGAACGGCACCACCGATGGCGGGAAGGTGCCGACCACCAGCAGCGGCCAGATCACCGCCCGGTACAGCACGTAGGCGCCGGTGATGACCGTGGCCGTCCAGACCTTGCCGACCATCACCCGGGCGACCATCAGGATCGGGACACAGACGATCATCGCCCAGATCGGATACACCCAGGACGGGATCGGCAGCGCGAAACCCGCGAGCGCGATGTCGTCGACCCCGCGGCCGAGCTGGCCGGCCGCGAAGTTCAGCAGCTCGGCCTCGGCGTACGGGGTGCCGCGGAACCAGGAGGCCATCTCGAGGATGCCGTATTCCTGCTGCAGCTGGGCGAAGTGGGCGTTCTCGAAGAAAAAAGCGAACAGCGCGACGAGACCGGCGGTCCACTGCCAGGAGAAACGGCCGTCGCGCGGGTAGCGCAGGTACCAGACTCGGATGATGCCGGCGATCATGATCGCGGTGCCCAGATAGAGCATCGCGTGTGACGGCGACCAGGCCGTGAGGTCCAGCCCGTTGACCCGGTGGTTGATGACGTCGATGGGGGCGGCGATCAGGAAGACGGCCGTGCCCCACTGCATGATCCGCAGCGACAGCCTGTCCACTCCGTAGCCGGTGAACGAGTGCACCAGCACGAGGACGACGGCGATGCCGGTACCGACGGTGTTGATCACGTGCGGGGGGGCGAGGTCGTCGCGCAGCCACTTGAAGTGCCAGCTGACGTCCCAGCTCGACCCGATGAGCTTGAAGGCCAGCGCGACAACCCACCACCGCAGCATCAGGACCTGCGCCGACCGCGGGGTCGGGCGGCCCGGCACGCCGCGGGTCCAATAGGTGCGGAGGAACGCGCCGAGTCGATGCATGGCCTCAGGATACGACCCGTGGTGCCACCCGCCGGGGCCATTCCCGTCGGGTCGGCGTGCATCTGCGCACTTCAGCGGGTCCGTGCAGCGGTCGGCGGAACCGTCCGCCGGGTCCGCCGGTGTCAGTCCGCCGCGTCGGGATCCGGATAGTGGGCGTCCACCACCGGGGCGGTGTCGCTGCCGTGGATGCCGCTCACGTGGCCACCGGCCGAGCCGACGGACAGCAGCTGGTCGACGAGGTCGTCGCCGTCGAGCTGCACCGACTGCAGGGCGGTGCCGCGTTCGTCGAAGATCATCCGGGCCCGGTGGCCGCCGGTGGTGAGCTTCTGCAGCGATCCGGTGGAGGCCAACGACGCCCGGGCCACCCCCAGCACGGCGAGCAGGTCGTCCATCGCGTCGACGAGGGCGGTGGCGTTGTTCTCACACATCGCCCGGACCAGCTCGGGGCGGGTGGCGGCGACCCGGGTGCCGTCGGCGAAGGACGACGCGGCCAACGACATCGCGAGTTCCCCGCCGAGCTCGCCGACCTGGGCCAGCGCGCAGGCCATCAGGTGGGGAAGGTGTGACACCCTGGCCACCGCCCGGTCGTGCGCCGCCGCGTCGCAGGGCACCACCCGGCTGCCGACGGCGAGCCCGAGCCGGGCCACCGGCAGCCAGTCGGCGAGGGCGGCGTCCTCGTCCAGGCAGGTCACCCAGGCGGCCCCGGTGAACAGGTCGGCGGAGCCCGCCTCCCAGCCGGAGAACTGGGTGCCGGCCATCGGGTGCGAGCCGACGAAGCGTGTGGTGGGGGCCAGCTCCGCGACCCACCGGGCGACCGCCCCCTTGACGCTGGCGACGTCGGTCAGCCGGGCTCGGGGGGCGCGGGCGTTGACCTGCTCGAGCAGCGGTCGGAAGGCGGTGACCGGAGCGGCCAGCACGATCAGGGCGTCGTCCTCGCAGGCCCGGTCCAGGGTGGCGTCGAGGTCGTCGATGACCGTGAAGCCGTCCGCGGCCGCCGCGGCGCGGGTGTCGGCGCTGCGCGACCAGCCGTAGACGGTGGTGGCCGGCTGGGCGGCCCGCAGCAGCGAACCGCCGATCAGCCCCAGGCCCAGCACACATACCGGCGGCAGGGCGCCGTCGGCCGGGGGATTCGACATCCTGCCTCCAGTTCGTGGGCTCTTCACTCTGCCGGGGCAGCGACGAGTCGGCGATTCATCCCAATCCTGTCGTAACGGCCCCGTCCCGGCCAGCTTTCGGCGGCCGGGTAGGTCGAACCGGGGCCGCGGCGGTCAGCACCTCGGCCGCATTGGCCCGGATGCAGCCGTCCGCGTACCGTTCCCCGCGTGAGCACCGACGGTTTCGCTGTGGCGGTAGTACGCGCCGAAGGACAATGGCGCTGCTCGCTGTTGGCACCTGAGCTGTTGGACGACCTCGACGGGATCATCACCGGCCTGCGCCGGGTTGCGACCGAAGGTGCGGTGTTCGGCCTGGTCTGCGTCGAGGACGAATTCTTCGTGGTCATCCGCCCGGTTCCCGGCGGGGTGGCGCTGCTGCTGTCCGACGCGACCGCGGCGCTGGACTTCGACCTGGCGGCAGACGTGCTCGACCTGCTGCACATCGAGACCCCCGACGAGGACGAGGTCGATGACGATGCCTGGCCGGAGGGCGACATGGCGCTCCTCGCCGACCTCGGTGTCCCGGAGCAGGAGATGCAGATCATCGTCGACGACGACGAGATGTACCCCGACGAGTCACTCGTCGTGATCGCCCGGCGGGCCGGTTTCGAGGACGAGTTGCAGCGCGTCATCGACAAGCTCTGACCGTTGCCTCGGTCGCTGGAGCCGCTGGTCGCCGCGGCGCTCGCCGAGGCGGTGCAGTCGCTGGAGTCCGGTGACGTGCCGATCGGGGCGGTGGTCTGGGATTCCTCGGGTGCGGTGATCGGGCGCGGCCACAACCGCCGGGAAGCCGCGGGGGATCCGACCGCGCACGCCGAGATCGAGGCCCTGCGGGAAGCGGCGGCTCGGCGCGGGCAGTGGCGGCTGGACGGCTGCACCCTGGCGGTGACGGTCGAGCCCTGCACGATGTGCGCCGGCGCGATCGGTCTGGCCCGCGTCGAGCGGCTGGTGTTTGGCTGCTGGGAACCCAAGACCGGTGCGGCCGGGTCGCTGTGGGATGTCCTGCGCGACCGCCGCCTGGCGCACCGGGTGGAGGTCGTCGGCGGAGTGCTGGCGGAGGAATGCGCGGCGCTCCTGCGGAGTTTCTTCGCGGGCCATCGGGACGTCGATCCCGGTTGAGGATGGTTCTTCCGACCACAGGGCTCCGGTAAAGTGCTTCGCGGTGGCGTGTCCGAGCGGCCTAAGGAGCACGCCTCGAAAGCGTGTGAGCGTGAAAGCGCTCCGTGGGTTCAAATCCCACCGCCACCGCAGTTGAAGGGCCCCTGACCAGACTCAAAAGTCCAGCTCAGGGGCCCTTTTTCGACCTGGGGTGCATTCTCAGACCCGCCACGCGTGACTGCTCGGCCCAGGATCTGTCCACCCTCGGTCGGTGCGGCGACGTCGGTTTCCAGCCCCGAGAAGAGGGGCCGCAACGTCCATCGTGTCAGAGCGATACACCCGACTGAAAGGGATTGACACCCACGCCGACACCCGGACCTGGCCGTCGTTGACGCCGTCAGCGGCGCCGGCCTCGACCCGGGGACGTTCCCGACGACGCCGGC